>JACPMW010000057.1 GCA_016185805.1 Candidatus Woesearchaeota archaeon | reverse complement strand
GGAAGAATTGCAGCCAGGTTATATCATTGAAAGGCACTTGATGGATGGCGATGTTGCCATATTCAACAGGCAGCCCTCGCTGCACAGAATGAGCATGATGTGCCATAGGGTAAGGGTATTGCCCGGGAAAACCTTGAGATTAAATCCGGCAGTCTGCACCCCTTATAATGCCGATTTTGATGGCGATGAAATGAATTTGCACATTCCCCAGACAGAAGAGGCAAGGGCAGAAGCCGAGATTTTGATGGAAGTTCAGACCCAATTGATTTCCTTGAGGTATGGATTGAGCATAATAGGATGCACCCAGGATGCCATATCAGGCAATTACATGCTGTCTAAGGACAATTCAGTAAAAAGGGAGGAAGCAATTGACCTATTGTCTGCAGTTGGCGTTCTTGATTTTTCAAAATTGCCAAGAAAAGCTGTTGTGGCAGGAAAAGAGGTATTCAGCGTTTTGCTGCCTGATGATTTTAATTACAGCGGCCATTCAAGGCTTTGCGACAGGAGCAAGGAAAAATGCGACAAGGAAACGCATGTCGTTATAGAAGACGGCAAATTCATCTCAGGGGTAATGGACCGAAATTCCCTTGGGGAGGAGTCTGGATTGATGCTGAGAAATATTCACCAAAAATATGGAAAGGACCTCAGCATAGACCTGCTGGGCAAGGTGTTCAGGCTTGGCATAGAATACTTGCTGAGGATTGGATTCACATCCGCATTGTCCGATACCGATCTGCCGGAGTCTGCAAAGATGAAGATAAGGGAGGATTTGGATAACGCTAAAAAAGATGTTGACAGCTTGATAATGCAGTTCAGGGAAGGAAAGCTTGACGCATTTCCCGGCAAGACAATGCAGGAAACTCTGGAATTGAGAATACTCGAGGTTTTGAACAAGGCAAGAAACGAGACAGGAAGGACTGTTGCAAACCATGCTGACAAAAGAACGCATACGATGATTATGGCAGAATCCGGTGCACGAGGCAATTTGCTTAACTTGGCCCAGATGGCAGCGTGTGTCGGGCAGCAGGCTATGAGGGGCAAGAGAATCGAAAAAGGATACGAGCAAAGGACACTTTCGCATTTCAGGAAAGGGGATTTATCTCCAGAGGCTCATGGGTTCATAAGCAACGGCTTCAAAGGAAGCCTTACACCAGCAGAATTTTTCTTCGGCTCAATGACAGGAAGGGACTCATTGATGGACACCGCATTGAGAACCCCAAAAAGCGGCTATCTTTACAGGAGGCTTGCAAACGCAATGCAGGATTTGAAAGTCGAATATGACCACACAGTGAGGGATGCATCCAAAAAAATCATACAATTTGAGTATGGCGAAGACGGTATTGACGTCTCAAAGTCAGAAAACGGAATTATAAATGTAAAAAGAATAATCCATACCAATTGAAAATGGCAAAAAAAATAGACTCGGCAGAAATCAAGAAACTGATGAAGTCAGGGAATATAGTTATAGGGACGGAAAAGACCATAAAAAGCCTCAAGCTGGGAAGGATCCAGAAAGTTTTGCTGAGCGCCAACTGCCCTGCCAAGGTTGAAAGGGACATAAATTATTATGCCGGGCTGGACAAGGTAGAGTTCCACAAGCTTGACTACCCAAACGATGAATTGGGAGTCATATGCAAGAAGCCTTTTTCTATATCTGTATTGGCTTTGCTGAAAGGTAGTAAATGAGCAGGATGAAGCTCGATTCTGAGTCGATGAAGCTGATGGCTTTTTTTGAGTCAAACACAGGAGCAAAAGTCAAGGATTGCATACCAAATGATAAGCTTATCTTCATAATCGAGGAAAACGAGATGGGAAAGGCCATTGGAAAAAACGGCGCAAACATCAAAAAAATGGAAAGGCTTCTCAAGAAAAAAATCAAATTGGCAGAATTCAGCAATGACGCATTGCAATTTGTCAGGAATCTTTGCTATCCTGCTGAAATTTCGGATGCGAAGCTTGTGGAAGACATCATAACAATACATGGCAAGGACACTTCCACAAGAGCCATGCTGATAGGCAGGGAAAGGCGCAACATAAACAATCTGGCAGAAATTGTGAGAAGATACTTCAATGTAAAGGAGATAAGGGTAGTATAACCCAAATTTGCATAAGCTTTAAAAAGCATTTTAATCTACCAAACACTATGGGAAAAAAGGCAAGAGGGTTATTCGCTGGAAAGCGGTTAAAGCATAGAAGAAAAATAGGCAGGTGGCACTATGGCCCGTATATCAGGAGAATTTTGCGCATGAAAGAGCGCTCAGACCCACTTGAAGGAGCTTCCCAGGCAAAGGGAATCGTGCTTGAAAAAGTGCAGCTTGAGGCAAAGCAGCCAAACTCTGGAATGAGAAAATGCGTCCGAGTCCAGCTGATAAAGAATGGAAAGCAAGTGACTGCTTTCTGCCCAAGGGATGGGGCTACAAAAATGATTGACGAGCACGATGAAGTCATAATTGAATGCATCGGCGGTGCAATGGGCAAGTCAAAAGGCGACATTCCCGGGGTAAGATGGCAGGTCATAAAAGTCAATGACCAAAGCCTTGACGCTTTATTGAAGGGAAGGATAGAAAAGGCAAGGAAATAAAGTCACAATTATAAAAACGCATTACGAAATAAAAATTCAAACCCGAGAGCGACTTTTATAAGTAAATGTGATAAAAGTAAACCGCTTTTGATGATTTATTGAATAGATGGGCGAGGCTTGAGCGACTGGCAACAAGCGAAAGCCGAGCAGTAACTATTGTTGCCGAAGGCAACGGATTGAATTAACGCAAATAAACAAAATATAATCAAATCAAAAAATGTCAGACATAAAGGCTTTCAACAGATGGAGCATGGAAGGCATAAAGGTGGATGACCAGGGGCTGCAGCTTTATGTAGTTTTGCAGCCAAGGATTGTGCCGAAGACAGGCGCCAGATACGCCGGAAGCAAGTTCCACAAGAGCAAAATTTTCATCGTGGAGAGGCTGATAAACAAGATAATGGTGCCCGGGCATAAAAGCAAGAAGCATTACAAGACAAGCGGCCATATCACAGGCAAGGCGCAGACTGCATATTCAATTGTAGAAGAGGTGTTCAAGCAGATTGAGAAAGCAACAAAAGAGAATCCCGTCAAGGTCTTTGTAAAGGCCCTGGAAAATGCAGCCCAAAGGGAGGAGATTGTCACAATCGAGTATGGTGGAGCGAGATATCCAAAGGCAGTTGAGTGCTCTCCCCAAAGAAGGGTTGACTTGGCATTGAGGCACATGACCCAAGGCGCATACCACAGGACGTTTAACACAAAAAAATCGATTGTCAATAGCCTGGCAGATGAGATAATCAGCGCATACAGGCTGAGCAGCGCTTCAAACGCGATAGCCAAGAAGCTCGAGATAGAGAGGCAGTCTGACAGCTCTAGGTAAATTAAAAATCAAGTTTTCCAAATTCTTTTATTGATTTAATTATTTGTTGAATTAAGTCTTTCGTTATAAATAATGAAGATGCAGTATACAGTTCATTTACCTTTTTAACCGCTGTTTCTTTGCTGATAATATTTTCCCTGAAAGCTCTTAAAATTATGCCCACTGTTCCATGCGCCTCTACCCCATGCACATTTGCAACTGTTCTTGCATCCAAATCGTCAGTTAAAAAATAGCCAGCTTTTTCTTGCAGTGCAAGGGCTATTGACTGGGATTCCCCCAAATCAAGGGAAAACTTGTTGACTAGTATCTCGGCTACATCCTTGAATTTAGGCTTAAGGTTTATTAGCTTTATTTTTCTAAAGATATTCTCCTTGGCTTTGTTCTTCTTTAACTCGTTTATCACCTCTTCTGCTACGCAAACTTCTTGAAAGGCATCCAAAGCCTTGATGAGGTTTATTTCAGCGAGATGGATTAATGGTCCTGTGTCAGAAACCACCCTACTTCCCATGCAATCCCCATAAGATGTCTTCTTTTATGGCTGATTCCAGGCGCTCAGCTTTCAGTTTCTTAATCAATTCCCTTACAGCATCCCTTATAAGCTCTGACTTGTTGGCATACCACCCTTCTTTTATAAGCTCCTCTGCCTCAAATATCAGCTTTTCCGTTAATTTAGCTGGCACTGTTTGCATTTAAATCACCTAAAACGTATTACTATGGTAATACTATTTAAATGTTTTGCCTGATTTACAGATAACCAATATTTAACTTTTCGGTTACTGCAAAGGTTGGCAAAGTCGGAAAGAAACATTTAAATATAAGTGTATACATTATATGATATTGAATACAAATGGCAACAACTATTTCGGTTAGGCTTGATAAGTCTCTGCTAAAGGACTTGTCGAAAATTGAAAAGAACTGGCAGGCAGACCGCTCAGAGGCGATAAGGAGATTGCTAGCTAAAGCTGTAAGCTCTTGGAAGATTCAAAACATGCTTGAGAGAATAAAGGGGCACAAAATTTCAATTGGCAAGGCTGCTGAAGAATGCGGGCTTTCATTGTGGGAGATGCTTGATATCGCAAAAGAAAACAATGTTGACTGGACAGGCTACTCCAAGGAAGATCTTGAAAGAGACCTTGAAGTTTTGGGAGGAAAAGCTTGATATCCAATGCAACAGCGCTTATTTGCCTGAGCAAAATAAATAAGCTTGATTTGCTCAAAAAAACTTATTCTCCTATAATTATCCCCTCTTCTGTAAAGGCAGAAGTTTTGGTTGAAGGAAAAGAAGGCTATTCAAGCATCTGCAATGCTATTAAGGGCGGTTGGATTAAGGTTATTGATCCCAAAAGGGGCATTGACTTAGGATTAGGGGCGGGGGAAAATCAGGCAATCAGCCTTGCAATAGAGAAAAATGACGGCATTATACTTGATGACGCTTTTGCCATAAAAGCAGCCAAAGCATTTAATGTCCCTATTGTAAGGACAACCACTGTTATCTTTACAGCTCTCAGAAAGAAAGTTATAAACAAAGCCCAAGCGCTTGAAACACTAAACAAGCTTATCGATGAAGGCTACTATATCTCTACAAGGGATTATGCTGCTTTAATGTCTAAGCTTAAATAATTATAACGAAAGACATAAGATTTTAATAAAAATTAGTTATGTCTTTCGAATATAATAGAGGAAAAACATATTAAAAATAATAGTCCTCTATTATAGAAAGGTTTTTATATTTTCCTGAAAGCAAATTTTTATGCTTGTTTACTGGTTTCTTCCAATGATATTGCTTTTGGGTATTGTGACTTCCTATGAGGACATTAAATTTGGGAATATAAGAAACAAGTGGATATTGCTGGC
>JACPMW010000055.1 GCA_016185805.1 Candidatus Woesearchaeota archaeon | reverse complement strand
TGAAAGCTTTTCAGCCTCTGAAAGGCCCTTCTCAAAATCCCGCATCATCTGAATGTAGTCCTTGATCGATTCAGGCTTTGCTCCATTCTGAATCATCTGTTTTTCAAGCTTATCTATATTGCCTGCAATATCCTTATTTGCACAGAAAACAAGCAAATGGGAACAGCTTGTGATTTGCTTCTGGTGCCACGCTGCAGGAGAAAGCTTTTCCTTCAATTCAGCATCTGTTGTTACAATTATCTTCCACGGCTGTATGTTGAATGATGAAGGGGCATACCTTATAAGCTCGAGCAATTCGTCTACTTTGGCTTGCGGCAGCTTTCTGCCGTCAAACAATTTTGTTGCATATCTTTCCATTACAATTTTATCAAAATCCATTTTTTCACCTAGTTTATGTAATTTGTATTTTTCCTGTCAATTCCCTTGACGAATTCTATGCTTATGTCCTGAGGCGGCTGGAAATCATGTCTAGGATACGTCAAATTTGGCATGAACTTTTCTATATCTGAGGCAAGCTGCGTGGCTATGTGATTGTCTCCAAAGTAATGCCTGCTTAGCTCATGCACAAGCAGCCTTGTCATTGCCTCGTCATAAGATCCTATGGAATGGATATACTCGTGCAGCATGACATGGAAAAGATAGTAGTTGTATAAAGCAGGATTTGTCTGCAAAATCCTTCCCAACGGCTTTTTATTTATTATAATCATGTTTGCATCCAAAGAATAGAAAGCGCCTATGAAACCTTGGCTATGGCTTCCCAAATCCGTAACACCGACCATTAATCCAGCCTGCTCTGCACCAAGATATTCCATTACAATTTCCTTGACTACCTCAAATATGTCTGCAAATGTCTTTGCCTTTTTTATTCTTGCTTCGTAGTCCATCTTGTCTAAAACTGAGCTAGAAAGGCAAATGCCTTTTCCAGCCCAGAGGAGTGATTGTTCCCTTAATTAATCTACTGCTTCTGCAGCTCCTTTATTGAAAATTCCACATTCTTTTGATTTAGGCGGAATTTTCAATCCCGCAAATTCAACCAAATTTACAATTTAATCAGAGCGTTGAATTTGCGTTATCCTTTCCGCAACCCCTTTGGCTTCCTTCTCAAGGGATTCCTTGTACTCCTTCAGCATCTCTACCTTCTCTTCCTTTGTGAAGAAGCTTCTTTCCCCGCAGCATCCGTGCATGTTCAGCACCTCCATAGTTTTGATTTATTTTTTATCGGATATGCGATATTGTAAACGCAGCTTCTATTTAAATATATCGGTTGTACGATATATATTTCAAAATTAACAAAAGATTATAAACATGCTTCATATTTTTTCTTAGCTATGAGGGAATGCTGCGACATGAGGGGCTTTTTGAGCTTTATAGTGCTCAGGCTGATAAGCAAAAAATCTATGTCTGGCCATGAGCTGAGCCAGGAAATCAAGAAAAGGAAAGGCTCAAAGCCCAGCCCCGGGACAATCTACCCTGTTCTGAAGGCGCTGAGCGAGAATGGATTTATAGAAGAAATCAAGGACAAGGGCAAAATAAAAAAATACAGGCTCACAAAGAAAGGCAAAAAAGAGCTTGAAATAGCAACAGTCAAGTTCTGCCAGATATTCTACGATATGAAAGATGAGTTTGGCAGGCGATGCTAGAAAGGTTTAAGTATCAAATTCTCTCCATAATTACAATGATTCCAACAAGAACTCTTGGCAAAACAGGCCATCAAGCAACTATTTTAGGCCTTGGCGGAGAGGGAATCTTAAGGACATCAGGATATTTTAAAGAGGCTGAGGCAGTAATCAAGAAAGCAGTTGAATCTGGAATCAATTATTTTGACACTGCGCCTGCATACGAGCAAAGCCGCGATTATCTTGGAAAAAGCCTGTGGAAATTTGCAAAGCGCGAAAAAATTTTTCTTGCTTCAAAAACTCATGAGAGAAGATATGAAGGAACGATGCTGCTCCTTGAGGATTCTCTAAAAAAGCTTAATACAAATTATTTGGACCTGCTGCAGCTTCATGATTTGCGGACTGAAGAAGACATTGAGGAAATATTTTCAGGCGACGGGGCAATACATGCCTTAGAAGATGCAAAAAAGCAAGGCAAAATAAGGTTTGCAGGCATTACAGGGCATCACGACCCCGAAATTCTTACCGAAGCAATAAAAAGGCATAGCTTTGACACTGTATTGCTTTGCGCCAATGCAGGAGACGCCCATTACATGCCATTTATCACCACAGTAATTCCTGAGGCAAGGAAAAAAGGAATGGGAGTTATTGCAATGAAGGTGACAGCGCAAGGGCATGCATTAGCTTCAATAACGATGAAAGAGGCTTTTTGTTATTCTTTAAGCCAGGATGTTGATTTGGCAATAATTGGCTGCAAAACTCCGCAGGAAGTCGAGGAAAATGCAGAGATTGCCAAAAATTTCAGCCAGCTGACTAAGGAGGAATTAATCCAAATCGGGAATAAGGGGAAAAATTCTGTTGCAGAAATGAATTTTTTCAAGAAGGGAATGTATTAACGACCTTTATAGAATGGCAAAATACAAATTGGTGTGCTTTGATGTTGACGGAACTTTGATAGACAATGTCACATTTTCATGGCAAGTATTCCATGAATATTTCCAGACAGACAAGCACAGGAGAGAGGACGCTAAAAGGAAATTCTTTAATGGAGAGATAAGCTATTTGCAGTGGGCGGAGCATGACATAAGCCTATGGAAGGAAAAAAATGCCAAAAAGCAGGATTTTTTGATGGCAATAGGGCATTTAAGGCTTATGGAAGGGGCAATGGAAACCTTAAATGAGCTTAAGAAAAACGGATTGAAGCTGGCGATAATATCGGGCTCGTTGAACATTATTCTGGAGAGGTTTATTCCGGACTATGGAAAATTTTTCAATGACGTCTTTTTGAGCAGGATTTATTTTGATGAAAAAGGGGAGATCAGCAAGGTTGAAGCGACTGAGTTTGACATGGATGCAAAGGCGCTGGCTTTGAAAAAAATCGCAGAAAGGGAAAAAATAAGCCTGAAAGAATGCGTTTTTGTAGGGGACCAGTTCAATGACCTGAAGATAATGGAAGAATCAGGCTTGGGAATAGCATTCAACTGCAATCATGAAGGGCTTAAGAGAACTGCGGATATCTGCATTGAGAAGAAAGACTTAAGGGAGATTCTTAAGCATATAATCTAGAGACTTCTTTAGATTACTTTTATTGTTATCGTTAATTATCATACTTTTTAACTTATTCCCGTCATGTTTTTTAAATTTTTTAATCGTCTTAATCAACAATGGTACTGCCCTTATGATATTATCAACTATTGTTATCGTCGATTTTTGTGAAGTCCTTGACAAAGGATTCAAGTCAATTGCAATCACCTTTTTTCCATTTTTTATTAATGCCTCTGCCCTGTCACCGTCCTCCAAAGGCACAAAAACAACGTCTGCCCTAAAAATACCTTCAGGATTCACATATTTTCTGCTGGACTCAAGGAATTTAATCTTATGCCTTTTGTCTGGAAGCAATATGTCTTTTGCCCCATGCTTTTTCAAATGATTTTTAATTTTCGTTTCCCTTTTTTTCGAGGGATGAAAAATATTGATTTCCAAGGGGGCTGGTAATAGCTTTGATAATTCAGCCAGCTCTTTTGGAACCAAAGCAGCTGCATTCCCATTCACTGAAATAACTGGGTGTTTTGCAAGCAAAAGCATTGCACTTGCAGCTTCTATTGATTTTTTGGCAAACTTATTAGTTTTTTCCCCAAGCAAATAATCAAATGCCTCTCCCCTTCCATATGCAATCAAACCATGCATTGAGGTTATACCTTTTTTTATTCCGTATACTACCAATTCCCTTGTTCTCAAGGATTCATAGCGCGGATGCGATTTTGGGATCATATCAAGCAGGCTCCTTTATCAGCTATTTTGAATTTCAAAGCGCCCTTGAAAGGCTTGTCGCTGAAGACCGCATTGCCAAGCATTATCATGGACGCATTTCCTTTACTTTTTTCAATTTTTTTTATTGTTTCAGCTGTTTGCCTATCCCTTAACAAGCCGCTATCTGCCGCAAATTCCTTTGAAGCTTTAATTATATTGCCGAATTTTATATCATTCACCTTTAATAGATTTTTAATTTTACTTAGCGCTACGGATGCTGCATTGTTAATCCTCTTTTTTAGCCTTTTGTTTGTTATTATTGTTTTTGTCGGTATTTTGCCGAAATATCTGCAGTAAACATCAGCATTATTTATATGCAGCTTTTTCACCTCAAAATGCGAGCTTGGCTTTAGCTTCAGGCAGAATCCGCCATAATACTGGTTCACAACATCGCCCAGGCCTGTCTTATTTTCCACTTCAGCAATATGGGCAATGACTGCCAATTCCTTATTTGATTTTTTCAAGTCTAGAAGCTTATTTAACCCATATGCAGCTGCCAACGCGCTTGCGCCGCTCAATCCAAATCCGCACCCAAGCGGCAATTTTGTCTCTATGTAAACCCGCACTTTTTCATTGGCCAGTTTTTTCATGACGCTCATTACAGTAGGAAAATTTATTGATTTGCTGTTAAATACAACTTCATTCCTTTTTGCTTTTGAGGCTGAAACAACAACGCCTTCATTAAGCGTGAATCCTATTCCATACGAGCCCATCCACCTTGGATTTTTATTTTCATAAACCTTGAAAATGCAGCTTATGTTCGCAGGCGCGAATGCTTTTGCGGAATTCATAGAAATAAAAGATTATTAATACGTTTAAAAAGTTAATGATTATTTGATTATTTCAGCTTTTTGCCATAAATAATCAAAATAATGTTCTAATGCCTTTGTAAGCTCGTTGGATTCAATAACAATTGACACTCTATCTAGCATATTTTTGGGATTGACTATCATTTGATATGCCTCAACACCATCTTTTATTGCTAACCTTATTTCTTTTACAGGAAAATATTTTACCCCTACCCCCAATTTTTTTATTTTTCTTATAAGGTTGATATTATCTTCATTTTTTTTTGTAGCAAGCATTTGAATTTTTATACCTCTTTCAATACATCTTATAATTTCTCTTAATACTGAATTAGGCATATATTCAAAAGTAAACATATCTTTAACATATTTTTGAGATGTAATAAATTTATTAATTACCAAAGGATGAGTATTTTTCTCTCCCCTATATACAGTAATTAATTCCCCTGTTTGTGGTTCGGCAAATTTTTTTAATGATTTCAATTTATTGGGAATTGTTCTTTCTAATGTTTCAATCTCAAGCTTTTTCGCCAGCAGAAAACTTTTTATTGCTGTTCTTGGCTCTATAGCCTTGAATAGCTTTGGCTTTACTTCTAGTATCGAAACAAATTTTTTCTCGGCAAGTTTGTATAAAACCTCGTATATTTTGCTCTGAGGAACAGAGCTTAATTTTGACAGCTTTCTACCTTCCAGAGAGCCGTATTTAATCAAAGTCAAATATACTTTCGACTCATATTTACTTAACCCTAGCTTCTTTAATTCCTGTTCCATATTAACTATTCATAGTTAAATTCACCACTTATAGTGGTTACTAATATTTAAATATTTCGATTCATTACTTAGTAGTCATGATGAAACAATCAATGACACTAGAAGATGTTGGGCATACTCGACGTACATATGGAAGGTTTTATAGAGAAGTAATTGGTGGTGGTTTTGTTCCTCCTGTTAGTATGGTTAATAATGGTTACCTTCACAATCTTAATGCGAGTTTTGATGGTATCTTACTCAGAGAATCAAGAGCAACTTCTTTACTTCAACCTCAGCAGCCAGTTAATTTTGGCACGATACAACCTTGTGTTAGAAACGAAGACCAGCGTTCACAAAGGAATAGCCCGCTTCATCTTAGCCTCTTTGAAATCTTTGGGTATAGTAGATTGGATTTTATTCCAATGACTCCGCAGGAGATGGCAGAAAAGACTATTGATGAATTTGTGAAATTTTATACAGATTATCTTAGGCTCGATCCAGCATTGTTGCGTGTTTATTATTTCGGAGGAGGAACTCTTAGAGAAGCCAGTAAGGGTAAAATAAAAAATGATCAACATGTTGGGGCTGATAACTTTTCCAGGCAAATTTGGGCAGGACATGGAATACATTACCTTGTGGCAGAGCACTCAAATGAAACATTTTTACTTCATCTAGGAGAGCCAGTAAGAGAGCACCATTCTGGATATCGAAATGATATCTTTATGAGAGTAGGGGATACTCATTATGAGATAGCAACTCTTAACTTTATTTCCCATCAAACACAAATAAAGGCAGGGGAGATTGTGGGCATATCTCCATTGCCATTTTATTTGAGAGAGATGGCTATGGGTCAGGAAAGAATATTAGCAGCTATGCAAGGTTCGGCTGATATTTATCAACTTCCATTCGTTGCCCCATTAGTAGAAGCTGTCAATAGAAAAATTCGAGATGGTGAGACAGCTAAAGTGTTCACCGATGCTCTCAGAGTCGTTCATTATGTTATTTCTGATGGCTGGACATATGATAGACTGCAAGGTGCAGAGCATGAAAGACACAGGTACGAATTAAATGGGTATGTAAGAATATTAAGTGAATGGAGTTCAGCTATTGGTAGAGGTGAATTTTTACGATTATTACGGCAGAATGCTGAATTGCAACCGTGGTATCCTAAATTAGAAGCAAGCATTGGACAAATAATTGCTACAGTTGCCGAGTATAGAAAAAGAACACAAACTAAGAAAAGATAAATTCAGCTTTGCATAAAATTGTCTATTTAACCTTATTAATAATAATATCCAAGATTTTATCAGCGACAATCCTTTTGTCAGCAAGCCTGATGTGGCGGACTTTTTTGTCCTTGTCGACAACAAAAACCTCATTTGTGTCGACATCGAAGCCCCTGTTTGCCCTGCCTACGTCATTTGCAACAACCAAGTCTGCATCGGCTTTTCTCAAAATATCATAGGCGCTGTCTATTAATTTCCTGTCAGAAAAATTATGCTCCGCCTTGAAGCCGACAAGAAATAATTTTTTGTTGATACCCTTTAGCCTTTCAAATATCTTTGCAGTAGGGACCAGCTCCAGATGCAATTCCTTGCCGCTTTTTATCTTTGAGCCATGCTTGTCATTAATTGCAAAATCCGAGACAGCAGCGGCGTGGATTGCAATATCAGCAGATTTGATGTACTTTTTGACCTTGCTGAACAAATCGTCCACGGTTGTAAATTTTTCCTCTTTGATGCTGTAGCTTGGCTCTACTGAGTTATACCCCCTAAGCAATATGACATCAGCGCCCCTCAAAAAAGCCTGCTCAGCAATATTTATGCCCATCTTGCCGGAACTCTTGTTCGTTATGACTCTTACGGGGTCTATTTCCTCTACAGTTGCGCCTGCTGTGACAAGGATTTTTTTATTTTTCAAGTCGCTTCTTTGCTTCAGCAGCAGTCCAATTCTATCTATAATTCTTTTTATATTGGCTAGTCTGCCCATGCCTTTATACCCGCAAGCCAGCTCCCCATATTCAGGCTCAACAAAATTATAGTTCAGTTTTTTCAGCTTTTTTACATTATCCTGCACAATGGGGTTTTCCCACATCTTCACATTCATGGCGGGGCATATCAATAAAGGCGCTGTTGTTGCAGTTACTGAGGTTGTAAGCAAATCGTCCGCAATCCCATTTGCTATCTTTCCAATCACATTTGCAGTTGCAGGGCATACAAGAAACAAGTCAGCCATATCTGCCAGAGAAATGTGTTTTATCGGCTTGTTTTTCTTGATGTATTCTACATAGTTTATTTTTGGATGAAACAATGCAGTTTGGACCTCATTTCCGCTTGCTTTTTCAAAGTCCTTTGTGGCAACCAAATGAGTTGAGGCTTCTGTCATTATTGCATGCACTTTTGAGCCTAGTTTTCTTAATTCTTTGATTAAATCCAATACTTTATAGCATGCAATGCCTCCGGTAATTCCAATTACTATTGTTTTGTCCCTGAAAATTGAATCCCCCATAGACATATCAAGAAAAAAAGATGGTTTATAAATCTTGTTTAATCAATGAAAGCTGAACTCGTCGCTTGGAAATTTTCCTTCCCTGACTTCCCTTGCATAGGCCTCAAATGCCTTTTTCATATCCTTGCCGATTTCCGCATACCTTTTGACGAATTTTGGCTTGAACATCTCAAACAAGCCGAGAATGTCATGGGTTACAAGAACCTGGCCGTCGCAATGGATCCCAGCACCGATGCCTATTGTGGGGCATGAAATGGATTCTGTTATTTTTTTGCCTAAGCTTTCAGGAACACATTCAAGAACAATTGAAAAACAGCCAGCCTTGTCGCATTCTTTTGCCAATTCAAGAAGATTTTTTGCATCTTCCTCATTTTTGCCCTGAACCTTGAAGTTTGTTATTGTCTGGGGAGTCAATCCAATGTGGCCCATTACTTCTATGCCCTTATCAACCAAAAATCTTATGATTTCAGGCTTATTCTCAACCTTGACCGCATGTGCGCCAGCTTCCAAAAGGATTTTTGCATTTTTCAAGGCATCTTCTTCATTGTCGTAAGCTCCAAACGGCAAATCCCCGACAATCAATGCATTTTTGCATGCCCTTGCAACAGAGCCAGAAGCTCTTGCTATGTCCTGTATTGTGACCTTTGTAGTGTTTTCATAGCCCAAAACAACCATTCCCATTGAATCACCAATAAGAATCACATCCACAATGCCATCCATCAATTTTGCCATGGGGAAATCATAGGCTGTAAGCATTACTATTTTCCGCTTGGACTTCATTGATTTAATATCATGTATTGTTTTCATAATTGTAAGAACTCTTTACTCATTTTTAAATCTTTATTCTCTCCTTTAGTGCAGCGCAAATTATAGGCATTGCTATTGTCGCATCGCAGATTAAATCAACAAACTTGGCTTTTGGATTCATCTTGCCCCATGAAATGCCCTCTTTTAATTCTGCTCCTGAACTTCCACCTGGCTCGGGCCTATCCATTGTGATTTGAACGCCATAAGAGGCTTTTTTTGAAAACTGCATCGCCTGCTGGATGTAATTTTTAGGGACTCCGCCGCCAAAATAAATGACTCCGGTCTTTTTTGCAGTCCATGCAATGTCGATTATCTCCTTTAAATCCTCAAACGCCCTTGTTTCCATTTGCTTTCCCTTTGCAAGCTGCCCCCAGAGCATCAATCCAATGCCGGAATCTGACAATGCAGGGCAGAATACATGAATCTTGCTTTCAAAGCATGCCTTTAATATCGACCTGTTGGGCGTTAATCTGCCAAGCTCCCACAAGAGATCTTTTATTGATTTTTTATCTTTCAATTTGTCAAAGTTTTTTGTAATGAAGTCTTCCATGCCTTCATAAATCTTGTTTGGCATGTATGACTCGTAAATCCTGTCAAAGCCTTTTTTATGCAGCTCTTCATCATTTGCATCTGCGCTTCCCTGATAATGCCTGTATCCCAAAGCTTCTCCCAAATCATGCGTCAAAGTAGCGCCTGTTGCAACAACAACATCAACCCATCTGTGTTCAATCATATCAATTATTATTTCCCTCATTCCTCCCGGGACAAGAGGGCCAGCAAGCCCAAGAAAAACCTTGCATTCTCTGTCTTTTACCATTGCTTCGCAGATATTTACAGCCTTCCCAAGCCTTCCAGATCCCAAAACACCAGATAAATTCATCTGCCTGACTAACTCATTGACGCTAAGCTTTCCCTTGATTTTTATATGATTGACAGGCTTCATTTTTTAATTTAAGAGAGAAAATATCAAAACTAGAATGATATAAGATTATACTCCCATATCCCTGACCGTATTCATGCTTTTAAGAAAGCACAATAGTTATTTAAATCTTGTTAAAGATATTAATCAAATGAGCCTGTTAATTGATATACATTCACACTTAGACCATCCTTTATTAATCAATAAAATAGACGAAATTGTCCATAGGGCAAAAAATGCAGGCTTAAAGCACATTATAACAAATGGCATAAACCCTGAAACAAACAGGATATGCCTGGAATTATCTAAAAAGCATGATATTCTGAAATGTGGCATGGGAATCTATCCAAGGGATGCCCTCAAGAAGGAAGCTGAAACAGGAGAAGCTCAGTTAAGAATAGAAGAGTTTGACATTGATGAAGAGCTATCTTTTATAAAAGAAAATAAAAACAATATAGCTGCTGTTTCTGAAGTCGGGCTTGATTTTGTGAACGGGGAAAGCAAGCAGCAGATTGAAGACTTCGGAAAAATGATTGAATTGGCGGAGGAGTTAAGCAAGCCGATTGTGATTCATTCAAGAAAAGCGGAGCAGAAATGCATCGAGATGCTTGAATCATCAAAAAACAAGAAAATAATAATGCATTGCTTTTCCGGCAAGAAATCGCTTGTCAAGAGAATTGCCAGCAATGGCTGGTTCTTGACAGTGCCTACAATTGTAGTCAGGAGCTTCCAATTCCAGGATATCGCAAAAAATGTCCCAATAACGCAGCTTTTCTGCGAGACAGACAGCCCTTACCTTAGCCCCTACAAGGAGCAGAAAAATGAGCCTGCTTTTGTAGCTGAAAGCTACCAAAAGATTGCAGAGTTGAAGGGTATGGATACAAATGAAGCAATAAACAATATCTACATGAACTGGCAGAAAGTTTTTGAATAGAGTTAAGTTTAAATATTGATTGTTAAACGATTTACACATGAAAAATTTGATTGTCTTTATTTTGATATTGTTTCTAATGCCCCAAATTGCCCATGCTGAAACAAAAATATTCTCCGGCACTGTAATCACGGACTCTGACAAAGTTATAGACGGCTCAACTTTTAGATTCAAATACGATGAAAGCAGCAAGAAGGCTTTTGTTGACACCCCTGCAGGAGGCCTGATAGTCGAAAATGGGGCGTGCAAGCCAAACAATGTGTTCAGGGTTTGCATTAACAGGGCAAATTTCTCTTACAAGAATATAACCACCTACGTCTATTATTATGAGGTTGACACTACAATATACAAGCTTACCGGCAGCCTGTCTTCAAGCAGCAAAGCAATGCTATCAAGCCTGCTGCAAAATGAAGCTACTGAAATAACAATTGCCATAACCAATCCCACAGATTTTGACATTTCAAATATTGCTTTTAATTACAATCTGCAAAATTTCTCTGCCATTGGGGCTAAGGGATGCGAGCTGAACGGCAACATTCTGGGGTGGAAAGGCTCCCTCCAATCAAAATATGACAAAACATGCACTGCGACAATCTATTCTGGCAAGGAAGGAAAATACGGCTTATCAGGAAATCTTAGCTATTTTAACGGTTACGAGATGGAGAAGAAGACAACGGATTCCTTGCCCATTACAGTCCTGCCGAAGCAATTGAAAGTCAGCCAGATTCTTGACAAGAATATTGAGGTGAAGAAGCCGTTTTATCTAAACCTTTCATTGCAAAATATGCACCCAAGCGAGGAAATAAACGGATTTTCCACAATAACCCTTCCAAGCCATGTTTCCTTAATCAAGGAAACCCCAACATTCGAAAAAAGTGCGAGGATATTGAAGCGCGCCCTAATATTAAATCCAAATACAGGGGTAAATTATTCTTTCTATCTTGAAAAATCCTCAGAAGGCAAAGAACCGATCAAATTAAGATTTAATTACGCAATAAAAAACATTAATGAGGAAACAGAAAACAGCACTTTTGTTGATGTCATATCGCCAGAGCCTGCAATCAAAAAACCAGAGCCTGAAATAAAGCAAGAAAAACAAAATGAAACAGCCGATGCAGCAATAGCTGTAAGCAAAAATGAGACAGCAAAATCGCAAGCCAGCCAAGCAAAAGATAACAAGACAACAGAAACGAAGCCAATTTCAGAGAGCAAGGCAGAGCAAATCATAGCTGAGACCTTGCAAAAGCCAAGCTTCATTAAAAATATATTATTGATTGGGGCAAGCATTCTAGCCGGCTTCGTGATAGTATTGGCTGCAGTGTTCAGGATGAAGGGAAAAAAGAAGGATGATGCAATGGAAAAGCTGAAAGAGGAGCTTAAGGATAATGAGATTAAATAATAAATATGTCGAAAATATACCATTAGTCTATGACTAATGGACGTAAGTCCAATATTGTTGTAAAATATGGCATATTTTCGAGCATGCTCAAAAACCACTGAATAATCTTTGCATTAGAACAGCATGCCCCCAAATCTTTGATTGGTGGTTTTTGACAAAAACAAAAGATTTTTAAGCTTGTTATTTAAAAGTAGTACCATGAGAATAGAAGTTGACACGTCGCATGACTCGCATGATGACATAAAGAAAGTCATCAAGATGCTGCAGCACCTGGTTGGAGAGTCCCAAGAGGTATTTACCAATAATCCACAGGAAGCAGCAAGCCCCATGGCAAATATTTTTGATGATGCAAGCACCTCTCCTGAAGCTACCACTTCTTCTGAAACAACTCAAGAAACGGCTCAAGCCCAAGAAACAGATGAAGCCTCGGAATCCACAGAGGACTTGTTTGCCGAGCTGTTCAGCGAGGAAGAAATTAAAAAGATGGATACAGCTAAATCCAAGGAAGAGGAGGAAGACGAGGAAGAGGAAATTAAGCCGAAAGCAAAAGACAAGAAATACGGGGTTGAATTTTATTAGATTTCTATAATCTTTCCCTTTTTTCCGACATTTATCACTTTTGTCTTGCCAATCATTTCTTCTATCCCTTCAGCTTCATGCACATGGCTGCAAAGCAAGATGTCTGGCTTAAATGTGTCAATTGCTTTCTTGATGCCTTCGCTTCCGGGAAATATATTTGAGAATTTCTCCATCAAAGAGCCGGAAGGATGCACATGCGTGACAAGGATTTTCTTTTGAGTGTCTTTGATTCTGTTATACCCTTTCTTTATCAAGTCAAAAATTTCATCCTCGCCAAGCTGGAACAATCCTATATTGGCTCCTCCACAGCCGAACAAGCCAACACCCTTGTATTTGATTGAATAGCCGTGCAGGTTTGTTGCGCCGTATAACTCTGCAAGAAAATCAGCTGTGGCAACAGTCTCGTGGTTGCCCGGGATAAGAATAACCTTTTTGCCTTTCTTCACAAAAGGGCCTATTATGCCTTCTGTTGATGTTTCGGCATAAGTCAAATCACCGCATAATACAACCAAATCAATATTCTCCTTTTCAGCCTGCTCAGCCAGCTTTTTAGCCTGTGAAGTATCCCCATGAATGTCGCCCGCTGCGAGAATCCTGAGCTTCGACTTGTCCTTATTTTCCATAATATATAATAAAAAGAATTTGTTTAAAAAGTTATCTCTCTATGACTTTTACAGCACTTGTCAAATCAACAATTTTGCTTGGCTTCCCTTCTTTTTTGCCCTCATAAAGCGCAAAATCAATTCCTGATTTTATTGATGGGTCTAAATCTTCAATAGAAGTCATGTAATCCTCATTTGATTTATTCACAGATGTTGTTATAACAGGCACTTCTGCCTCTGCAACCAGCTTTCTTATCCAATGGTTGGGCATCCTTATGCCAAGCGTGCCAAGTCCGGAATTGACCTCTTTTGCAACACAATTAGGATTCTTTAACTTGAAAATCAAAGTATATGGGCCAGGCAGTTTTTCAAGCCATTCCCCGCTTTCTTTTGTTATGATGCAATTTTCCTTTACCCAGTCAAATGAAGGAGCAATGACAGAAAAAGGGTTAGACGCCCTTCCCTTCAATTGCCTGACTTTTTTCACAGCTTTTGAAAGCTCTGCATTGCAGCCTATGCCGTAAATTGTGTCAGTCGGATGGATGAAGACTGCGCCATTGACAATTGAATCTATGATTGATTGCTTTTCAAGACCAAGTTCTTCAAAATTCAAGATTCGCATAAGAATAGGAATGAATTATGGTATATATAGTTTGTGTTGGAAAATATACAGATAAATAAATTACTTTTTTGCTTTAATTGTAGCTTTTGACGCTTTCAACTTTTTGATTAAAAAAAATCCAATTATCAATACTGCTGCAATTCCAATATAAGCAAACAAATTTGAACTTATTCCCTTGCAATCATAATCACCTTTATTGCCACAATCCGGATCGCAAATTCCATCAGCAACTTTGTCGCATACATTATCTTTTTGCCCAGAAGGGCAGTCAGAAGAGCATTTCAAATAATCTTCATTTGCATCACAGGCTTTATTTCCGCATGTGCAGTCGGAAGGGCACGCTTCCAAAGATTCAGAAGCATCGCAAATATTATTCTCATTGCAGCTTGAAAATTTAGTTAAGTCAATCTCAAGAAGCACATTATTATTTTTCAGTATTTGAAGGCTCTTTGCGTTTGCATAATATGGCAGCACCAAATCAAAAGTCATTTTTGCCAATTTTTGAGGAGCTTTTGCGGTTTCCTTACTCAAAGGCATGCTGTAAAAAGGCTCTAGATTCACATTGAACATGGTATTGAATAGAATTTCCTCCCTAAAAGACACAATTCTGGCTGTATATTCTCCTTTTTCGGTAGCAGGCATGGAAGAAGCTTTAATCAACAAAATATCTTTAAGCGAGAAGGCTCCATTATCGTAATCTATGATAACCGAATATGATAAAGTGTCTGCAAAAGCCTGTGGCAATAGTATAAATACAGTAAACAAGGCAATAATCTTATTCATTTGCACACCACTAATGTTGAATTCGCCATTTTGTTGTGAATTTAGCCAGCATCTTCTATAAATCTGCGTCCTCTCCCTCCTTGTGAGGCAATTGCATCTGTATTTTGTGTAGCTTGTTCTGAGTATTCCTCCAATTTCCTCTGAAGTTCCCGTTCATTTACAGGCCCAAAGCCGTAACCAGGCTCAAATTGATTCTTCATAAGAGAGCTTGTGGTTGGCCGTATGTTTTTCGGTTCATAGGCGCATCCGCCATCACCCGGATCGCTTCCATCCGGAAACAAGCCAATTTCAGGAATTGAGACATAGGGGTTCTTAAAATATCTTGTTCCGGGCACGTCAGGAATTCCTGTGTAAAAGTCGACTCCTTCAACGCCAACAAGGTCTCCCCATTTTGCTTTTGCTGTTTCAAGGTCTTTTGCACAATTTGGCAATAAATGAATATCTTTTCTTGTCCCTTTCCCATATTCTATATATTCATCCGAAAGGCCTCCAAATGCGTGCCCGAATTCATGGAGCAGAAGCCTGCCCGAATTCTCAGCTGCATAATCAGTGCCTCGTATTGCAGCAAACCCCAATGAAACATATGCTCTTCCGCCTTTGCTTCCTGATGTTGGGAAAAATGCATATGCCCTGTAAGTGTTTCTTGACACAACAACAACAGTGTCCCTTTCGCATGTCTTTACAAACTTTTCAATATCCTCATTTACAGGCTCCCCATCATCCCAATGCTGGTAATCAGGCGCGAGCACCATCCAGAAATTGAACTTATCCTTGTTTTCTTTGAATGGAGATATGCTCATCATTCCGTTGTACTTTCCGTTGTAATCTACTAGATAAACTAAGAGCTGCCTGAAAATTTTGTAGTCATCAAAGCCATCGCCTACAAATACAACATCATGCTTGACAGCCGGATCACCCTTGATGGAGAATTCCCTGCATTCAGATTCTGAAATGCATTTATGGGTTGATGTATCACATGCCCTCCCTTCTCCACAATCTGCCTTAGAGCAGCATTCGTATTTCAAGCATTCGTGGTTGGCAGCATAGCCGCACTCGCATTCCAAAGGAACACATTTTGAGTCTTCGCATTTTTGGTCAGAGGAACACTCAGAATTGTCATTACATCCAGGAACAAACTCTGCCTTCACTGTCTTTGATTTATCCATTGTGACCTTGCAAACTTCTTCATATCCTTCACATGCCCCGCTCCATTTCAAAAACAGCCATCCATCTTCAGGGATTGCTCTTACTTCAACCTCCTTGTTAACATCGTACTCAGCAATACATCCTGATTGTGGCTCGCCTGTTGCGCTGTCTGTTGCGTCTGCAAAAGCAATAGGCAATGCAAAAACAAATACAATGATCCAAATCAAGATTTTATTTATTTTTTCCATTTTTTAACCTGCATCCTCTACAAATTTCTTTCCCCTGCCTCCTTGGGCAGCCTCCCTTTCCTTTACAGCGCAGCTTAATTTGCTGTCATCACTGGAAATCTGTCCGGAACCCTCTACTTCAGCAGTCAGGTACGCAACTGGATTTTCGTAAGGTCTGAATTTCTTCTGGAATGGCTGCTGCTTGCCAGTTTCTGGATTAGTTGCTTTGTACATTGCCCAGAAGAAACTTACCTCCCCTTTATAAGCCTCTATTGGGCCACTTCCTCCATCATCCCCAAAACCTTCCAAAACTATCTTTTTCTTAGGCCCATACGGATTTACCCTCCATTTTATCCAATCCTCTTCTTCAATAGGAAAAACTTTCCATGTGCCTTGAGAAGTGCCAAATGCCCATGTTTTGTCTGACTTTAGTTCCAGTATGGTTGTTGTATCAAATTTTTGCACCCATTTTCCTTTTTCATTCAAACGAAGAGGTATGAAGTGAATTCCCCACTTCCCTATCAGGCTTAATTCTGAGAATTCCCCATCTTGTGCCTTGGGGTTATAGGGGGCAGCAACAAATCTTATCCATGCCTGCGCAGGTTCTGCGCTCTCAGGAGGCTCTGCATCAAATACAGCCCAGAGGTATCTAGCGCCGTAGCTTGTATCTTCTATAGGTCCTGTTGCAGTTCCACCACCTCCGTCAGGCCAATTATGGAAAATCAGCTTTTTGTTGAAGTTTTCATTCTTTATTCCCCATTTTTTCCAGTCATCATCTGCAATTTGGGCGGATTCCCATGTTCCTTCATAGCCCCTATAATCATAAGTGCCATCATCATGCAGATTCATCTGCGCAATTGTAGCTGGTATAAACTTAGAGCCTCCATTTTTATAATAATGTGTTATCCCATAAACCTTCCAGCCGCCTACAGAAGCTTCGTCTATTGGCCCTTTTGGCACAACCTTTGGCTTTTTTGGATCATTTTTAATTTCATCTTTTTTCTTGTCAGAAATATTGGTCTCAGGCATGTCAAGTATTATTTTGATAATCTTCTCGCCGCTTTCATTAAAGGAGACATTATAAACGCCTATCCTTTCAAACCCCGGTCCTATTAGTGGCTCTTCAAACCCCGGGCCAACCTCTGGTCTTAGTAACCCTGGACCTTCTTTTGGAGCCTCCCAGCTTTCATCTATTTTTGGCGCAATATAGCCTGGGCCAGTGGTCGGGGATTCATAGTCTTTATCAGACACCGGAGACTTGTAGCTTTCGTCAGAAGTAGGGGATTTATAGCTATTATCTGATGTTGGCGAAATATAACTTCCATCGCTTGTTACAAAACCAGTCAAATCCGGCTCTGTAAACAAGCCAAGAATTAGAACAATTAGAAGAGCTGGCAGCGAGCTATTAATAATCCATTTTTCAATTAATCTTCCCATCTCATCCATGCCCAAACTTCATCCATACAGTGCCTGCATTCTGCACCTGAGGCGGCTCAACATGGTATATCACCCAGATAAATTCAACATAGCCTTTGCTTTCCTCAACTGGCCCGTCTGCAACAGCATTATTCCATTTGTCCAGCACAACTTTTCTTGTTGGGCCATAAGGATTAACTCCCCATCTTGTCCAGTCCTCGCTTGTGATTTCAGTCATAGTCCACTTGCCATTAGAGTCGCCAAATTTCCATGCCCCATCCTTAAGAAGCTCCAAATTTCTGGTGACAGGGACAGCCATAGAGCCAGCGCCTCCAATATTGTAAAAGATTCTTTCAGAGAATATGCTCCAGCTTCCAACAAAGGCGGGATCGGCGTCAGCGACTGAGTTTATTACTGTCTTCTGCTCAGTTTTTTCCTCGGCTGTTGCTCTGATATTTCTTGTTATCTCAAAGGAATCGAGCATTTTTTGCACAATGCCCAGGTAGTCAGAAAATGCGCTTTCCGCAGCAACATATGACCACACATAAGCAAGGTCATTCTTAATTGTCCATGCCTGCATAAATTTCAAGTTGGATGCTGTAAAAACTACCTTGTAAGCAGGAGTATTGGATACTGTTGTTGAGCCAGATTCAATGAATTTTATGTCTGGAAATGTTTGCTTCAATTGCTCAATTGCAATTTTATTATAGTCTTGCAATGTCAGGTACTGTCCGGCTAAGTCGTTCATTGTCAAGCCAAGGTTTTCCTGGACAGCATCTGATGCGCCAGTTTTTGGCGACACAAATGCAATAATTAAATCCTCAGTTTCTTTTTTCTCCCAATCAGAAGGATATTTGATTTTAACACCATAATCAGAGTTCTCATAAGTCAGGAAATCGCTTGGAGTTGTTTTCTGCTTTTCAGTCTGCTTTATTTTTGATGGCAAAGAAGATTCTTCAGGAGTCTGTGGTGTACAGCTAATTACTAAAACTAAAAGAATTAATATATGGCTTATGTAGATTCTTTTTAACAAATTATCCCTCTTTTTTAGAATTCCTCGAAGTACCTATTTAAATAAATTTCGTTTCAAGTTTCAAAAATTAATCATTCAAATACCCAATCATGAAGCCTTCCTCCAACCCATCTATCTCATCGTCTTCTACATATTCTTCAAGATACTCCAGTTTGTAGAAGTCTTCATCTTCATTTTTTTCTTCCATAAAAATCACCGCCTTACTTTGAATTTATTCCGCTGCATTGGGCATCAAAGCTTCTCAATTGCTTGTTTGTCCTTATTGTAAGTTCCTTGATTTGCTGCAAAAACAAATCTTCCACAAATTCGTTGCTTAGTTCCATTTTAGTCACCTCATAATTTTTGTTTATGCGCCGCAGCTGGGAGTCTCACCCAAAAAGGCTTAATCCTTTCCGCGATTTGAACCCAGAAGTCCTTTCGGACAGGAAGGTCTTAGTTTCCCGGATTACCGGATTATCCTACTGCGGCATAAAGTTTAAATATAAGTAAACTATTTTTACTTTTGAAGGTCTTAGTTTCTTGGAGTACCGGATTATCCGGTTTTATTTTTTATCTCCAGCCATCAATTCCCATTTTCTGCATGAAACTCTTTGCGATAATAGGCTCTGGGATTTTCATGCTTCTTGATGTTGGATTGTAACATTCATAGCACACTTCAAACCATGGCTTGACTGGCGCTCCGCACATGTTGCATCTTATCATTTTGTCACCTTCAACTGCAAAATCAGTTGACACTTTAATCAAGTGGGATTTTCAATCCCACGAATTTTTTAGCAGGAAAGCGTTTTAGGGGTGAAAAGCTGGGAATCAGCTTTCCTGCCATCAAGAATCGAGTTGAGTTGCTTTAAATATTTCAGCCAAGAATGTCCAGTGTCCAGTGGTTGTTTGCCATATTGAAAATAAATAGTAAAGTATATAAGATTGGGAATTATCACTCTTGCCATGAAATGCACCCATCTTGTTGTTTCCGGCAGGGTCCAAGGAGTTGCCTTTAGGGCAAATGTTAGAAATAGAGCTAATGGGCTAGGGCTTAAAGGGTATGTAAAAAATCTAGAAAATGGTGATGTTGAGGTTGTCGCAGAAGGAAACGAGGAAAAAATAAAAGAATTGATTGATTTTATCAAGAAAGGCCCAGGGATCGCAAATGTTTCAGGAGTTCAGGTAAATCACAAAGTGCCAGAAAACTTTAAAAGCTTTGAAATTATACATTAGAAATGAAAATTCAAAACATCTTTCTAATTTCACTATTAATCTTGATCATTTCATGCACGCAGCAAGTCCAGTCTGATTTGAGCCAGCCTAATCAAGTAAGAAATGTCGAGATTCTCAAGAACGGAAATACGTCAGGAGTTGAAACAAGAGAAGTCAATTATGGGCCTGCAACTGGATTTCTTGCAATGCCGAAGGCAGATGGAAAATATCCAGCTGTTGTGATGATACATGAATGGTGGGGATTAAACGACAACATCAAGGAGATGGCAAGAAGCCTTGCAGCAGAAGGCTATGTTGTCTTGGCAGTTGACTTGTATAATGGCAAAGTTGGAAAAAATTCGACAGAAGCCGGGCAATTGGCTGGCGCAGTAAGGAGCAATCCTGCCAAGGCCATAGAGAATATGAAGTCTGCAGTCCAATATTTAAAAGATCTTGACAATGTTGATGATAATAGGGTTGCTTCAATGGGCTGGTGCTTTGGAGGGGCAATGTCTTTGCAACTTGCCTTGAACGAGAAGCTTGTAGCGACTGTCATTTATTACGGGAGTTTGGAGACGAACGCAACAAAATTGTCTGTAATAAAATGGCCTGTGCTCGGAATCTTTGGAGATAAAGATACATCAATTCCGGTTGAATCAGTCAGAAAGTTTGAAGCTGCTTTAAACGAACTTGGAATTAAGAATGAAATTCATGTTTATCCGAATGTGGGGCATGCATTTGCCAATCCTAGCGGAATGAATTATGCTCCCAATGAGACAAAGGATGCTTGGAAGAAGACGGTTGAGTTCTTGGACAGGAATTTGAAGGGATAATCAGAAATCCGTCAACTTCTTCTCAGAATTGTGCTTTATGATTGTAGTGTTACCTTCATCCCCGCCGGCAGTCTTCTCGACAATGATGAATTTGTTTTTCTGCAATTTATCGATTTTCCTTTGAAATGACTTATAGACTAGCTTGCCGCCACTTTGCTGATAGAGTTTGAATAAATCACCAATCTTCTTGCCGGAATTCTGCTTGACTAAGTCCAAAATCAATTGCTCGTCTTCTGCCAATTCGCTTGGATTCTTTATGCTGAAGTCCTTTATCTTTTCTAATGCCAGATTTGCGTGCTCAATGGTTATTTTCCTTGATGACTTGTCCTCTGCAATCAGTCCAGCCTGCTTCATCAGATACAATCCGGTCCTTATGTCCTGCATCTCAAATGACTTTTTTACCACAAGCTCAAAGGCATTATTGTCCCATACATTTGGCTGGAACGCATATTCCATCCTCTGCTTCAGAATCCCTTTTGTCTCCTCATGACTGTATGGCCTGAATTCCAGAATCTCTGGCACCAGCCTTGACTTGATTCTTTCATCAAGCTCTGTAGCCCATTCCTTATAGTTGGCAATGATAACTATCGATTTTCTGGCT
>JACPMW010000054.1 GCA_016185805.1 Candidatus Woesearchaeota archaeon | reverse complement strand
CGGCTTGGGAAGCATTCAGGAGGAGGTGCAGGAGCAGGTAAAAGGAAAAATTCTTGATGATTTGCTCTCCGGAGATAAAAGAGTTTCTTTCCCGAGGACAGACATCACCATAGACAAAGGAGGGGCACAGGTTTTGACAGTTGGCGTAAGAAACAAGAAAGACACGCCACTGCATTATAAGATGAGATTCAACCCTGTACAGGGTCCTGATGGGGCGCCTTTCAGCACAGACAATCCAAGCTGGTTCCAATTTGCACAAACTCAGGTTTATACCTTATCAGCAGCAGAATCCGATGTGAGAAACATAAGATTAAGCATCCCAACAAGAGTGCAGTCAGGCTCTTATTTTCTGACATTTGACATAATTGACGATGACTTGCCTCCGCCAAGCAATATTTATGCGCAGAAAGACTTTTTCATTAATGTGAGAGGATAAATGAAAAGAAGATTGAGCGAGCAGCAGGAATTCGAAATCATGAAGCTTGTACTGGACAAATTTTTATTGCTTGGATTTGGAATAATGGCATTCGGTCTCTACCAGATGTACACCGTCTCAATCCCCGTAGGCTTAAGCTGGATAGTTGCAGGCGCTGTGATTTTGCTGATATTCACCTGGATAATTATCAAGGAATACGAGATCATTAGGTAGTTTCTAATTTTATTTTTTTACAATTCATAATCTTTATATATTAGGATTAATTCAGGAAGGATAATGAATTATGATGAGCCGAAATTCGATAAAAAAATGTTTTCTGTTGTCCAGGAATGCCCAAAGTGCGGGCAATTGTGCTTATCGTACAGGCAAAACAAGATAATATGCAGCAACTGCGGCTATGAGCAAAGTGTTCCAGCAATAAAATGATGCCCCATTACAAGGACCAAAGAGTAGGAGTTTTTGTCGATGTGCAGAACATGTACTATTCTGCAAAAAACCTCTACAATGCAAAGGTCAATTTTGCCCAGATACTTAAGGCTGCCACAGGGGGAAGGAGCCTGATAAGGGCAATCACTTATGTCATAAAGGCAGATGTAAAAGAAGAGCAAAATTTTTTTGACGCACTGGAAAAAATCGGCTTTGAGGTCAAGGCAAAAGACCTGCAGATTTTTGCAGGAGGCGCCAAAAAGGGAGACTGGGATATCGGGCTGGCGATGGACACTATAGAGCTTGCGCCAAAGCTTGACACCATTGTGATTGTGAGCGGCGATGGTGATTATGTGCCATTGCTCAACCATCTAAGGCACGCGCTTGGATGCAGGATAGAAGTGATAGCTTTCGGAAAATCAAGCTCAAATGTCTTAAAACAGGAATGCGACTCATTCATTGACATGGACATGGACAAGAGAAGGTATCTTATTTTTAGATGACTCTTATTTTCAATATCCTAAAAAATGCGTGGCATGCGAGTGGGCGAAACTCGCTCACAACTCACTGCATTTTTGGGAACTTAAAAATCAAAAAATTTTTAAGTAAATATTAAAAACAGAGAGTATTATCTTTTGAAAATGCTCGACGTAACAAATGACATGTTTGAAAAAGAAGTTCTTAAGAATAGCCTGCCTGTGCTGGTCGATTTTTGGGCTCCATGGTGCGGGCCGTGCAGGATAGTCGGCCCTGTGCTGGAAAAATTATCAAAAGAGTACACCAACAAGCTTAAATTTGCAAAGCTGAATGTGGACGACAATCAAGAGATTGCAGTTAAGCATGATGTCAGGGGCATTCCATGCATGATTGTCTTCAGCAAAGGAAGCGAGCTGGACAGGATTATAGGGGCGTTTCCCGAAGACGCGCTCAGGAGAAAGATAGACCTCATACTTGCTAAAGTATGATAATCACTATAAAGTGGTTAAAAATCGAAAGATTTAAAAAGATTAAAAACTCAGGAGGATGATGGAATGAGGCAATTAAACCCGTTTTTAGAGCTCGATGAAATCGCGCCTGATTTTGAGTTTGAAGCAATGGTGCTGGAAAAAAACAACAGGGAAGCGGACTTGCTGATCAAGAAAGGATATAAAATAAAGAAATGTGTATGGAACGGCTTGGTTGCATCATAAAAACAAAATGTACAAGATGAAGATGTGGTCTGAGGACAAGTGGGATATTCATTCAAGCAGCTATCACTCTTCCTCCAAATACACTAATCTTGCCTCAGACAACAAAAAGGAGGAAAAAAAGTACCACGAGCAGAAATACGGCCAGAAAGAAGAAAATGAAGGCTCAGACTACATGAGGAAAGACGACAAAAAGAAGGAAGACAAGGAAAAAAACCCAAGCCAATTTGACGAGCTTGTTGATGAAGAGAAGAAGGAAGAGAAGCAGAATATAGAGGAGGAGCAAATCCCGTTCAAGGCTGCAAAGCAGATATTTGACGAGAAAAAGTTTGAGTCAAAAAAATCCGAGCCAAAAAAGGAGGAAAAAACAATCGAAGATGCAATCAAAAAAGCAATTGACGAGGAAAAGAAGGTAATCGTGATGGACTGAAATGAAGTTTTTTATAATTTCAAAGCT
>JACPMW010000056.1 GCA_016185805.1 Candidatus Woesearchaeota archaeon | reverse complement strand
TTGTGCAGCTTTCATAGCTCTCATGCCCTTCGCAAATCGAATTGCCGCATGTGTCCGCAAATGAGCTGACATCTATATCCATCACTTTCGAATCCTTCAGATTATACACTTCAATCCTTGCAGCATCTGCATTATAAGGCACATAAAGAATGTATTTCTTGTTTTCAGACATGTTGTAGTAAATCTTCCCAATGTCTGAATTTTCAAAAGAAACTGTCTTGACTAAAAATCCAGAGGTATCAGTAAATTTAATTGACCTGTCAGCTTCTTTCAAATTGATGCTGTTGAAAGTTACAGACCCTATAATGTAATTAACATCCAGCACGAAATATTTTTCAGCATAAGCAATATTAACTAACAAAATTGCCAAAATGAAGTATAATATTATTTTTCTCATTGTATTGTTGTATTTATTAGCAATGGCGCGAATGCCTTGTTCCTGTTCCTGTCGACAGCCCTTATCAGGATTCCGTTTGTACCGCTAACCAAATTGATTATTATGTTGTCTTCCACTTCCGCATTTGTCACCTTATCCAGGACTTTTGAATTTCCGACAGCAACTGAGTAGTTTACAGGGTAATTGACTGCAGATATTGAAAATGAAAGATTCAGACTGCTTAAGTTGTAAGTTATATTTGTAGATGTTGATACTGTAATTGTTGGTGGTGTCGCATAGGCAATTATCTGGTCAGCAAGCTTTTTTGGAGTCAGGATATAGCTGCAGAAATCAGCAAAGCTCTCATTCAATTCCTTGCTGGTTATGTTTTGGTAAAAAATCACCTGGGGGCTAACCCTAATTATCTTGTTGCTTTCTGCAACGCAGTACTCCTCATTGGCATCCAATACAATTATGAGGTCTTTCTTGCTGTTGTATGACGGGCAGGAGCTTGATGCAATGCTTGCCAAGGTCGGGATATTGAAATAAGAAAGTGACTGCTCCAGCCTGTGGACATTGAGATTTTCCTTGTTATTTTTGAACTTGTCAATTGAAAAAAGAGCGCCTAAGAAATTTTCAACATCAGTCTCGAATTTCTGAAAGCCCTGACTGTCATAATTTTGCGCAGCGAAGATTATGCTGTGCTGCTTATCCTGGCTCCATTGGATGAAAGTAGGTACGCATTTGTTGTCCTTTATAACAGTCAATCTCTGTGTGTTATTTATGGAATTTTGGGTGTTGTCAACATATTTTAGGATTACATTAACATCCAGCTGCTTGAATCCTTCAAAATCCGGAATGGTTGAGCTGAGCCAGTTGTTCCCGTAAAGATTGTCATTTTTTGTTCCATCATTGTGGGAGCCGTCATCATAAAGCGCAATCTCATCTATCAATTTTCCATTGTCTTTTATCTCTGCAATTACTGAAAGCACATTTGTTTTGTCATAAATATAATATTGGATGCTGAAAGATGACTTGTAATATTCAGAATTGGATTTTGAAGCCGAAAATCCAGCCGCTTTGTTTTTGAGATTATATTTTCTTGCCCCATACGACTTGTCAGTTATGTTCCTGCAAAATACCAAATCCTTGCAATCCCTGTTGATATTTGTGCCATAACCGCTTATGCAGTTTCCGCTAAGATAGTTTGTCAGGCAGTATCCCTCCTTGTCAATGCAGCAGCCTACATTGCATTCCTCCAAATCAGGGCATTTTGCCCCTGCAGCAAACTTCCCATAGCATTCATTCTTTGATGTCTGTTGGCATATGGATGCGCAGCATCCTTCTGTTCCGCTGCTCACCGCATAGCCTGTCACTTGAGCTTGTTTTTCAGAAATCAAATTGAATGCGAAAATTGATATTAAAAACAGCAATGAAATGAATACGGAATAGCCTTTAACAATCTGCAATTCTGAATGCTTTCTTATCAATCCATCAACATAATTTTCATCATAGCCATGCCTAACAAGAATATGCTTTACTGCATGCCTGGAGTAACCTTTACTTAAATGCTCCTTTACATAATTTCTCAGTCTTTTATCTATCCTTTTTTTGCTCAGCATCTTCAATCATAGAAACAAGGTTTTTTGACTTGCCTATGTACTTGACAACTTTTTGCCTTACCTTGCCATCAATCCTTTCACTTTTTACAAGGTAGTAATAGTAATTGTTGTTAATTTTCTTGACTCTGAGAAAGGCCATAACAGATTAGGCACTACTTGGATATATAAAGATTACTATTTCTCCATTTGCATGTAAATTTTAGGCACTATCTATATATAAAAATTAGGCACTATGTAAGAAATTATTTAAAGGATAATCTTAAAATTATAAATTGATTAGGCATTACTAATATTTAGGCACTACTACCTACATATTTATTAGGCACTACACTTGTTTAAGAAAACTTAGCAGTGCATTTCTGGCTGCTTTTACTTAATATCTTTAATTCTTAGAGAATACAGCCTTTTTAGGTACTCTTTATAGGATTCCTTGTGCTTGCCAATTGTAAAAAGCCAAATAGTATTTCCCTCAATAAAATATATAAGCCTTATGTTGTCCGTTACTGGTTCCCTGTAGCAGTTTTCGCCACCGCTAAGGTGCTTTTGCCTTTCAGGATTCTGCTTTATTTTATTCTTTTTCTTGTAGAAGATTCCCAAGTCTTTTGTGCTAAGGTTATCCAAGTCTTTAAAGAAATCTGGATGTTCTTTTATTTGCCAATCAGCCAACATTAATTCCCCTCTTTGTTAAATAGTCATCGAGTTCTTTCTCCGATTTTCCTATCGAGGGATTAGATTTTATTTCTGCTATTCTTTTCTTAGCAATTTCATCTTGATCAAAAAGTGAACTTACATCCTCTATTAACGCTTCTACGTCAGCAAGCACTTTATTGAATTTTTCTTCAGATACAGTTATAGTTGCCATAAGCTTGCTATAAGCGCTCTTATTTAAATAATTAGCGTTTTATCAATTAAACTTCGCAGTGCATTTCTGGCTGCATGACTTGCATATCATTTTCTCCAGGAAATTACCGCAGCTTTCAACCTGAGCGCAAACATTGATAGGGGCTCCAGCAGCAACTCTCTGGCTTCCTTCCTTGGGAACACATTGCCCTTCCTCAGCATCTCCCCCAACTTCAACGCTTATTGTCTGGTCGCAAGTCGGATAGAAAGTTTCGCAGTTGTCCGGGGAAGTGCCGTAGAAAGTGTCTGTTGTTGCGCCTAGGATTGTACCAACAGTACTTAAAACTGATAAGCCAACAACGGCGATTCCTATAGCAGTAGCAGTTCCTACACTTATGCCAGTTGCTCCAACAGCGCCAACAAAGGAAGCAAGTTTTGCTCCAATAACACCTAGAGTCGGACCTGTAGATGCAACTCCGCCACTACCAGCAACAAAACCAGCACCAGTAAAAATCACAGGACCAGCAAAAATTAATACGACAGCAACAATAAGTGCTATTATTGTTAATGTTAAGCTAATATAACATCCCGCATTCGGCTCAAATAAATTCTCTGCAATGGTCTCTTTTGCTTCTTGGGCTGAGCATGCAACTGCTGTAAACTCTGTAAAGCCAAGAATTCCAGTGTAAACTTTTTTGTTGATTGAATCGTGCTTTGAAGTTATCGGAACCCAAAACCCGTTCTTGCCCATCAAAATGCCCATTCCCTTGCTGTCGTCTGTTTCTTTGTCATAATAAAGCGTTAATCTCTGGAAATTGTTGAAAAGCAACCCAGTTGGCTCAAAACTGTAAACAGGATTTGTTACAATATATTTTATATCCTGCTTTTGCACAACATCCTTGTTTCGTTTATAAGTTGGAACATCTTTTGTAATCGCTTCAGAAGGGTAAGACTGCTGCACGCTGATAAATTCAACATCTTTTCCATCCTTGCTTATTGTAGTTCCAGAATTAATATCAAGCTGCGCCTTCTTGTCAACAGAAAATATAGTATAAGGCAAAGGAGTTGAAACCGAAGCGCTTCTGTTTTGCAGATCAGTCACCCTTTTCAATTCAGATCTGCCGAGCTTTGCAGCAAAGCTGAACTCATAATTTTTATTTTCAGGGGTGATTGATTTTTTGTCTGTAATTGTGAATGCAACAATATCAGTTTCAGGATTTTTATAGGAAACATCAAAATCCAGGCTTTTCAGGTAGTCAAGTTTTTTCAAAGGCTCCTTCTCGTCAAAATCCGCATCGAAAGTTTTCTCATTGATTTCTGTAGCTGCCTCAAATACTGCGCGATACCTTATGTCAAACGTATTGAAGAACTCAGAAAATTCCTTTGTGAAATCCTGCTGGCTTAATTTTATAGGGTAATTTGTCTTGATTGTGATGTCTGCTGCGCCAAACTCGATGGATGTTTTTAATTCCCCTTTCTCTGCAGAAAATCCAAGCTGTTTTATCTTCTCGTCATCAACGCATTTTGGCACATTGGCGTTTATGTGCTCCAAAAGCCTTTCCTGAGTCTGGTTCAAGAAAGGCTGTATATTGACCTGATCGAGGTGCCAGTAACTGGTGCCCTTGAAATTGATGATGCTTGGCAGCTCAAGATAGCCCCCTGTCTGCCCCAGCTTTTTAAGCCCTTCAAAGCTAGCCTTCCTAATGCACTCATTTACAAATTTTTCAATCTCCTCTGCCTGCAGGCTTAAGTCTGCTGTTTTTTTAGCCTCTTCCTCAACTTTTTTTGCTTTTATGTTGTTGTAAATGACAAAGCCTATGAGCATGGCAATAAACATGAAAACGCCTATGATTACAAAGAAAGAAGTTTGGGCTTTCTTTAGATGTTTTCTTTTATGCAGATTTTGCCTTCTTTTGAAAATAAGCATGCTTTCTTTCTTTCCATAAGGCTGTATTTAAATATTGTCATTTGGGAAAATTGCAATATAAAATTCAAAAAATTTATATAGTGAAACTCTGAAATAACCTTTTATGAGTAAAAACATTAAGCTTTTTCTTTTTCTATTGGTGATTTTAATGATAATAATAATTGGGTGCGGCGGTGGCGGTGATGACAAACAAAAAAAAGAAGATAAGGACAATGCCAATCAAGACGCGCTTAAAAGAAATGTAAGCGTAGTGGCCAACGAGACGCAGACATTCAACCTTTCCGTGTGCTCCGGCACTATACTTTGCGCGACAGACGGCACAGGCTGCAACACAACAAAGCCTGCTACCCAGCCAGGAGTTTGCGCCACAGGTCCTATATTGACATGCATCTGCCCTGTACAGACTGTCTGCCTGATGGTGCAGAATTCCACCAGCCAGAACCCCAACACCAACGCTTCAAACAGCACTTATGTTGGAAACTGCAAAAGCTAGAATCAGCTAAATTTATATAAATAATTCTCATTTCTGTTCCCACTTTTGTCTTCGCATGAAAATAAGATTTGGCTGGAATTTTCCGGCAAAAATATGTTTGCATTGCAAGCGTATGATCCTAACGGATAATTTATGTCATAAATAATATTCCTTTCCTCAGTTGTGCAGTTTATTGAATTCATACTTTCAAACATATTATCATAAAATGAATATTTGCATAAATTAAAAGGCTCATTGGTGAATATCAGGAAGCCGTTAGCCTGCTCTTTCTTGACTCTATTTCTGGCAGTAATATTCAATATCTCTGGAGGAGCATTGTCATTGGCTGTCTCCTGCACGCCAATCTTGATTATGGTCTCTTCATTTTGGGTTCCCTGCCTGTCAAAGCATCTTAAAAATAAGTTGTAGGCATTCAATTGCGTGAATTTAGAGGACGGAAACCTTATTGTCACATTATATTTAGTTTTGTAATCATAGTCATTAAGGAGAATCTCAGGCAATGGGATTACAGCATTGCTTATGGATTCGGGGGTTATTGCCGGCGGAAATATGCTTAACCTGCATCTTGTGGGATTTGATGTTTCAAACTGAAAGCTGAATGGTTCGTGCACACCTAATCTTTTTTCAAATGAATACTCCAAAGCGTCTTTATAATACAAACTTTGTCCGATTTTGAAGCCAGACTGCTCCCCTGTTTTGTTTAGCGAGATTTTTGGAGGAGGAATGTCCTCAAGCTTCCCAGCTGAGCAAGCATTATCGGAGCTTCTGAAGTTGCAGTTTTTTCCAAGGCTTCTGCACCTGTACTCTGTGCACGGGTGCAGTTTCGAGTTGCTGCACAATTTGCAATCTCCGGCAAAAGGG
>JACPMW010000038.1 GCA_016185805.1 Candidatus Woesearchaeota archaeon | reverse complement strand
AATACAAGCTCATTCCTGTGCTCCAATCCTATAGATGTCCCAAAGACAGGGATATTGTGCAGGAAATTATGGGTCCCGTCAACAGGGTCAATGACCCATTTGAAATCTGAATGGTTATTTTCAAATCCAGACTCCTCAGAAAGTATACTGTGTTCTGGAAAATGCCTTTTTATTGTTTTTATTATTGCCCTGTTTGCAGCCAAATCAGCAGCGGCAGCAAGGCTTTTGTCCGGCTTTACTTTTATACTTTCCTTTTTGCCGTAATGGTGCATGATTGATTTGCCTGCAGCCTTTGCAGCCATAAGGGCAACTTTTCTTTCTTTTTTCAAATCCATGCAGAAACCATTGAAAGAGTATTATTAAAATGTTTGGATTTGACGAAGCTATAGGATGAGTTTTGCTTTTTTAAGATTCCCTTCTATCCTTTTCAAGACATCCCCGCTGTTTGCCCTGAATTCACTGCCCGTTATCATCTCGTATGCCTTGATGTACCTTTTTGCTGCCTCTATCCTGACTTCATCGGAAATTTTTGGTATTGGCCCATCTCCTATAAAACCTCTTTCAGCAAGCCATGCCCTGACATATTCCTTGTCAAGCTTTTGCGGCTCCTTCCCTTCATTGAATAATTTTTGATATGTGTCTCTTATCCAGAATCTTGAAGAATCTGGAGTGTGGATTTCATCAATCAGGACAAGCCCATCATCCAATTCTCCAAATTCATATTTGGTGTCGACAAGAATCAAATTATTTTTTGCAACAAGCTTAGTTCCAAAATCAAAAAGCTCAAGGGCAGCCTTTTCCATCTTTCGGTATGTTTTTTCATCAACCAATTCCCTTTTGATGACCTCTTCGCCTGAAATGGATTCATCATGCAAGCCGTGCTCGGCTTTTGTTGATGGCGTTATTATGGGCTTTTCAAACTTCTGGTTCTTTTTCATTCCTTCAGGCAATTTATTTCCGCAGAAATCTCGAACACCTTTTTCATAACTGTACCATGCCGATGTTGTCGTCACTCCTGTTATGTACCCCCTTACAACCATCTCGACTGGATATGGCTTGCACTCCCTTGCGAGCATTGCATTAGGATCAGGAATTGAAATAATGTGGTTCTGGACAATATTTTTAGTCTTTTCAAACCAGAATGCCGCTGTCTGGTTTAGGACCTGCCCCTTGAATGGGATTGTGCAAAGCACCCTGTCAAAAGCGGAAATCCTGTCAGTTGTTATTATCAGCCTTTTGCCGCCAAAGGTGTAATTGTCCCTTACTTTTCCTTCATATTTTTTGCCTATTTTGAAATTAGTCTTGTCTAATGTATGGTTTAATTGTGCTTTTATGATGTTTTCCGAAACCATCTTGATTTTGCGTGTTATATGCAGTATAAAAAGATTTTGATGGGATAGCTATTTTATACTGACAAATTTCTAAGAAAATTTAAATAGTGCTGCCCTAACCTCAGTATATGAAACAAATAAATGGTTCTTCAACTGGTATTAGCAAATATGAATATGACAGGCGAAGATTTCCATTAGCAGAGATTGTAGCACAAATGTTTTCAATGCCTGTCGAACAACTTGAGCGCTTGCACGAGGCCTTACCCCAAGGGTATAAAATGGTCCAAGTAGCTGACCAGTTGCATGTGCCTTTCCATAGAACTTTTTATGACCACGTGAATCCTAACGGTAAAAACGGGTTTGCCCAGTGCCAGACAAGCTTAGGAAGGGAATTTTTGGACACTTATGATTTACTGGCCAGGGAGCTAATTAAAGTTCACTTGACAGAGCCATCTTACTTTCAAGTAATTCCAATTTTAAGAATTCAAATACCAAAGAACGTAGCTATTGTAGGAAGGCATCGTGATGCAGACGGGGATGGGCGACACCACCCAGATGAAGTCAATGTTTTCTTGCCTGTAACGGATACCTACAGGAGCAATACAATTTGGGCCGAATCAGAGCGGGATAAAAAAGATTTTGCACCTCTTGAAGCCAAAGTTGGGGAGCTTATTGTTTGGGACGGGGCTAATTTGTTGCACGAAAACCGGGCAAATGATACTGGAATTTCAAGAGTAAGTTTTGATTTTCGCTTGTGGCCTTTTTCAAAGTATGTAAGGCGCGATGGAGTATACAGCTTAATTATGGGTGTACCGATGGTAGCTGGAGGTTATTTTAAGAGTTAGTTTTATCTTTAATATTCATTTATTTGCTTCCAAAACTTTCTTTCCCATCTCGCTTCTGTAATGCACAAGCATTTCCTCATACTCATTGTCAATGTTCATTATCTCGACAGCTGCAATTGCAGCATTGACTCCGTTGTTTATGCCAACCCACAAGCCATGTGTTGAGTGCTTTAGAAAGTTCAATGCCGCTTCAGCTTTGTCATCCTTTTCCAAAAGCAATGGGCAGTAAATAACCAATACTTCCTTCTTTTCAACAGGTTCGTCAAAATAGGTGAATTCTATATTCACGGTATTTGGATTGGGGTTATCGCTATAATTTGGCACAATCTGGAATTTTTTCAGGGTTTCTGCAGCCTTCTTCACAGCGTCATCATTTTTGTTGCCAATAATGGTTACGCTATTGTATTTTTTCATCATTTTGGCGCAGTTTTCAGCAGCAGCCTGCGAGTTATTGACTCCAACAGCCAAGACAGGAATTCCAGCAGGCATCTGGGCAATTGAAAGCAATGCATCCAGTCCTTGGTAATTTCCCTCGCAAGGAACTCCAATTACAGGCCTAAAAATTCTTGCAGCGACAACACCCGGCAGATGGGCTGCCAATCCTGCGCCTGCAATTACAACAGCATAATCATTTTTCAAAGTTACGTCAACATCATTTGGAGTTTTATGCGCAGAGCTTATCCTAATCATCTGTCTTTGAGCCGAAAATAATCAATGCTTTTTTCATTTATTCACCACCATATGTATCTCCAAAATTCGGTATTCCTGATAATTCTTGTTTACCAGCAACTCTTCTGCCGCCTTTTCAGCAATTTCCATCGCTTTGAAATTATCATTCTCAATTATCAAAGTCCAAAGTATTCCTTTCTCAATCTTTTTTATTTCCTTGAACCCGAGCCTGTTTTTTAGAGTCGACAAAATCTCGCTTCTGTCATCATTTATATTTTTTACTAAAATCTTTACATCATTCCATTTTTTAATTGAAAAATCAAAATAATGCTTGTTGGCATTAACCAAAATATCGGCTTTACTTATCCTGTTTTTAAATTTCTGCTCATCACCATCAATCTCGAATTTATAGTAATCCTCCCTTTTGACATCATTTATTTTATTGAAGCCTATTTTTTTAAGAGTCTGCAGCGTAGTTATCGCAGTATTGTCAGGCACTTTCAGTCCAACAACCATTTCAACTGTTTTTGCAGGCATTTTATGGCTTCAAGACTATTTTCCCAAAATTTCTTCTTTCTTCCATGTATTTGTGGGCTAGGCTTGCGTCTTTCAATGCAAATGCCCTATCCACTATTGGCTTTAGTTTGCCATCTTTAACTAGCTCAAAAGCCGCTTTTACTTCCTTGTGTGTTGTGCCGGAAGTTCCGTACATTGTAAGATTATTCCTGTAAAAATGCTGAACATCCATTTCAACTTTGTTGCCGGCAGTTGTGCCAAGAGTTACTAATCTTCCTCCTTTTCTCAGGCAATTCAACGCCTTTGGCAGTATATTGCTTCCTATCTGCTCTATAACTACATCCACCCCATTTCCATTTGTCAAATGCTTGACTTCCTCATCAAAATTCTGGTTTCTGTAATAATTAACAAGCAAGTCTGCCCCCAAATCCTTGCATTTGTCAAGCTTCTCGTCATTTCCTGCAGCTGCAATCACTTTTGCTCCTGCAAGCTTCGCAATCTGTATTGCCGCTGTGCCAACCCCAGAGCCGGCTGCCATTATCAAGACTGCCTCATTAGGCTTTGTTTTTGCAAGGCTTATCAAGACTCTGTATGCCGTTCCAAAAGTTATTGGCACAGCTGCTGCCTCTTCATAGCTTATCTTGTCATTTAGCAAATACAAATTTTCTTGCGGAACCTTGACATATTCAGCATAGCATCCGTCAGTTGTAACGCCTAATTGCCTTGTATTCCTGCACAGGTTGTCATTGCCCTCAAAACAATATTCGCATTTTCCGCATGTTATTCTTGGATGGACAAGCACTTTATCTCCTTTAATGAATCCTTTAACATTTTTTCCTACCTCAACAGCATCTCCAGCTCCTTCACATCCCAAAATTATTGGATAATTTCCAGGCACATTTCCCATCCTAACCCAAATATCAAGATGATTGACAGAAGCAGCTTTCAATTTGACAAGAACTTCATCATCGTTTATTTTCGGAGCTTCAACTTCTTCAAATTTCAAATTGTCCGCGCTTCCTTTATTGTGCAAAACGATTGCTTTCATTTTTAGGTTATTATTTGTCTGGCTTTTCAGGTTCTTGTTCTAGGCATTTATCGTACAATTCTTCAAGTGAAAATTCGCCAAGACCAGCGAAACTCCTATGCTCTTCCAAAATCTTCTGCTCCTCTTTAGATAAGCCGCTATATAATCTCTCACTTGAAGAAAGAGGATAATCAAGTTTTTTTGCCACTTCACAGAATTCCCTTGCAACATTGAATGTGGGCCCTGGGGTTTGAGGCGCACCCCAAGCTTGTGGTGTATGGGTTGAAAGGGTGGCAGCTATCAAAACAGCTAATTTTGAAGTTCTGTTATTTTGCCTAATTCCTGACAAAAATCCTTCCAAGTTAAATTTCATAAAATCTCCTCTTCTATATACTTTTTCATCGAAATAAAGATATTCATTGCAGGAGCTGCGCTTTCCATTGCCTGCAAATTTCCTGCAGACTTGTTTTTCAACTCTACAATATCGGGCAGCTGCCTTATGAAGGATGACCTTTCAGGATGGGGCATTGTTGCCATTACATTTCCTTTCCTGTTGCAGATTGCTGCAATATTATAAACTGCCCCATTTGGGTTTGTGGGAAAATTTTCTTCTATTTTTCCTTCTCTTGTCGAATATCTAAAAATAATCTGCTTGTTCTTAATCAATTTATTTACCAATTCCTTGTCTTTTGTAGTGAACCTGCCTTCTCCATGCGCGATTGGCATTGGGATGACTTCATCCTTGCCTGTGAAGCTTGTAAAAGCACATCTTCCTTTTTCCTCGGAGCTTGTGACATGAATCCATGTCGTATAGTATCCGCTTACAAAAGGGTTTTTGTTTGGGGCTAATGCCATTTCCACCTTGTTTTGCAATCCGGGTATCATGCCGCACTCAACCAAAGCCTGTGCGCCATTGCAAATTCCAAGTACGGGCTTTCCACTCTGCGCTTCTTTCTTTATGATTTCAAAAACAGGGTCTTTTGCCATTATCACACCTGCCCTAATCCTGTCTTCATATCCCCAGCCCCCGGGAATTATAAAACCATCATATTTATCAACATCTTTTCTTTGATTCCAGCGGACAATCTTGCCATCCATGCCTACAGCTAGCACAGCTTTCAGGCTTTCTTCCTCGCAATTGTTGCCGGGAAAGTAAATGACCGCAATGTTTGGTTTTTTGCTTGTCATTCCAGCGCCTCAACAAATCCCCTTGTCCATGCTTCTTTTAATTTTGAGATTGGTAAATCAATTATGTTTTTATTCTTATTTTTAACAATCAGATTTCTTCCCTTTGTTTTTCCCAATTCAATTAAATTAATTTTGTAAAATTTAAACAAG
>JACPMW010000053.1 GCA_016185805.1 Candidatus Woesearchaeota archaeon | reverse complement strand
AGGCCTAGTCATTAAATTTGGGTTTGCTTCAATTGTTGCCCATGCCTTGTCTGGATTTTTATTAAAGCCGCCTGCAGGGTCTTTTTCAAAATTCGATGCAAATTTTTTGTCACTATCCGAATCCTTTGCATTCCAATTTACGCTTTCCTGCGAGTAAACTAAATTTGCCATTAGCATCGCAATTGTTAGAAATAAAATTGTTTTTCTCATCTTACCTCCAGATTGAAATACTCGTAGCTTGAGCCTGCTTCATTGGTTGCGATTATTTTTATTGTGTAGTTTCCGCTTAATGTTGGCGTAAATTTTATCTCTCCAGTCTGCACATTTATATTGAATAGTGGAGTATCATCAAGGATACTTATTTGTAGGGTCTGATGCTTTAACTTTATAGCTAAATTCCTGCCCAACAAAGGCTGTCAGGTTTCCAATAGGCTCAATTACAGGCAATTTATTATTGTAGTTTATGCTGATTCTCATGATTGTGAATGCCTCATTTCCATTGCCGTCAACAATTTTTATCAAAATATTATAATTGCCATTTGAAACATCAAAAGCGTCAAAATTCATTTGCCCCGTCTTGGGGTTGATGTCGAACAAGTCCGTATAGTCATAAAACGTCAAATTCTCTCCGAATGCATCAACCTTGTAGTTTATGACTTTTGGCTCTGTAAGATTGAATTCTGTAATCTCCTTTATACTTATCGGCTGCGATAGTGTAGCATTCCCCCAGTCATATTTTGCCGCAAAGGCATAAATCAGTGTATTGCCAAGGCTTTCGTTGAAAATCAGGGAATAAATAACATCACCATCCCCCATATAAATATACTCAAAGGTGAAATTGCTGTCGTAAGCCAGCTCAGCCAAAAACCCCAAAGGAATTGTGTTTGCATCCTTCTTCTGCTCTTCAATTATTTGCTTTGCATAGCCATATTTTTCATTGATATTTATATCGATGATTGAATTAAAATCGTTAAATTCCCTGCTGCCAGCTTTTGAATTTATCTTTACCGGAAACTTTGCCTCAACAAGAACATTTTTTTCCGTTATTTTTGAAATGACAGCCAGATTTTCATATTCAACATCGTATCCAATCTGCCTGAATGCGGTGAAATTATTTGCGCAAAGCTGGACAGCATCTTCAATAAACTTTGACAATTCAATCTCAATAGTTTCTTTTTCAGGCATTTTGCCATTGCCAAGGTGCCAGTAATACGGGATTCTAATAAAAACGAAAGGCAGGCTGTCTTCAGGAGCATTGTAATAGCCGCCTTGCAGCGAGATGAAATAAATTCCCTCTTCTGCAGTGTCCTTTAAGCATGTTGATATAAAATTCCTGACATCCTCAAAGTTCGTTGCAATGGCTGCTTTTTCAGATTTCGGCGAATTAAAAAAATAGAGCGTGCCTGCAGCAAGAACCAAGACTGCTGTGATGAGAAACATCCCAATCTGCCCCCTTTTACAGTTCATAAGCAGACCTTGAAATATCCCTATAAATACTTAGCGATTCTTTTCCTATATAATAATACCAAAGATTTAAAAATAAGAAAACACTTACAATGGCGGGATGGTTACTCTTAAATTCAGCTCAACAGCAGACATAAAAGTGCCCAAGCAGCTTGTTGACCAGGTGATTGGCCAGGATGAGGCAGTGGAAGTAATAAAGAAGGCAGGGCAGCAGAGAAGACACGTTCTTTTGATAGGAGAGCCTGGAACCGGGAAATCAATGCTTGGCCTAGCTTTGGCGGAATTATTGCCGATGGAAAAGCTCACAGACATTGTTGCATTTCCCAATCCAAATGATGAGAACATGCCATTGATAAGAACAATTCCCGCAGGCCAAGGAAGAGACTTGGTTGCAAAGGCCAAGATACAAAGCATGTACGTGATGAAGCACCAAAATATCATCCTGTTTATCATAGTTCTTATATCTGTTTTTGCGCCATGGTTTGCGTGGAGCTATTATGTGAAATACGGCAATGTGGTTGCAGCAATAATGACAGCTGCCAGCATGGTTGTACTTATTCTTGTTTTGATAGGTTTCACTTTGACACTCAATTTAAGCAGGAGGATGGAAAGCAAGGTAAAAGTTCCAAGGGTTATTGTTGACAATTTCAAGAGAAAACAAGCTCCTTTTAATGATGCGACAGGAGCGCATGCAGGAGCATTGCTTGGGGATGTCTTGCATGACCCATTCCAAAGCGGCGGGCTTGGAACACCTGCCCATGAAAGAGTTGTGGCTGGCATGATTCACAAAAGCCATATGGGGGTTTTGTTTATTGATGAGATTGCAACCTTGCAGCCGGCAACGCAACAAGAATTGCTGTCAGCTTTGCAGGAAAGGAAATTTGCAATAACCGGACAAAGCGAAAGGTCAGCTGGAGCAATGGTAAGGACAGAGCCTGTGCCATGCGATTTCATTCTTGTCGCTGCCGGAAATCTGGAGACGATAAAGCACATGCACCCTGCCCTGAGAAGCAGGATAAGCGGCTATGGTTATGAAATCTACATGAAAGAAACAATTCCGGATACTCCTGAAAACAGGGACAAGATTGCTGTCTTTGTTGCGCAGGAAGTGATAAAGGACAAAAAAATTCCCCACTTCAGCAGAGAAGCTGTTGATGCAATTGTAGAGGAAGCAAGGAGAAGGGCCAACAGGAAAGGGCACTTGACATTAAGGTTGAGAGAGCTTGGCGGTTTGATAAGGGCTGCTGGTGACCTTGCTATAGAGGAAAAATCAAAACTCGTCATGAAGAAGCACATTGTCAACGCCAAAAAAATTGCAAGGACTTTGGAGCAGCAGCTGGCAGACAAGTACATCGAGCAGAAAAAAGAATATGAGGTTATAGTAACATCCGGAAAAAGGATTGGAAGAGTCAATGGATTGGCTGTTATTGGAGTGACTCCCCCTTTTTCAGGCATTATACTGCCAATCGAGTCTGAAGTGACTCCGGGGGGCAAAGAAAGCGAGATAATAGCCACTGGAAAACTGGGGGAGATTGCAAAAGAGGCAATAAAAAATGTATCTGCAATCGTGAAAAAATATTTTGGAGAGGACTTGAAGGAGACTTACGATATTTATGTCCAGTTTTTGCAGACTTATGAGGGGGTTGAGGGCGATTCTGCAAGCATTGCGGTTGCAACAAGTGTAATCTCAGCTTTCAAGAAAGTTCCTGTAAGGCAGGATTTTGCAATGACTGGAAGCCTGTCTGTCAGGGGGGAAGTGCTGCCTATCGGGGGAGTCACAGCAAAGGTTGAAGCTGCAATTGAGGCAGGCATAAAGAATGTTGTAGTTCCAAAAACTAATTTAAAAGACATCATCATTGACAAAGACAAAATAAACAAAATTAAAATAATCCCTGTCGAGACAATACAGGACGTTCTTAAGGTTGTATTGGACTGGAGCGGCAGGCAGAGATTATTGAGGCAGATTGTGGCTGCGGATTGATTTTTTTGAATGTTTTATTTCTAAAATTATTCAATCTGCCTTCGGCAAACATTAGTGCTCGCCTTCGCTGTTTTGCCACACGCTCAGGCTCGCCTATTGATTCAATAAAATCATTCAAAAGCGGATTACTTTCTTCGCGCTGTGAATCACAAAGTCGCTCTCGGGATGGAATTTTTATTTCGTAATGCATTATTTTGATTTTATCTCCAAGTCACAATCACATCATCAGTACGCTCGTATGGTTTAATATCTATTCCATTGAAATCTTTTGTCGCTTGTTTTCTTTGGACAATCCCAAGCCAGCTAATCATAAGCCCATTGTCGACTAAAACTTCATTCGGGGGAACAAAGAATTTCGCATTCCTTTCCCCGCACATTATCCTGCACATCTGCTGCAGCCTCTTGTTGCACGCAACTCCCCCACCCAAAACCAATTCTTTTTTGCCTGTGTGCGCCATTGCTCTCTCAGAAACTTCAACAAGCATTGCAAATACAGTCTCCTGCAATGAAAATGCCAAGTCCTCAACTTTGTATTTTTTTGCACTAAAAAATCCTTTGGATTTTTGGTGCCCCGAAAATCTTTGATTTTCTAGGGAGTCGTATTTTTGCTTTAGATTTGTCAAAATTCCGGAAAATGAAACATCCATGCCCTTGACAACATAGGGAAGCTCAATGTAATTTTTGCCATTCAATGCAAGCTTTTCAATCTTTGGGCCGCCGGGAAATCCAAGTCCAATGTATCTTGCAAATGAATCTATGAAATTTCCGACACCCTGGTCAAGAGTTTCCCCAAAAACACGATACTTTCCGCCTTCATATGCAATGACTTGGGTATTTGCGCCGCTTGGGTAAAGCAAAACAGGGTCTTTAGCCTTAGTCATCAATTTTCCTATTTCAAGATGGGCGATGCAGTGGTTGACTCCAACAATAGGGACTTTTAATTTTTTAGCTAATTCAGTTGCCTTTTTCATTCCAACCAGCAGGCATGGAGCCAATCCCGGCCCCTGTGAAAAAGAAATTAAATCAATGTCTTCTAATTTTAAGTTTGCAGCTTTTAATGCATCCTCAACAACCTTGTCCTTTGCATTTTCATGATGTAATTTTGCCTCGCTTGGGTGAATCCCCCCTGTTTCTGTTTTGTACGCATCCGTAACATTGGCGTAAATTTTACCTTTGCTATCTATAATTCCGCAGCCGAAAGTGTGGGCTGTTGATTCTATGCCTAAACAAAGCATAGATAAAAAGAATTGATTTATAATTTAAAAATCATTGCCTTTTCGAATCAATAACTTATTAAATCCATAAAGTACTCCAAGATTATGGAATTTATAAATAAATCTTGCAAGAAAGATATTAAATTTGAAGTCTTATGATTGGTACTATGGATAAAGAAAAATTTGTCCAAAGAGTAAATATCATGCTTTATGAAACATGTGGCTGTAATAAAGAAGAGGCTATCAAAGTGCTTAAAGAATGTTTGAAAATGGCTAAAGCTCAGAAAGATTTTCAAAAAACATATCAGGAAAAAGAATATTAAAGCATAGGAATTAACGATAAAATAAAATTAAGTAAGGGCGAAATGTGCTAACCAATTACCTACTGCAGAATGCAAAGAATTCTAAATTAACAAAAAGGGGTATTTGAGGATTAGGGGGAGATAAAATAAATTTTAATAAAAAGTAATGTCAAATGTCGTTTTTCTCCGACCGACATTTTATCGCCGCCGTACTTTTCATTCTTGCAAAGAAGTTTTAATTTCTGAGATAATTTTAATTAATGACTTACTTTTAATGGCTTTAGTTTGTTCAATTTCGACAATTACTCTATTATTATGTAATTGTCTTTCTTTAAGAAATTCCCCACCTGGAGAATACGTACCATGTAACTCTCCACTTGATTGTATAAATAATAACATTTCCCCAGACTCTATAAGTTTATCATCTTCATCATAAAACAATCTAAATCTAATGTGGTAAACTCTATGTTCAAAACTAGTGCTATTAAAGCCTAAAGTTATGTTAAACCTATCTACTCCTTTGTAAGGTATACTTTGAGAAATTTCTATTCTCTCTTTATAAGGAGTTTTCTTATCAGGTAAAATAAGGTCATAATTCCAACTAGCAGGCTCATAATCAGCTACTATGTAAGGCTTTAGTTCCCACATATTCAACACTTCAATTTCAGCATATTTAATAAAGGCTACATGATTCCCATTATTTCTAATTTTTATATCAAGAGTTGGAAACTTGCCTTTTTCAATTATATCAATACTAACAATTTTAAGCTTGGAGTCAAAAATATTGTTTGATAAAATTATTACCACTAATCCTCCTAAAATTGCTACAATCAAAGGAATCCAGAAATATTTAAACCAAGGATTAGACCACAATTTTTGGGAAGTATTTTGTTGTGCTGAATCTTTTTTTAAAGATGATACAAATTTAAACCCCTCTTGAGTAAGTTTAACTTCGTTGGCATCTATAACTTTTCCCTTTGGTCTTGTTTCTACTAGTGGCCAAATTTCTATAAAACCCAATCTTTTAGTCTCATTTAAAAGTTTGTTATCAAATCCAAGTCTAATTAGTTCTTTTTTCTTGACTCCCTTTTTATAATTGGAATTTATGTACCTAACCAATTTAGCAATGTCTTTATCCATGAATCTTACATTTATGAAGTTATATTTAAATATGATTGATTAAACTAATCGTTAAAGCCGATAATAGATAACCTTAACAACTCAATTCAGATTATTAAGAAAAAAAGTTAGGTCGAACAAAGTGAGCCGTATAAAATACTGATTTTATACGAAGGCGGCGATAATAAAATGTCGATTTATTCCTTTTTGTTCCAATATACTATTAACAAAGAGTTAATTTTATATACGTTACTAAATTTAATACTTAACAAGAATGGTAAAAACAAAATATGTAATTATTATAGATACGAATATTATTAGAAATTCTGCTAGTGAGGAATGGGATAATCCTTTATCTACAATCGGTATAAGGGCAATTTTTGATTTTATAAAAAAACACAAGTTAGAAAACGAGGTAATATTGACAATTCCCGAAATTGTCTTGGAAGAGATATTGTCTCAAAAGATTCATTCAATAAATAAAGATTTGGAATATTTGGAAAATCTTTATGAGAAATATAAACAAAGATTTGGATTAGAAGGTGTTGACATGCCTAAGTATAAATCATTTAACTTCTATAGTTTTTTTAAAGATAAATGTTCAAATTTTATGCAAAAACATAATTTAGACTTATTAAAGATTCCTGATATCAAAGCAGATGAGATTCTAAAAAGATGTTTGCAGAAAAAACCACCATTTCAAACTGAAACAGATAAAGGGTTCAAGGATACTGTATTATGGTTGAGTATCCTACATTTGTCAATAAACAACCCTGACACAAGAATAATACTTGCAACAGAAGATAAAATCTTCAGGGAGGTGTCTTTAAACCAAGAAATTAAGCTAATAAATAATACTGGGATAACAATTTATCAAGAGAGTAATGAAATAGTAAGCCAATTATCATCTGAATTAGAAGTGGATAAAAGATTTAAGGAAAGAATTGACAATGTCAAGGCTAGAGTGGTTAATGAAAAAATAAATTTTATTTTAAATGAAATAACAAAGGATTCAAAACAGAAGGGTTATACTATTTATGATTTATATAAGAGATATGAAATAGAATCCTATGAATTTAACTCTATACAATTCGTGGACATTCAAGAAAAAGGTGAAGAGTATGGTATAATTGCAAATCTTTCTTTGCATGCTAAATACAAAAAAGATTATATTATTCCAAGTGAGGATGGGTATACTCCCCAATCATATTACTCATTAAGAAAAGTAAATGTAAAAGTGATATTAAATTTTGATGGAAAGAATGATGAATTGAAAGTATTAAAAATAACACCAGAACCACCATTTGGTACGAGTGGATTGTTTTATGGAGACCCATTCTCCAGTGGCAGAGATTTTATTGAATATAGAAAAATAAATGAATCTTTTGAATATCCGGGACTTTTAAGTAAAAAGTTATATAATTCAAATACATCACCTAAAATTACTTGGATCAAACCTGAGAGAGTATCATTAAAAAAAAATATTTCTAAAAGATTATGGGACAAAAAGAATAATTAAACCCCTCGTTTCTCAACTGAGAACTTTAGGTAAAAATTTATTTTTAGTTTTTAATTTTCTTTAATGGAAATTAAAATTCTCGTTGAGAAATAAGAATTGAAAAAATAAAAACCATATTCACTATACCTAGTTTCGTTCTTAGACTTTATCTCTTTATAGATATATCTAGTTCAATTAAATTAAAAGAAAAAATAAAAAAAAATGAAAACCATGCATAGGCTTCTGCCAAGCAAATAAACTACAGGTATGGACTGTTAGTGAGCGCATGCTGAACACGTCGCTTGTGGCTTCGTGCGTACACACCGCTTCTATCAAACTCGTGTTTTACAAGTGTCCTAAGATGTCTCGTTTCAAGGCGGGTTTCGTGCTTAGATGCTTTCAGCACTTATCCCTTGGCGCGTAGCTGCCCTGCCTACCCTGCTGGATAACAGGTGGACCAGAGGCGCCGAGCCACCGTTCCTCTCGTACTAGATGGTTCTTCCTTTCTGACATCAGCATCTCCAGTAGATATTAAACAAACTGCCTCACAGCGTTCTGAACCCAGCTCATGATCCCTTTTAATCGGTGAACACCCGCACCCTTAGCTGCTTCTGCACAGCTAGGATAGGAAAAGCCGACATCGATGTAGCAAGCCGCGCCGTCGATATGTTCTGGAAGAAGAACGTATTCTATCAATTCAACCCGTTCGCGTCTTTTGCAGACGCTCACAATATCTTGTCTCGCCGCTCGCTGTCTGCCACACGCTCGCGGCTCGATTTATTGTAATAAATCGAGGCGTCGCGAAGTGAGATGAACGCGAGCATGCGAAGCGTTCTCGCATGCAACTCAATCTGAGCGACGCCGAGTGTGATTTTTGTCGCTCAAAGCGACGGATTGGATTGTTATTTTTGTATGCTCTTCTTGCCTGTGAACTCTCGGGCGCGACGACTCTGTTATCCCCGGAGTAACTTTTCGGTCATCTCTAGCCCCCATCAAGGAGGACATAGAGGTTCGCTAGGCCAGTATTTCTACTCAGGATGCCATCTTGTTAGTCATCCTGTCAGGCTGGCTTTTGCCCTTGCACTCTACAGCGGATTGCTGACCCGCTTGAGCCAACCATTGGGCCCTGCTGATATCTTTTCAGCAGGGTGCCACCCCAGCCAAACTGTCCACCTACTGCTGTCCCCATTGCTGGGTAAGCAACGTAAGCTCCGAAGAGTGGTGTTTCATCGTCGTTTAGCCTTTCTTGCGATTGGTAAACTACCACCTACACTACACAACAGAGCTCACGTCGCAACAATAAGCTACAGTAAAGTTTCACGGGGTCTTCACTTCCCACTGGAGATCTCTGGCTTCTGCACCAGAATGGTGTGTTCGGAGGGTTCCAATTAGGGACAGTGGGAACCTAGTTACGCCACTCATGCAAGTCGACATTCAATCGACAAGGTATTACGCTCACATCTGTTACTTCCAATGCTTTGAACATTGTACTGACCTCGTTTGAGGCGATTGCCTATTTCTATGCAATTCCACTAATCGCTTAGTGGGTCGGACTGTATCTTATCTCTTGCGAGATTCTGGCGTACAGTCTCTGAGGATATTAGATATTTTGGAATAACTTTCTTGTTGACAGTTGCTATAAGATTTGCAATCTTTTTTCTTCCTGCTTCACTTAGATGCTCCTTGTTGTTCATCATTTTTATTATACAAGAAAAGACTTCAAAACTTTTTTGCTTTGAGCGTGTCTGGAATTTATTTTGATTGAAGAATTCAACAATTTTGTTTAAATTCTCTAATCCTCTGACACGAAATTCTTTTCTGTCGCCATGATTTACAGTCACTGCACCAAATCCAAAGAATTTTTGGATTCTATGCAATACTTGCTCGTCACGCTGATGCTGAACAATCCGGAATTCTGGAAGCAATTGCCATTGCTTGGTTCTGTTATGCTGGTTTATTCCAACATAAAAGCAACCTTCACCATCAACAAAACCCGTTATCCAATTTGGATCTAATCTTTCCTGCTGGTTATCTGCACTCAACATATTTTCACCATGTGAATTCATTTCACGTCTTTCTTTAAATATTTCACGTGAAAATGTCCAGTGGTAATGTGAGATTCTCAGATGTCCCAGCATATGGCCAGATTTTACTAAGGCAACTTTGGTGCTTACCTTAAGAGAGTTATAGTTACCCCCGCCGTTTACTGGCTCTTAGCTCAGTTGAAACCGAGTTTGAAGTACCAGCACTGGGCAGGCGTCACCGACTATACACACCTTTACAGGCTCGCAGTCAGTTAGGTTTTTGTTAAACAGTCCGGCTCCCTTTGTCATTGCACCCTGCTGTTGCATTTTTTCAACACAAATGCAGGGACCCCTTATACCGAAGGCACGGGGCCAATTTGCCGAGTTCCCTTAATTGGATTAGCCCTTCACACTTTAGGCTTCTCACCTAGGGGCACCTGTGCTGGTTCTGGGTATGGTTATCCAAGATTTTCTTCTGTTCCCTTTTCAAGGGCTCCAGAGAGCAGCTAAACTCCTCAAAGAGAAGCTCGTCCTATCTTTAATCAGGTTCTCATCATTAAGATACTCCCCTGATTTGCAATAGTTGACACAAATAGCAATTTGTGTTAGCCTACTCCAAAGCGTCAGAAACAGAAATTGTGTTGCCACGCATACTTGAATAGTAGAGGAATATTAACCTCTTGCCCTTTCCTTTAACTCAATTTATGAGTACCGTTAGGACCAACTAACCCTTGGCTGTTCTGCATTGCCAAGGAACCCTTGCCCTTTCAGTGGAAGAGATTCTAACTCTTCTATGATCCTACTACCGCCAGGATTCTTATTTCTGTATGGTCCATGCAAACTCTCGAATGCACTTCTGCCCACGCAGAACACCTACCTACCACTTTGCTTGCGCAAGTCTGCAGTATCGGTAACCGGCTTAGCCCCGTCCATTTTCGAGGCCTATC
>JACPMW010000052.1 GCA_016185805.1 Candidatus Woesearchaeota archaeon | reverse complement strand
GCCATTAATCAGCAGATTTGGAAGTTTTGAAGGCAATACAACAGGCTCTGTAACGCTGCTGTCGAAATTTGGAATGAAGCGGACTGTCTTTTTGTCGATGTCTTCCAGCATCTCCTCTGCAAGCTTTGTCAAGCGGCATTCTGTGTACCTCATTGCAGCTGCTGGATCCCCATCAACAGAATTATGTACAAAAATTCCTGCACTTAAAGCGAAATTATGAGTTATACCTATAGTAATATCATAAACATCAGTGAACTCTTTTAATAATTCTATTTTCAGCACTTTATGATTTCCATTTATTTCGCACAAAGCCAAATTTTGATCATTGCTATAATATTTCTTAATTCCCAAATCCCAGCTTGTGAAACTTTTTATTCCAAAAACCTCTTTTCTTATTTTCTCGTAATTTTCCTTATTTACAGTTAAGTTATTTTTCTTAAGATAACTGCATAAATTCAAGAATTTTTTTTTACCGGTTAAATTTGTTGTTCTTCTTTTATTGCTTGCAGCTATCTTATTGTGGAACAATTCCCGATATTCCGGGATTTTCCAAAGGCGCTTTAATGTTTTAGTGGCCCTTTCGCTGAACTCAATTCTTTTTTCAGGATGATTTTGTATATATTCTTTATTGGTTTTACTCAAGAAGTTAGTCATCTTTTTTCTGTAGTTAGGATTCTTCCAGTTTTTCTTGTTTCTTTCGGATAGTCGTTGGGAATTCAATTCTCTGTTAGATATTTCCGCCCAAAATTTTCTCCTTCCTTCTGCTATCTTTTCCCTGTAATCCTTATTTTTATGAAGCTCTGAAGCATGTGCGGCATGCATCTTCCAATGATCTTGCCATTTGATTCTCTTAACATTATCTGGATTGTTGTTCAATTTGTTAAAATCTTCATGATGTCTTATTCTGCCTGCATTTTTTGCATATATTTTATTATTTAGATTCCATTCATCTGCAAGGTTATGACAAAATGTCCATTTCAAGTTTTTAGGCTGATAAATCATTTGATAGCCATGCAAAGCTGGTTTGGTCTTATCTTTTTCTATTGATAATCTTTGATATAAAGGCATTAGAGAATCTTCAGGCTCCAGATTTTGGGCTTCTTTATAGCTTCCATCTTTTAACATAAATCTATGATTTAAAGTGCATTTTATTTCTTCTCCATTATCCAAAACGACTTTCATGATTTCTGCACCTTTCTTTGTCAATCTTGGATTTTTGATTTCAGCTATTTTTATCAAGCCGTTGTCATCGACTGTAAATGTATAGTTCTTTTTTCCTTGTTTGTGCTCTTCCACTAACTCTACAAAAGATAAATCTCTTCCATCTGTTAATTTAACCTTTGTGTCTGATGTAAAGCAGCCAAAATTGCCCTGACCATCCACAAGTGGATATCTCATTGAGAAAGTTTGTGCCAAACGGACAAGAGTGTCGTAAATGGCTGTATCAGAATGGGGATGAAAACGCGCCATGCAATTTCCAACTACATTTGCGGATTTCTTGAACGGCTTGTTGTGCAGCAAGCCAATTTCCCACATTGTAAACAAAACACGCCTGTGCACAGGCTTCAAGCCATCCCTTGCATCAGGCAATGCCCTTCCCACAATCACAGACATTGAATAATCAAGATAGCTTTGCTTCATCTCCTCTTGGATTATTCGGGGCACTATTCTTGTACCTAATTTTGGGTTCGTTTCTTCGGTCATTTTTGTGAGAATTTCAAAACCACTTTATCGTCTATAAAATGGTGTATTTTGTGCTTTATAAGAGTTACGTTTTTATATTATTTTCTATATAGAAATTTACTATATGGAAAATAATTAAATTTTCTTAACTATTGATTTGTTGACATAATAACTGTGCCCGCAATAAACACACTTTTTTCTCTTGCCAGCCATATACATTTCTTTACTTTGGTAATTCATCCTGTTCTTGCATTTTGGGCATTGAAGAAGGAACATTTTAGTTTGATTTGATATTTGATGGATATTTATTGATTCTCCTTATTATCTTCCTTATTTTCCTGTTTTATACCTGTTATTTCTTCAACCTTTTTATCAACAGCCTTTTCCATCTCTGGAGTCAGCTTTATGCCGTGGCTTTTCTTTTTTTGTTTTGGCGCTTGTTCTTGTTGTTCTGCTTGTTTTTGCTCGAATATCTGCTTTTGCTCAATTTTTTCTTCAGCATGTTCTTTTTGTTTTTTGTCTTTTTTCTCCTCTTCAATAATCTCCATATCTCCAAGCTTTTCCTTTTCAACAATCAAGTTGCCTTCCTGCTCAAACTCTTCTGAAATTATTTCTTTCGGCTTGGATTCATAAGTTGCAAGCGGAACTCCAAACTCCTCTTCCGCCTTGTCCAGCGACTCAATCTCTCTCTTTATTTTCTCGTCCTCTTTTTTCAAATCTTCAGCTTTTTTCCGCTGCTCTTCTTTTATCTGCTCCACTTCAATTTCCTTTTCCTTGATTGCCTTTGCAATGCTGTCAAAGTCCTTGAATTGTTCCTTAAGTTTTTCTTCAGTCAAGTCAAAATACCTGAAGAATTTTTCCGTCAATTTTATCAAATTTGTCCTGCCGTGCTTCTGTCTTGATATGTACCCTGTTTTTTCAAGCTCGACAAGGTGATCATATGCCTTGTTTGTCCTCAGCTTTATCAAGTCAGATTGCAGGATTGGATATTTGAATGCTATGATTGCAAGCGTTTCAAGGACGCTCTTTGTAAGCTCTGTCTCTGTGACAATTTTTCTTACCATAGGTATAAAGTGGTCTCGTACAGCAAACTTCCAGAAGTCACCTTCTTCAACCAGCATCAATGACGACTGCTTTTCGTCATATTCCTTTTGCAGCTCTTTAAGTGCATTAAGAACATCATCTTTCAAAGACCTGCTTAATTTGCTTATTTCATCAAGGCTTATCCTATGGCCTGTAGAAAACAGTATAGCTTCTACCTTGCTTTTTACGCTTGGCTTCTTAAGCTCCATCATAAAACCATCCTGCTTGTGGTATCTGTTTTTTTGTATGAGAGGTGATCATACCACTGGACATCCCCATGTAAGATTTATAAAGCACATCTTCTCTAACTTTAGTATGAGGAGCATTGCAACAGCTAAAATCAAGATAAAAGCAATTCCAGAGATAATCCAAACATCCAAAATCTATGCCAAAACTTTGCAATTCTGCATTGATGTTGCATGGCAAAATAAGATTAAAAACAATATCAATCTCCATCCTTTCGTTTATAGATATATCAAAGGAATGGGCCTGCAGTCTCAACTTGCTATCGCTTGTATCAAGCAAGCCTGTGGAATGATTAGGAAAGCCAAAACTAAGCCTATGATCAAAAGAGCAAGCATTAGGTATAATATCCCAAGAAGCGCTTCTTTCAAAAACAATATTTTGAGTTTGGCTACAATCAAGGGTAGAGTTAAAATTCCATTTAGTATTCCACAATGTTATAGTGAATATTTCACTTGGGACATTAAAGAAAGTCTTTTGAGAATTGACAAAAATGGTAGGTGTTTTTTCTTTTTCACTTTTTCCAAAGAAGTAGATATCATCAAGGACAATATCAATAACAGGGTTCTCGGCATTGATTTTGGAATAAACAATCTTGCGGTCACTTCTGATGCAAAGTTTTTTAAATCGTCCAAAGTCAAACAAATTAAAAGGAAATTCAAGTTCTTGCGTGCTAAGCTTCAAGCCAAAGGCACTATATCTGCCAAGAGATTGCTTAAAAAAATATCTGGCAGGGAGAAACGGTTTATGGCTTGGGTCAATCATAACATAAGCAAGCAGATTGTTTCCAATTTTGAAGGAAATAAGATAATTATGGAAAACCTCAAAGGAATAAGGAGGAGGCAACTTGGCAAGAGAATGAATTATTGGATTAGCAACTGGAGTTTTCACCAATTGCAAAATTTCATTAAATATAAAGCTGAGAGAAAAGGAATTGAAATCCATAGGGTTAAGCCTGCTTTCACTTCTAAAATATGCCATAGATGTGGCTCTCTTGGTTCTCGTTATAGAGGTCGCTTTTCCTGTTTGCATTGCGGTTTTTCTTCATATAGTGCAGACTTGAATTCTGCACGAAATCTCGCTCATCCCATGCTGGTTGAGCGACAGGCTCAAGTAACAGAGCCATACAGCCGAAGTGTTGACACCAAAGCCATTTCTATGGTTGAGGCAGATCTTACGGCTAAAAGCCCTCCATTTTAATATGTTGGGATTATGTTACGCTAAAGTGTACATTTCCCCTTCTTTTTTAATCTTGTTTTCCTTGAGCAGCTTTTCAGCAAAAATTTCAAGCTCTTTTTTGTCAACACCTGTAATCTGGGAGAGCTGCTCAAGGTTGAGCTTGCTCACTTTCAGGCATATAAGTATTGAGTTGTGCAATATGGCATTCATGTTAAGCTTTAGGAAATTGTTCTCCGCCTTTAATTGCTTCACAATCATGTCGACGCTGTGAAGCCTTGCCTGCAGGTCGTTGAGGAAATTGGAGAGCTCTGGGTTCGTCATTATCAGATTTTCAGGCTTCAAAACCTCGATTGATGAAGGCATGTACTCAAAGCAGAACGCTATAAGTTTTTTTGTGCCTTTTACCACTATGTCCAGTTCAACAAATTTGCTGAACAAATTACCCTGCTCGCTTATTTCAGAGTATTCCTCGTTCAGTATCACAAGCTCGGAGTCTTCTTTTATATGTTCAATGTACTCCTTAATTGCGTTTTCAACATGCTCTTGCGGCTTCCCAAGCACCTCTATGATAGCTTTGCACCTTATATGCGCGTGCTCCCCTTGTTTTTCAGTTTCGCTCATAACACTTTAAAAAGTAAATTCGTTTAAAAAGCTTTCCAACCGGATTTTTCTTGCGAAACCTATTTATATATAGCCCAAAGAACATATTTATGGCAAGCATAATGCACTGGCTCGTGCCAAAAGAGGAAAAATTCTTCGATATGCTTGGCGAGCAGGCGGAAAATGCCCTTGAAGGTGCAAAAGAGCTGAAAAATTTTATAAGCAATTACGACAAGCTTGACAAGGGTGAAAGAAAGTCAAAGGCCCAGTCTATAAAAATTATCGAGAGCAAGGGTGATGATATAACCCATAAAATCATGGAGGGCCTCAACAAAACTTTCATAACTCCTATCGATAAGGAAGACATACACCAGATGGCTGTCCTTCTTGATGATGTCATAGACCTGATAAATGCTGTTGCCCTAAGGTTTGTGCTTTTGGGGGTTGAGAGAACAGACAGCCATATAAACAAATTGGCTGACATAATTCTTGCCTGCGCAACTGAACTGAACAAAAGCATTCTGGATTTAAGAAAATTAAAAAGCATGAATGAGCATTATGTAAAAATACACAGCCTGGAAAACGAGGCTGATGATGTGTATCATGAGGCGCTATCAGAATTATTCCATTATTACAAGAATTCCATTGACATAATAAAATACAAGGAGATTTACGAGCTTCTGGAAAAGATAACTGACAAGTGCGAAGAAGTCACTCATGTCATTGAAAACATAGTGGTAAAGCATGCCTGACTTGACGTTTGTTGTCATTGTAATCATCATTGCCCTTGTATTTGATTTCATCAACGGCTTTCATGATTCTGCAAATTCTATTGCGACCATTGTGGCCACAAATGTGCTGAGGCCAAGAACCGCTGTTTTGCTTGCCGCCTTCTGGAATTTCTTTGGCGCTTTTGTGTTCAGCGTGGCTGTTGCCGCTACTATAGGCAAAGGCATTATAAACCCTGCTGTTGTGAATATTTATGTAATTTTGGCATCCCTTCTTGGAGCCATAATATGGAATCTAATTACTTGGTATTATGGCATACCATCCTCAAGCAGCCATGCCCTGATAGGCGGCTTGATCGGGGCTGGGATTGCATCTTCGGGCATTAACTCAATCATTTTTTCAGGATTGAATAAAATACTTATATTCATATTTGTTGCCCCAATTGTAGGGTTTCTAGGAGCTACCATCTTTTCCATTTTGATGATGTGGGTTTTCAAAAATAAGAAGCCGTCTCAGATAGACTGGCTTTTCAAGAAGCTGCAGATTGCATCCTCAAGTTTGTACGGCCTTGGCCATGGTGTAAATGATGCGCAAAAGACAATGGGGGTGATTGCACTTTTGCTTTTCTCATCCGGAATGATAAGCACTTTCTACGTGCCAAAATGGGTGATAATCGCAAGCTATACTGCAATCTCACTTGGGACCCTTCTCGGAGGCTGGCGCATTGTAAAGACAATGGGCTTGAGGATTACAAAACTTAAGCCATTCCATGGCTTTTCGGCAGAAACTTCAGGCGCTTTAGTGCTTCTGGGAACTGCGCATTTTGGAATTCCTGTCAGCACAACCCATGTGATAAGCGGCTCTATAATGGGTGTTGGAAGCGTCAGGAGATATTCTGGGGTAAGGTGGCAGATTGCAAGAAGAATTGTTGTTGCATGGCTATTGACAATACCCATATCCGCGATTATTGCAGGATTGAGCTATTTTGCCATAAATATGCTCTTATAATCATCTCTTCCATATCAATACTATGTTCAGCAGAATAGACAAAGTCAATAAGAATACCATAATCCATCCTCTAGCCCTTTCATTGCTTGACTCATAAACAACCCCATTTTGGGTATTTTGAATTGTGTTGGAAGTTATTGCCTGTGTTTCTTTGGCCTTATTATTGTTTTGAGCTTTTAATTCTATGACATTATCAAATTCCTCAGCTGATTTTGGATTAGTTGAAGACTGCTGAATTTTAGGCTCGGAAGCTGCGTTTCTTTTTGGAATTGTGCTTTGAAGGCTTGTTTTCTCCGCATCTTGCTCTTCAGCCTTAATGGGTTCGGTTTTTTTATTGTTGCTGCTTTTTGTTTCATCTGTTTTTTCTGCTTCTCCCTTTATTGTAATTTCTTTCTTGTCAACGTTATTGTCCTTGTTTGTGTCGTCGCATTCAACGCTTATCTCTGCAATTATTTCATAATCGCCTGGCTTCAAATTTGGCGAATATTCATTTGATGTCTTTTGCTTTGCAATGCTGTCAGAAGTCCACGGCTTGTAGCTTTTTACGGTATTTCCGCCTGATTCTATCTCTGCTGTCCCTGTTATGTTCGTGGATTTTCCCTCAATCTTCATTGCCCTCATTCTCCATTTAAAGTCCTGGCTCTCAAATTCATCCCCATCAACAAGGATTTCAATCCCATAGTCGCACTCCTGCGCAAAGGCGCTGAAAGGGCTCATTAACATAAAAACCGCGCAGAGTGCTGCAAGCCTCATGCATGCCAAAAATTCCTGTTTTTATTTAATTTTTATGCTTATATCCGTTTTATGTTATCACCATTTGATAATGCTAACAAAAGTTTTAATAAAAATGACTTTGTAATGCTGGCAGGGTGCTTTGAGTGGGTTTTTTGAAGTTCTTAAAGAGGGAAAAGAAGAGTGATTTTGACGAGTTGGATTTGCCGCCTGCCCCCCCTTCATTGGATACTGAGGAGTTTGGCGCTGATTTTGACAAAGGAATGGAGCTTCCGGAAATTCCTGACTTTCCTGAGGAAAAGATTTCAGCTCCGGAGCAGAAATTTGACTGGGAGAAGGAGATGCCAGCAGAACAGGGGATTGAAGAGCTTCAGCAGGGCAATTTTGCGGCAGGGCCAATGCCCCATATAAGCGCTCCTAGTGCCACTGTTCCTCCTGAGCCTGTGCAGCCAATAAAACCCGATATGCCGTCTTTCCCTGCTATGGCCCCTGAACAGCCGGCTCCTGAATCTCCAAGATTCACCCCTTTGGATGACTACCCCAAAATGGAGAGAAGGCTTTTTGCCCAGGAAAAAAGGGCATTGAAAGAGAGGCCTGCTGGAAAGGCAATTTATGTCAAGGTCGACAAGTTTAAAGCAGCCCTTGGAAGCATCAATGTGGTGAGAAGCGACTTGAGAAAGTCTGAAGACGCCTTGATGAAGCTTGAAAATATAAAAAATTCGAAGGACAGGTCGTTTGACAGGATAAGGAATTCTCTTGACGATTTGCAGAAAAAGCTGATATTCATAGATAAAACTTTATTCAAGGAGGATTAAAATGGAGCAAAGGAGCGGGGCGCCGGTTTTTGTGAAGATAGACGAGTACAAGGAGATTTTGGATGTCTTGGACATGATAAAGTCCAAGATAAGGGAAGTCAGGGAAACTCTTGGAAGCATCAACTCACTGAGGAATGAGGAGGATGCAGAGCTGTCAATGTGGAACAGCACTGTAAATGAGATAGAGAGAAAGATAGACAGCATTGACAAGATAATGTTCGAGCCAGAGCAGACATGGTGAAAAAAGAGCAGCAGCCCGAGCTTTTTTTTGTAAGGGTCAAGGACCCTGTTGAAGTAAGGAGGAATATCCTTGAAACCCTGAAGGAGATAGTGGAGGTGCTGCAAAGATTTGAGAAATTCAAGCAGCTCAGGCACGAAAAGATCGAGAAGATAAGCCATTTGAGGGTTTTATTGCGGCAAGCCAATAAGATGCTTGGTGAAATGAGAAGCAAATTGCCGCAGACCAACTTGAGGGCTGCTGCTTCAAGGGAGCCTGCGCAAAAAATCCACCACAGGAAAAAGAAAAAAGGCAAAAGCGCGGAAGAAAAGGCTCCTCAAAAAAGGGAAATGACTGAAGTTGAGAAGCTTGAATCTGAATTGAATGCCATTGAGTCAAAATTAAAGAGTTTGACTTAGAGACCTTTATTCTAGGCTATTTATATAGCATAACTATAATTTTTGACGGGTCCCATATATTCATATTGTGTAATTAGTTATTTTATTTGCGTTTTTCGTTTTTAAAAGGGAATTTTTATAAATTAGAGCTGTGATATTTTTTATTATGAACATACTCTTTGTTTACCCAGAGTATCCTGACACTTTCTGGAGCTTCAAGCATGTTTTAAGATTTGTTTCAAAAAAAGCTGCTTTTCCGCCATTGGGCTTGCTCACAATAGCATCAATGCTGCCAGAAGCATGGAATAAAAGGCTTGTAGATACTAATGTAAGCAAACTTAAAGAAGAAGATATTGAATGGGCCGATATGATTTTTATTAGTGCAATGATAGTGCAGAAAGACAGCGCACAGGAAATCATCAGCAGATGTAAAAGTCATGGAAAAACTGTTGTTGCAGGCGGTCCTGTATTCACAACGCAACATGAAAAATTCAGCGGAGTTGACCATTTTATTTTGAACGAGGCTGAGGTCACGCTTTCAGAATTCCTTAAAGATTTAGAAGAAGGCAATCCAAAACAGATGTACGCCTCAACTATTAGACCGCATGTAACAAAAACGCCGGTGCCAAGCTGGAACTTAATAAATATTAAGGATTACGCAACTATGGCAGTTCAGTATTCAAGGGGCTGCCCTTTTAATTGTGAGTTCTGCGATATTATAATAATGAATGGCAGGATCCCAAGAACAAAAACTCCTCAGCAATTGATGGCCGAGCTGCAAGCGCTTTATAATTCTGGGTGGAGAGGCTCTGTCTTCATCGTTGATGATAATTTTATAGGTAACAAGATGAATGTCAAGCAAATGCTTCCTCATTTAATAGAATGGCAAAAAATGCATAATTATCCGTTCAAACTTCTTACAGAAGCAAGCACAAATCTTGCAGATGATGATGAGCTTATGAAAATGATGAGCAGAGCCAATTTCTTTAAGGTTTTTTTGGGAATCGAAAGCCCAAATACAGATAGCCTTAGGGAATGCGGCAAGCTCCAGAATGTAAGAAGGGATCTTGCAGAGACTATAAGGATAATACAGCATAATGGGATGCAGGTAATGGGTGGTTTTATTGTTGGATTTGACAGCGACACAGAAAGCATATTTGAAACGCAGATAAGATTTATACAGCAAGTTGGTGTTGTCAGCGCAATGGTCGGATTGCTTACAGCATTGCCCCATACGCAATTATGGCAAAGGTTAAAGGCTGAAGGCAGACTACTCAGTGAAGCAACAGGCGACATAGACGGCAGAATAAATTTTATACCAAAAATGGAAAAGAAAGCTCTTGTTGAAGGCTACAAAAGAATCCTATCAACCATTTATTCCCATAAATTCTATTATCAAAGAATTGATAGGTTCATTAAACAATACAGGCCGACTGTCAGGAGCAGAATTTCAAAAGATGAGGTTATAGCATTTATGAGAAGCATCTGGAAGATTGGTATTTTATCAAAAGCGCGATTTTTGTACTGGAAACTCCTGATAAAGACATTATTCACAAAGATAAAAGCTCTTCCAATGGCTGTTGAGCTTGCTATCTTCGGCATTCATTATGAAAGGTTTTCACAAAAAATTTCAGCCAGTTAATTGGATTTACAAAAGATATTTCTTTATTTTCAGTAATGTTTTTAAATGAAATTCTTATCCATAAACCTATGCGGGCAGCGCGAAACAAGTTTCGCTGGTCCGCTCATAAATTCGCGGGGATGCCGGAGCGGCCAAACGGGATAGAGTTTGGCAAGGGGTGCTAGACGTCCATACTCAAGTTTGGTAAAAGTAATGAAGCCAAAAGCTGATGAAGTACTTAAAATGAGCCATCTATTGGCTTAGTGCCTTCGCAGGTTCGAATCCTGCTCCCCGCATTTCTTTAATTGCCTATTCAAATTTAAGAGAGCTTTTAATCAACTATTTATTGCTATAAATCTGCCTTTAGGTGACCACGAATTAGCAAGTTTTATAAACTGTGGTCACCTGTTATATTGTATGTTCGTAGAAAAAAGAAAAGCCGGCAAGAACATAAAATATTTCTTAGTCCATTCTTACAGGGAAAATGGAAAGGTAAGAAAGATAAGAAAATATCTTGGGCAAAATCTTGGTAAAGAAGAATTAAAAGAAACAAAGGATAAGGCTAAAAAGCATGTTCTTGGCATTTTGCAGGAGCTTAAAACGGAAGTTTTTCTTTTTACTTTAACAAAAAACCAGATTAACAAGCTAAATAAATATGAAAATAAAATAAAAATAATGCATTTTGATTCAAGGGAATGGCAGAGGTTTACAGAAGAGTTTGTTTTTAATACAAATGCTATAGAGGGCTCTACAGTTCAGAGAGAAGAAGTTCCGGATATTTTACACAAGCCAAAAGCAGAAGGCGCAGAAGAGATAGAAACAAAGGGAGTTGCAAAAGCTGTCGATTATATCAAAAAAACTAAAGAAGACTTGTCAATTGAGCTAATAAAAAAGCTTCATGAAATTTGCTTTAATGGCTCTAAGAGCTTTGCAGGGCAGCTAAGAAGCGTTGAGGTAGCTGTCGTAGATTCAAAGGGGGAGGTATTGCATAGGGGCGTTTCTGTTTCTGATTTGCATCTGGCATTAAAAGATATGATATCATGGTATAAAGAAAATAAGCAGAAATTTAGGCCTTTGGTTTTGGCGGCAATAATTCACAATCAGTTTGAGTATATCCACCCGTTTCAGGATGGCAATGGCAGGGTTGGGAGATTGTTATTAAATCTCATTCTTTTGAAGAGCAAATATCCGCCACTCAATATAACTTTGGAAAATAGGGCGGAATATTACCGGACTTTGCAGGAATACCAGAAAAACCAGAATTTGAAGCCGACAGTTGAATTCCTGGTCAAGCAGTATAAAAAGACCATAACAAAGGTGACCACAAAGCAGGGGAAAGTGTAAAATATGGTCACCTATAAGCTGTAAATTTGTGCTTTTCCCAGAGGGTTCGAATCCTGCTCCCTGCACTTAATATTTAAAAATATAATTGAGTATATTAAAAATGAAGAAAAGAAAAGTGCATCCTAGAAACTGTACAGTTTTTAAAGAATTGATAAAATTTTTTATTTATTTGATGAAAGATTAGATAAAAAAGAAATAAGTGAAGCAGAACATAAATTTGATTTAATGGTTCTGCATGGAGATTTTGAAAAAGCACTTATTTGTTATGGTTTAAAATTGGAGTCCTACTGTTTAATTGATGTATATAGTATTCTGGAAAACAAATTAATTATAAAACTAAATGATGAGATTAAAGAATTCAAAATATCTAATAGACTGAAAAGATATTTACGCAATAGGGCTCATTGGTCTGATATGGAATTCTTTTTAAGAAGACTGAAGGCATCTACAATAGCAAATATTCTAAAACAGATAGGAATTTTGGGCAAAGAAAATTATAAATACATTTCAAAACTCGAGGACTTAAGAGACGCCCTTGTTCATAGAAATCTAAGCCAACTTGAAGGATTTAATATAAATTTTGGGAGAGTTCATATGCATACTACAGATTACGGAACAAAATTTGATACTGAAAAATATTTGCTAGGGGCTGTCAGCTTTTCATGGAATATGTTGTCTAAAAAAGAAAGGATAGAATCTATGAAACATTTTAGAAGAACGTGGGAAAAAGCTTCTTGATTTTCCACAAACCTTTTTAAACCGCCCTCTTATCTTTTTAGTTAAATGATAGAGATCTGCACTATAGGCGGCTATAATGAAGTTGGCAAGAACTCAACAGCTGTAAAAATTGGCGATGAAGTCTATATTCTTGATTTGGGGATACATCTTGAAAATTATGTAAAATACACAAGAGATGAAGACATAATAGACATCCATCCAAGGGAATTGATGAAAGCAGGTGCTGTCCCCGATGTTTCTTTGATTGATGACTGGAAATCAAAAGTGAAGCTGGTGATGCCGACGCATGCCCATCTCGACCATCTTGGAGCAATCCCTTATCTTGGAAATAATTTCAATGCAGGCATAATGTGCACTCCCTTCACTTCAGAGGTGCTGAAAGGGATTCTGACAGAAGACAAGATAAGGCTCAACAGCAAGGTAAAGAGCATGTCTGCAAACTCGGCATTCCAGACAAATAGCGTAAAAATCGAGTTTATTCATGTGACCCATTCAACCCCGCAAACAGTAATGATTGCGCTGCACACAAAAGAAGGAATTATCCTGTACGCAAATGACTTCAAGTTTGACTTGTTTCCAACGCTTGGCAAAAAGCCGAATTTCAAAAGGCTGGAAGAGTTGGGAAAGCAGAAGGTGCTTGCATTGGTATGCGACTCCACCTATGCCGCTGATGCAAGAAAGATGCCCTCTGAGTCAATTGCAAAGGAAATGCTCAAGGAAGTCATGCTTGGAATCGATTCCAAAAACAAGCATGTTGTTGTAACAACATTCTCATCCCACATTGCAAGGCTCAATTCGATAGTTGAATTCGGGAGAAAAATGAACAGGAAAATAGTGTTCATGGGCCGCTCCATGTCAAAATACGTGAGGGCGGCAGAAGCAACAGGCATTGCAAATTTCACAAGCAAGGTTGAAGTCCTCAAATACAGCGGGCAGATAAAAAGAAAGCTGAAGAAAATCGCAAAGGACAGGGGAAAATACTTGATGGTTGCAACTGGCCACCAAGGCGAGCCAAATTCGGTGCTTTCAAAGATGATGAATGGTGAATTAAAATTCAAGTTTTTTCCCGAGGACCATATCATTTTTTCATGCAGGACAATTCCAACCCCCACAAACATAGAAAACAGGCAAAGGCTTGAATCAGACTTGAGAAGCTTCAATGTCAGGATTTTCAAGGACATACACCAAAGCGGCCACGCTGCAAGGGAAGATTTAAGGGACCTGATTAATTTAGTGAAGCCGCAGCATATAATACCGGCGCATGGCGAGCCTGCAATGCTAAATGCACTGGCTGACTTGGCAGCTGAGATGGGCTATAAAAAAGGGGAGAATGTTCATGTCATGGGAAATGGTGAAAGGATTAAGCTTTAAGCAAACCATAAAAATTATAAATAGGACACAATAACTATAGAGCGGGGGTAAAATATGAGACTTACTTTAGCAGAACCTGGCTACTTAAAGGAAAGCATATCAATTATTTCTGACTTGGTGAATGAGGCTAGGTTTAAAATAACCCCGAATGCCATAGAGCTTGTTGCCATGGACCCTGCAAATGTCGCAATGGTTGTCTTCAAATTGCTGAGCAGTTGTTTCACAGAATATGATGTCAAAAAGGACATAGAGATTGCAATCAACCTTGCCAATCTAAAACAAGTTTTAAGGAGAGCCTCTCCAAAAGACATGCTTACAATTGAAATGGAGGAAAACAGGCTGAAGATAGAGCTGAGAAGCAACACCACAAGGACATTCAACCTTCCCATAATTGATTTGGAGGAAAAGGACCAAAAAGTGCCTGACCTGAAATTCCCTGTCACAATAAAGACATCCTCAAGCATATTGAATGAGGCTGTTGCCGATGTCGACATTGTCGGAGAGTCAGTCGCATTCATAGCCGAGCCTAAAAAATTCACCTTGCAGGCAGAGGGCGACTTAAACCAGGCCAAAATTGACATGAAAGAGGACGAAACCACAAAAATAAGCATGAATGGCGATGAGAGGATAAAGGCCAAGTACAGCGTCGAGTACTTAAAGAAGATGATTAATGGCTCGAAATTAAGCGATGAAGTTATAATCCAGTTCAACAAAGACTATCCTTTAAAGCTTGAGTACAAGACAGTTGACAAGGTGATGCTTAGCTTTATTCTTGCTCCAAGGGTGGAAAACGATTAAATTTAATTTTCGATAATTTTATATAAAGAAAATTATAGATTTTCTAATATAAAATTCCGAAAACAAAAATGTTTTCGATAATATCAAGAACCTTTGGTTCTTGGGATTTCCGAAACGCCTAAGCGTTTCGATAATTTTATAAATAAGAATTCTCAAAAATTTGTCATGGAAACAAAATCAGTCTCCTTCTTAAGTGAATGGACTGTTAATTTCATAAAAAACAAGGATATTATAGCTAAAAAAATAGAAAGCATAGAGAATGGCAAGAATGGCTTTGACCTGTACGTCAAGTACAGGGATCGGGAGCAGTATTTTATAATTGCCCCAATCATTTCCAATATAGATTCTATCATCCAAAAAATAGACAACAACGCCCATTACACTATTGTAATGCTTAATTCAAGGGAAAATTTTAACGCAATAGTTAAAGATTGGCACAAGCTTGTCAGCTTCAAGTTTCTCAGCATAATTTTTGTAAACCCCTTCTCGGAGCTTGACAAGAAATGGATGGTATTCCCATATACCCATCATAAGGTATGTGACGAGTCTTCCTTGGAAAAGGGTCTTAGGTCAATGTTCGAAATGGTTGAGCCCATAGAGGAGGGGCAGCTTCTTGTGAAGATCACAGGCTGAACAGTATCACTTGGCCTGCGAAGCCGGCAAATATCGGGATAAGAAGATTGTCGTCCAGCTCGTCCACCAAAGTTTCCACTATGGTGGCGATTGACGCCATGCCGATTATGACATAGATATTATTAAGTATAAAGAACCCAACAGCCAAATTCACTCCAAGCTCTGCGAGAAAGCCGGCCCATGTCTTGTTCCTGTAAATCAAGGTTGTCCCGTACCTTTTCCCGACCAATGCGGCAACCATATCCCCAAAAGTTGTCATGAGCAATGCCGCAAGGGCTATCTTATGGTCAAAAACAGCCAATGAAATTACTGTTGCCGAGAGGAAGTAAATGACCCCATACATCCTGTTCTGCTCCTTCGGCCTTATGAATTGCGAGAAGAAGGGCATTTTCCAGTTAAGCTCAAGCCTTAGGTATTCCAAAATCAAAAAAAGAATGAGCAAAGCGACAAGGAAAAGCAAAGCAACCTGCTTTGAAAGCGCGGCTGTGTAGCCTGCATCCGCCAAGCTGTCTTCTATGAAGAAAAACGCCGCAAGCACGAAAAGAATTGTTATGTGTATTATCTTCCTTCCTATCTCATGAAAAAATTCCCATACCATAACTTGTAAATTTTATTGTATCACTATAAATAGGTTTCTAATAAAGCCGTTAAAAATTGGTATTATTTATAAATAAAAAGACTTTACACCAATGTATGGCAGTTGAAGTTATTCATTTTATAATGACCGGAGGCACTATTGACTCGTATTATGAGGCCTCTAAAGACACTGTTGTCCCGCATAAAAGCTCGATTATTCCGAGTTTTATAGGTGGCTTAAAGCTTTACACTAAATCAGCTTTTACTGAAGTGTGCATGAAGGACAGCAGAAATTTGACCCCGAAAGACTTGAAAAACGTTTTAAAAGTTATTGAAAAAAGCCCCCACAAGAAAATCATTGTGGCGCATGGCACTTATACCATGCCGGACACCGCAAGATACCTCAAGGCTAATTTAAAAAAGAATGACAAGACAATAATCCTGACTGGCTCTATGTTTCCCATAACGGGATTTTCCCCTTCAGACGCTCCTTTTAATCTTGGATTCGCAATTGCAAAGATGCAGGATTTGGAGCCTGATGTTTATGTGTGCATGAACGGCAAGGTTTTCACCAGCGACAAAGTGACAAAAATTATTTCTGAAGGAAGGTTTGCCTCGCTTTTAGGATAGGATTAAATAGTTGGCAGCATAATTTTTGCCATGAATCGTTTAAAAAGAGGCTGGCATAATCCTGCGAAGCACATAGAACATCCTAAAGAAGGCGAATGCCCCTATTGCAAAAAGCGCGTAAAATCTTTAAATAGCCATATTCATGACAAGCACAAAGACGAAAAGCTAGTTAAGAGATGATTATTTTTTTCTGGAATATAGCATAAATACGGCTGCCGGGACTTGCGATGCGAAAGCAGTGACATGCGAGGCTTCGTGATGTCTCGCTCGCCATTTACACACTTTACACATAATCGAACCCGGACCAAGAGCTTTTGCCGATTTTGTATCCTGGGAAGCTCCGATCATACCACTAGACCACAGCCGTATAAGCAAAAGTATTAAACCATAATATTTAAATATTAAGTCCTTAAGGGAGAAAATCAATAGGTGATGAAGAATAGACAAAAACTCCGAAATAAGGATAAAATGCCAAAAGTGCGGCAATGAATATATTATGGCAATGATGCGCATGGACAGCAATGGCAAGAATTTAGTATGCAGAAATTGCCTTGAGAGGAAGCCCGTGCAAAAGCAGGAGCAAATTGTCCAGGAAAAGCCAAAAAAACAGGAGGAGATTTCTTTCAAAGAGTATTTCTGCAAGTCCTGCAAGTACAGCTTCAAGAGGGCAAAGCATCTTGTGGTAAAGACTTGTCCCTATTGTGATTCAATCTCTTTGATGGTTAAAGGCAGCGTAGCCAGGATAATGGCTGATGTTGCCAAGATGAAGGGTGATTGAATGATGAACCCATTATTATTTTTGGTCAGGTTTTTTCTATGCAAAAAGGCTGGGGTGATTAATTAAAATGCAGGAAATAATGGTGCCGTGCAAAGGTTGCAGCAACAAGGTGCCTTCTTCTTCCCTAAAGATGGACTTGGACATGGGCAAGATGGTATGCCCCGACTGCATAAAGAATAAAGGGATTCACAAGGAAATAGAAAAGGATGTCTTCCGCAAGGAAGAGAATAAAGTTGAACAGGCTGAAAGCCCCTCGAAGATAGCCCACAAATGCACCTCTTGCGGCTACAAATTCAAGATAGACCCTGAAACAAGAAAGCCGAGAAATTGTCCTTATTGCAATGCAAGGGTTTTGAGCTTTTAAGACTAGTCCTCGCCTTTGGCGCTCTTCTCGCCTTCTCCTTCACTGTATGAAGGCACAGCAGCCTTGCTTATTATCATTATGTCGCCAATCGACTTGACAAGCTGGTGCGGTACGATAACTCCTTTTGCACTCCCAAGCACCTTGTTCAGGAACGAATTCTTTGTTGCCCTTACCCTCCATCCAAACACCTTGTTTTGCGTCAATATTGACTCTTCAACATCTCCAAAGTACTCGCCATTATCTGTGAAAACCCTCATGTCAAAGGTTTCGCTTATCTTTTTCATCTTCAGCATTTAAATCACCTTTTAAAAGTTTTAAATCAATTCATTTTTATCTACTGGCTAGTATTTAAAGTTTTTGGAAAGCATTATAAAAAAAGCCCTTCTCTTGCAACCGATGAAGTACAAAAATCTGGTGTTTTTGGGCACTTCCCATATAGCAAGGCAAAGCCTTGAGGAAGTCAAGAAACACATTGAGGATGAGAAGCCTGACATCTTGGCCTTGGAGCTTGATGCGAAAAGGCTGAATGCGCTGATGAGCAGCGGCAGGAGAAGCATAGAGCTTAAGAATGTGAGGCGCATTGGCCTCAAAGGCTTTGTTTTTTCATTGTTTGGGGCGTGGGCTGAAAAAAAGCTTGGAAAGCTTGTTGGAGTGGCCCCAGGCTCTGAGATGAAGCAGGCTATCTCAATTGCAAGAAAGGAAAATATCAAGCTAGCCCTGATAGACCAGGATATAGAAGTCACTTTGAGGAGATTTTCAAATTCATTGTCATGGAAGGAAAAGATGCGTTTCATTGCTGACATCTTCAAGGCAATATTTCTGAAAGGGGAAAAAATAGAGTTTGACCTTGCAACAGTGCCCAGCAAGAAAGTGATAAAAAAACTCACCAACAGGCTGAAAGAGCGCTACCCCAATGTCTATAAAGCTTTGATAGAGGAAAGAAACATGGTGATTGCCAACAACCTGAAAAAGCTCATTAAAGCAGAGCCTGACAAGAAAATCCTTGTAATTCTTGGAGCTGGCCACATAGATGACGTTTTTGGGCTTGTCAAAGAGCAAAGAATAAGCTTTAGTTTTTCTGTTGGGTGATACATTTCGAAATCTTTAAATACCATATTTTTTATTTGGCTCTTATGGGAGATGTAACCGACTACATAGATAAGGTAAAGAGATTCTACAAGTACACCCCATACGAAATAAGAGGCTTGGTTATATCCATACTTGTCATTGCTTTTATAATATCATTCAAGGAATGGGGCACAAAAAATTTCGACCTTGCCATAGGCATGTTCAATTTGTTCAACTCAATCCTTATCGTCGCTTTGTCCATTCTTGTGCATGACACAGGCCAAAGGTTGTGGGGGCTCACAATGGGGTACAGGGTTGAATTCAAGATGTGGACCTTTGGGTTGGTTGCTGCTTTGCTTATTGCTTTCGTAAGCAACGGCAATTTATGGCTTATAGTGCCTGCAGGCTTCATGATTCATCATCTTGCAGGGCCAAGATTGGGGTGGTTCAGGTACGGCCTCAATTACTTTGGACAGGCAATGATTGCGCTCGCTGGGCCTTTGTTTTCATTGATGCTTATCATTTTGTTCAAGCTATTGGGTGTTTTTTCCTCAAACCCGTTGATAGAAAAGGCCATCATATTCAATGTGATTTATGCAATAACCTGCCTATTGCCGATCCCTCCTCTTGACGGAAGCAAAATTTATTTCGGGAGCAGGATGCTTTACGCATTCTCATTGCCCGCTATTGTAGTTTCTGCCATTCTTATGATAACCAATGTCCCCATATTCCTCGCTTTGGTCATTTCATTTTTGATCGGAATTACATTATGGCTTGTGTACTACATAAGCTTTGAAAACAGGGCCTATCTTGGCCCGAAGTAAAAATGTCTGAATTTTACAGATACTGGATGGAATTTTTCTTTGTGTTACTTATGATTATTGGCATAGTTGTCGCTCTGGCCTCTCCAAGCGCGGTAATAAGCTACTTCATAATATTTGTAGTGGGAATCTTTGCAGGAAGGCTGATTTATGAGAGAAGAAGGAACATACAGCTGCCTTATTTTCTCATTATTGCTGGCTTCGTGATAGGGTATCTGATTGGGGTTTACTACGGAAACAAAAGATTGATGATAGTATTGTTTGTTTTGGGCTCCATAATCAGCTACAAGCTTTACGACAAAAAAATTTTGAGGGATGTGAGATTTTGAAATGAAAAAATACCTGGTGATTTTGGCTATTTTATTGCTTGTCTCATGCACAAATGAAGTTGTAATAAAGAATTCTGAAATTGAAAAGTCGGCAATGGAAATAACGACTACAAAAGTGCAGGAAAATGGAGAATCTCAAGCTGTTAAAGCCCCTGTACTAAAAATTTTAAGTCCAAAAGACGACGAGTTGATAAAAGACTCAAAAGTAACTGTCCAGCTTGAATCTGAAAATTTCAATATTGTTCCGGTTGGGCAGCCTGTCAAGGATGGAGAGGGTCATTTTCATGTGTGGCTTGACAGCGAGAAAAGAATTACAGCCGATAAGATAATTAATTTCGAAAATGTTGTATCGGGAAAACACACCATAGTTGCTGAGCTTGTGAAAAGCAACCATTCTTCATTAGATCCAAAAGTGATAAAAATAACCTCAATTAATGTCGAATCAGAGTATGTTCCTCCAAAGCCGGAAGTGAAGGCAGGAATGGCAGAATTCACAGTTGAGGCAGATGATAATGGGTTTTATCCAGGAACTTTAAAGGCAAAGATTGGAGATAAAGTAAAAATAAATTTCAAGTTCAGGGATGATTCTATATATTTCGCTGGATTGGATGTAATGGGCCCATTTGAAGACATCCAATACAGGCTGAAGGGCGAGCAGCCTGTAACAAGGGAATTCACAATGAAAGATGAAACAAGAATAACATCATGGTGGCCATCATCCGGAGTGAAGAAAGCAACTTTGGTTGTTGAAATTGAAAAATAATTTGGCAAACCTTATAAACCCAAAAAAACCTCTTTTTCTTATGATCAAGAATTTTGAGCCAAGATTATATCAGCAGACAATACTTGCGACAGCTGCTGAAAAAAACACTTTGGTTGTTTTGCCGACAGGCATGGGCAAGACCAACATATTCCTTATGCTCGCTGCCCAGAGGCTCAAGCAATACCCAAATTCAAAAATTCTCCTTATAGGCCCTACAAAGCCCTTGATTGACCAGTACATGAGCGTGTTTAGGGAGCATTTCGAGATTGACAGCAGCGATATGGCTGTGTTCACCGGAATGGTTAGCCCTGAAAAAAGAAAGGATTTATGGAAAAATGCAAAAATTATCTTCTCTACACCCCAAGGGCTGGAAAATGACATCATAAGCAACAGAATTGCTCTTGAGGAAGTGTGCCTGCTTGGGATTGATGAGGCTCATCGCGCTGTTGGCGACTATGCTTATGTCTTTGTAGCAAAGCAGTTCATGAAGCTTTCAAGCCATCCAAGGATAATAGCTCTGACAGCATCTCCAGGAAGCGACATGCCCAAGATAGAGGAAATCTGCAAAAACCTGTTCATCGAGGACATTGAAGTGAGAACGGATGATGATCCTGACGTGAAGCCCTATGTTCAGGAAATGCAGATTGACTGGGTCAAAGTTGACCTCCCAAAAGTGTTTATAGACATCCAAAGATTTTTGCTGCTGTTTCTAAAGGAAAGGTTTGAGAAGCTGAAAAAATGGGGAATTCTTCAAAGGAAGGATGTCAGGTATGTGGGAAAATCCGATTTGCTGCAGCTGCAGGCTGAGCTAAGAGGCAGAATTGCACAGGGAGAAAAAGATTTTGTTATGTGGAATGCGATATCTTTGCTGGCAGAGACCATGAAGATTTACCATGCCCTTGAATTACTGGAGACGCAGGGGATTGTTTCATTGCACAAATATTTTGAAAAGCTTGTTGCAGAGTCAAGAACTTCAAAAACAAAGGCGATAAAATCCATTATGGGCGATTCAAATTTCAAATCGGCAATGGTTAAGGCCAGGATTCTGCATGAAGAGAAGGTCGAGCACCCGAAGCTTATAGAATTGCAGAAGATTGTGGACAATGAGGTTAAGCGGGACGCAAATGTAAAGATAATGATTTTCAATCAATACAGGGACAATGCCCTTGATGTCATCGGAAAGCTGAACAGCATTCCAAATGTGAAGGCCAGCATTTTTGTGGGGCAGCAGAAAAAAAATGACACTGGGTTGACGCAGAAAGAGCAGAAGCAGATGCTCGATGACTTCAGGAATGGCTTGTTTAATGTCCTTGTTGCGACTTCAATTGGAGAGGAAGGCCTTGACATTCCGAAAGTTGATTTGGTTATTTTTTACGAGCCCATTCCAAGCGCAATAAGGAGCATACAAAGAAGGGGAAGGACAGGAAGGCAGGAAAAAGGGCGCGTCATTATACTTATGGCTGCCGGCACAAGAGACGAGGCTTACAGGTGGGTTGCCCACCACAAGGAAAAGAAGATGTACAGGCATCTTGAAAGCCTGCGAAAAAAGCTCAATCTTTCGCTGAATGTCAGGAAGGAAAATCCAATAGCCAAGCTTGCTGAAGACAAGCCAAAGATATTTGCGGATTATAGAGAAAAGGGAAGCGGCATAATAAAAGAGCTTGCTGAAAACAATGTCACAGTCTCTCTTGAAAAGCTGAACTTTGCAGACTATATTGTATCGTCAAGGTGCGGCATTGAAGTAAAAGCAGTGGAAGATTTTGTCGATTCGATAATTGACGGCAGGCTGCTTGAGCAGATGAAAAACTTGAAGAATAATTTTGAGAGGCCCATGATATTGATAGAGGGAACCCAAGATATCTACAGCGTCAGAAATGTGCATCAAAATTCAATTTTGGGGATGCTTGCGACAATTGCTGTCAGCTATGGCATTCCAATAGTGCAGACAAGAAATTTCAAGGAAACAGCGGCCTTGCTGCAGATAATTGCAAAAAGAGAACAGCTGGAAATGGGAAAAGATTTCAGCCTGCATGCGGACCGCAAGCCTATTACATTGAAAGAGCGGCAGGAATATCTTGTAAGTTCGCTGCCCGGCATCAATTTGACTTTGGCAAAGCCGCTGCTGAAGCATTTCAAAACGATAAAAAATATTGTGAATTCTTCCGAGAAAGAATTGCAGGAAGTCGAAAAGATAGGCCCGTTGAAGGCGAAGCAGATAAAGGATGTTGTCGAGGGAGAGTATAAGGAGAATTGAGAAAAAATGGAAAATCTAAATAAATTTGTTGACACCCGAAATTTTGGTGAAACAAATATTGCTAATTCAAGAAAGAAAGGTAGCTTACTAGAGTGGTTCATAAAAAGGATTTTCCAAACTATAGGATTTCATGCTACAAATATGGTGTCAATAAATAACAACCAAATAGACGTGTTTGTTAATTATAATGATATCAAAATTTTGGTCCAATGCAAGCAATATGAGAAAAGCACACCACCTGTAAAAGATTTGATTCACGAATGGAATTCTAAACGAATAGAGATAGGATGTGATAAAGCCTTACTTGTACTTTGGGGTTACCCAAAAATAGAAGATAGTGACTCAAACTTAGCAAAAAAATTGAAAGTATATCTATGGAATGATACATTAATAACTTATTTTTTTGATTTAATTTTATCTGATGTAAATAAAGCGAGAAATGAAATCTTGTTAGATCTTGAGATTGATAATGAAGAAGTTAAAAAAATTCTTAATTCAATAAAAGTGGATATTAAAAATAGGTTTAGAAATTTTTCAACAGAAAATAAAGAAATTGTAGATTGCTTAAAAGATGAGATTATTGATTGTTATAAAGATGGTATATTAATTAAACAAAAAAAATTTGAGATAATTTGGGAATTGCTAAAAAATAAGAGATGTTTTATAGAACCAAACAGCAGTCTTGGGGACCACGTACTTGTCAAAAGGAAAAAAGATTTTGATATAAAAATATACAAAGATGAAGAAGGGAACAAGTATATGGTAGTTTATAGTTTATTAGGGGCACTGGCAAAAGATGGTATATCACGGCTACAATCAAAAGATATATTTGATTAGATTACAGTATTTTTCTATATTGAAAATAAATTAAATAGAAATATTTATATATAAGATGGTGTTTATATTATTACAGTACAGCATAACTGTAGAATAAAATGAAATTTAATATGATTGTAAATGTTGGAATAAAACAAAGCCAAAAAGAAAAAATTTATGAATTGATTAGTAAGAGTGATAAGTATAAATCGATAAATGAATTTGTGCAGGAAGCTGTTTCTAATTGGATTACCATAGAATACAAAAATAAAGAACTACCCAAAAAAAGAAGCGAGCATAAGACTATTTTTGAACAAATAAACAAAGTAAATCTCAAATTAATAAGTGAGGAATTATTGGGCTATCATAAACTCACTAGTGAGATCGTTCATTTTATAGATATTATCAAGCAATCTTTACATAGATTTGAATATGAATATTACAGTCATTCTGACGATAAAATAATATTGCTTCTGAATGCCAGACAAGTAAAAGAACATCTTGATAATTTTATAGCTTATTTGGTAGACCGCAACCAAGCAGTAAATCTTAAGATACCTGAACGCTATATTGAAGAACTTAAAATGTTAAGAGATCAATTTGTTCATAATATTATTGCCCAAGAAGTGAAAGGATAACTTAGGGCGAGACTCTCAGTCGCCCTGACTCGTCCTAAGCCGGAGGTTCAATACCTCCCTTGGGCTTTTTTATTAAAGATTTATTTTGTATTAAATAAACTTTCTCTTTTCAAAAACCAAAACCTTTAAATATTTAATTATATTTCTATATATAATTTAAGATATAATTTATTAAGGTGACAAAATGGAAGTGGAAGCTATTGTAAGGAAATGGGGCGACTCGATAGGGGTTATCATACCTAAAGAGCTTGCGGAAAAGGAAAAAATCAAGCCCAACAGCAAAGTCAAATTCGAGATAGTAAAGGTTACAGACATTTCAGACACTTTTGGCAAACTGAAAAGAAAGCTCTCAGGCCAGGAATTCAAAGACAAGGCAAGGTCTGGATGGTAAGATGCAGATTTTCTTTTTTGACACTTTTACGAACGAGGTGAGGAAAAGTCCAAAAAAATGAATATTTTTTTGACACATATGCTTTTTATGAGATAATTGTCGGCAACCAAGGCTATTTGCCCTTTACCAAAGACGTAAAGATAGTCACTACCCAGCTTAACCTGATGGAATTATACTATCAGCTGCTTGCGATTTACAACAAATCGGATGCAATGGACTTCTTCAAAAGGTACGAGGAATTTATTGTGCCCATAAGCAATGAAATAATAATAGAGGCGATGGACTTCAGAAAGCAGCATTACAAGCAGAATTTGTCTTATGTTGACTGCATAGGCTATACAATAGCAAAAAAAATGAATATTCCATTCTTGACTGGCGATAAGCAATTCGAAGAAATGGCTAATGTCAAGTTTGTAAAATAGTTTCAAAAATCGGTATTCATTCTTCAAATTCAATTCTAACCGATAGTTTTAAATATCAATTGATATTTTTATCTATCAAATGATAGAAAAATCTACCATTCAGAAGGTTTTAGAAGTGTTTTTTAATAATCCATCAAGAGAGTTTCATCTTAGAGAGCTCTCTAGGCTGCTAAAGCTGTCTATGCCAACGATTATCTCAACAACAGACAAATTGGCAAGGGAAAAGCTAATTATAAAGGAAAAAGGCATGGTAATAACCAAAGTAATGGCAAACAGGGGTAATATGAATTTTACAATAGATAAAAGGCTGCATAATTTAGAGCTGATATATGACTCAAGCCTTATAAGCCATCTTTCTGAATCATACAACCACCCAAAGGCAATAATCCTGTTTGGAAGCTTTTCAAGGGGGGATGACATTGAAAAATCAGACATAGACATAGCTGTCATAACAAGCAAGAGGTTAAATTTGGATTTGTCAAGGTATGAAAAGATGTTAAAAAGGGCGGTAAGCGTGCATGAAGTCAGTTTGGACAAGATAAGCGGAGAATTCAAGGCAAATTTATTAAATGGAATTGTGCTCGAGGGCTCATGGTGAAAGATTTCGAGTTTTTCCTGAAAAAAGGCGATGCCAAGGGTCAAAGTCCCGATAAAAATTTGGCCTATTCCACTTTCAAAGACAGTTTAGAGCGGATTGAGTTTGCAAGGCAATTGCTCAATAAAGCCAAGCCAAAATACGTTCTTGAAAATGCATATGAAGCCATGAGGGAATCTGCTGATTCCATTCTTTATATAAGAGGCTTCAAGTCATTTTCTCATGAAGCATCAATAGTCTATCTTTTAAGGGAGGGCTTTAATGAAAAAGAAATTATGGAGTTTGACAGGTTTAGAAGAATACGCAATGGCATAAAGTATTATGGAAAAGACTGCGATTTATCAGATGCTGAACAGGCAATACAATTAGCGGATAGTATAATAAGCAAAATAAAGGAAAAAATGAGGTTTAAATAATGTCATTCAAAAATTTTTTAATCTCAATAACAAAATCGCTGATTGTACTAGTAATTGCAACATTTATCTTCTCAACGGTCACTCTTGACTTTCCAGATTTAATCAAGGGAGTTTTTGGCGACATTTTTTCCTATGCTTCCCCGGAAGCGCAAAAGCAGGTCGTAAGTCAGCTGGCAGAGTCATGCTCATCATTAGAGCAAGGAGGTGCAGTAACAATAAGTCAAGTCTGTGGAAATGCAAGCCTGCTTGGTTCAATGAAAGAGAATTGTGCAGATTATAGGGAACTGCAAAAGAGAAATGTGCGAGTCGAGAATGAGCAGCAAGTAAAAGAAACTTGTTCCCAAATCGAGTCTGGAGAGATTGAAAGGCAATGCAGTGAAATGCAAAAATCCATGCTGCCTGATTTCAGCAAAATTGGCGCATTATGTAAAGACTACAGGTCCGGAAAAATAAATGACAAGGAGTTCTTCTACAATGTTTTAGGAAACTCGCTCCCGAGCAATGCAATGGATTTTGGATTTTTGGACAGGTACAATAAGGCAATGGGTTACTTGAACAGCAATAAGATTGTTTATTTTATTGTCTTTTTTATCTTGCTTGTTGCTTTGTATTTGCTGATTGCAGACATTAAGCTTTTCTTTTTTGCATTAATTGAGATATCCTTTGGCATCGGATTAATAATAATGCTGCCTTATTTTGTAATTATAGCCTATCAGAAATTTGTGGGGTTTGACACAAGCTCTATATTGGGAAGCATGCTTGGCTTTGGCTCATTCGAGCCAAGGGCGATTTTAAGCCTTATACTGCTGATGTTTTTAAGGACATATACTCCATTCATTATAGCAGCTGGCATAGTATTTTTAAGCGTTGGAATCGCTGGCAAAATTTACAGTTTTATGCAAAAAGGAAAGGGCAAAGTTGAAGAAAAACCTGAGATTAAGGCAAAGAAAAAGAAATCTAAAACAGCGAAAAAGCTTTAAAGCTTTTTCTGGATTTGAAAATTTAAAATTTTCAAAACTTCATAGCCCTTAATCTTTT
>JACPMW010000010.1 GCA_016185805.1 Candidatus Woesearchaeota archaeon | reverse complement strand
CACGATAATTGTTGCAGGCATATCCCTCTTTATTTTGCTTCCAAAGAAAAAATTAGCGTTGAAAAAGCCGGCGGCAGCCAAAGAGCAGAAAATTAAATGAAAAAATTAACTGCAAAGGCAACTGCTTACTTGATATTGGCAGTCATCGGCCTGGCATTTGCAATATATTCAATAAAAGTAAAAAACTACATATTGCTGGCTGTTTCGGCCATATTTGCTTTGGTAAGCGCAGACAACATATTTTGCAATTTGAAGAAACGCAATAAACACATATAAAAAAATAAAATTTCAATCCCGAGAGCGACTTTTGAATGCAGTCGAATGCGAAAGTTCGCTTTCGCTCGCTTAGCTACCTGATGAAAGTGAACCGCTTTTAATGCATTATTAAATAAATGGGCGAAGCCGAGCGTGTGGCAAAACAGCGAGGCTGAGCACAAATTATTGTTGCAAAGCAACGGATTTAGGATAAATAAAATCAAAAATTTAACAAAAAATGAAACAGGTAATTGAAACATTCATCGCATTGTTTGTCATAATGGATCCTATAGGAAATCTTCCCATCATAATAAACCTGACCAAAGGGATGCCTGCAAAAGAAGTGAGGAAAAGCATTGACAGGTCTATTTTTGTAGCTGGAGTGCTTCTTTTTGTATTCCTTTTCCTTGGCCTTAGGATATTTGGCTTTTTTAGGATAGACCTTGACAGCTTTCAGATTGCAGGAGGAATAGTCCTGCTCATAATCGGGATATTGTATGTATTCGGCACGTCAATGAAATATGTAAAGCACCATGGAAATGACTTGAGCGTGCCAATCGGAACTCCCCTTTTGACCGGGCCAGGGGTGATTACGACAACAATAATCCTAGTGAGGGAAAACGGGACTTTGGTCACTGTTATTGCCGCATTCTTGACATTGCTCGCAACCTATGTGATATTGATTAATGCGGCAAAATTATACAAATTTCTGGGCGAGCACTGGACGAATGTCATATCAAGGGTGATGGGGATAATATTGGCTGCAATTGCAATAAAATTCATAACAGGGAGTGTTTTGAATATTGTTGGGCCGCTGCTTTGACAGTTTTCATTATATTTTTAAACATTAATTCAATCCTGATTTCTTAAGGGGCTGTAGTATAGTTGGCAGTATCCGGGGTTCGGGCAACCGCGAAATCGGTTGGCGGTTATGAGAAGCCTCGAGGCCGGGGTTCAATTCCTCGCAGCCCCATAATCTTTTAATAAAACAGGCAACAAAAACATGAACAAAAAAGCCCAGTTTTTTCCTTTGAAGGACGAGAACCCAAGGGAAAGGTTTCCGTTTGTAAATTTATCCTTCATTGCAGCAAACACCATTGTGTTTGTAATTTCACTAAGCTCCTTTGAGCAATCTATAGACACTTATGGCTTCAAGCCAGCTGAATTCAGCATCTTGGCCTTGCTTACAAGCATGTTTTTGCACGGGGGAATTGCGCATATCTTTGGCAACATGTGGTTTTTGTACATATTTGGCGACAATGTGGAGGATAAATTTGGGCACTTCAGGTACATCTTATTTTACATTTTGGCCGGAATTGCAGCATCAATGCTTCATTTTGTCTTAAATATAAACTCAAACATTCCTGCAGTCGGGGCAAGCGGCGCTATCAGCGGTGTTTTGGGAGCCTACATTGTGCTGTTTCCCCATGCAAAAGTGTATGTGTCGGGCTCTTTCGGGCATGTTGGCAAAGTCTCTGCCGTATTCATGCTTGGGTTCTGGTTTTTATTTCAGCTAATCAGCGGTGCAATGTCTTTGTTCGGGGCGCAGAGCGGAATTGCATTCTTCGCCCATATAGGGGGATTTGTTTTTGGGGCTGCTGCAGCATGGGTCTATAAGCTAACCAAAGCCGAAAAAGCCGCATAAAGAAAAATTTTTAAGCTTGGAGAGCTTTCACAGCAAAGGTGGTAAAAATTCAAGACAGATTGGCCATGTTGGCAAGGGAAAAAACAGTTAATCCGAGCGAATTGATTAGTGCAGTAGAGTTACATGCCTCTATAGGCAACCAGCCAGATCCAAGTACTGTCAGGAGATTGGTTGAAAAAGCACCTTTAACCCCGGCACAGCTTGAAGGATTGGCAAGCTCATTAGAAGCAGCTTACGCAGGAATGCCAGATGTGAACAGACCAAAAGCTTATGGAGAATTAGTTAAATATCTCAGAGAAAGAGCTGAAACTATTAAAGAAGTTGCATTTTAGCAGATATTTCTGATTCAAGTTTCAAAATCTTTATAAACAAATTAAAAGCATTTCACTATCCATGGAACAAAAAGAAGAACTTGGGTTAACAGTCAAAAAATCAGAGGACTTTAACGAGTGGTACAACCAAGTTGTCTTGAAGGCAGACTTGATTGATTATTCCTCTGTATCCGGCTGCATTGTGTTCAAGCCGAATTCCTATGCTATCTGGGAAAGGATACAAAAGGCATTCGACGACAAGATAAAAAGATCGGGGCATAAAAACTGCTATTTTCCGATGTTTATTCCCGAAAGCCTGCTGAAAAAAGAGGCAGAGCACATTGAAGGGTTTTCTCCTGAAGTTGCATGGGTCACAAAGGCCGGAAACACCGAATTGAGTGAAAAGCTTGCAATAAGGCCGACTTCAGAGACTGTCATGTACGAAAGCTATGCCAAATGGATAAGGTCTTGGAGAGACTTGCCATTATTGCTAAACCAATGGAACTCTGTAGTGAGGTGGGAATTCAAGCATGCAAAGCCATTTTTGAGGACAAGGGAATTTCTGTGGCAGGAAGGGCACACAGCGCATGCAACAAAGGAAGACGCTGAAAAAGAGGTTATGCAGCAGCTGTTTGAATATGTTGACTTGATTGAAAGCCACATGGCAATTCCCGTAGTTGCAGGCAAGAAAACCGACAAGGAAAAATTTGCAGGCGCTGATTATACAACGACAGTCGAGGCATTCATGCCGGATGGAAAGGCGCTGCAGATGGGCACTTCCCATTTGCTGGGTCAGAATTTCGCAAAAGTCTTTGGAATAAAGTTCCTGGACAAGGATGAAAAGGAGAAGTTTGTATGGCAGACCTCATGGGGATTGAGCACTCGCACAATCGGGGCAATTATAATGGCTCATGGTGATGACAAAGGATTGGTAATTCCTCCAAGACTGGCCCCGACACAGATAGTTATTGTCCCAATCATATTCAAGGAAAACAAGGAAGCAATTATTGCCAAATCAAAGGAAATTGCAAAAAAGCTGAGGGCAAAAAATTATTCTGTTGAGATTGATGACAGGGAAAGCTATACGCCCGGATGGAAATTCAACGAATGGGAGTTGAAGGGCATTCCATTAAGGATAGAAATCGGCCCAAAAGATATTGAGGCTGACCAGCTTGTTTTGGTCAGGAGAGACACAAACGAGAAGATTACAATAAAGGCAAAAGATTTGGAAAAGAAAACAGAGCAGACATTAGAGGACATACAAAACAATTTATTCAAAAAAGCAAAGGAATACCTGACAAAAAGCATTGTTGAAGTTCATAATTTTAATGATCTCCTTGAAGCAATTAAAAGCAAGAAAATGCCAAAAGCGCTATTTTGCGGGCAAATAAGCTGCGAAGATGCAATAAAAGGCAAGGCAGAAGGCGCCACTTGCCGCTGCATTCCGTTCGAGCAGAAGCTGGCAAAAGGGAAATGTGTGCAATGCGGCTCAGAGGCAAAATATTGGGCGGTGTTTGGGAAGGGGTATTGAACAGAAAAGATTTAAATACTAGTTTTATTATTGGCTTACTATGAAATTGACTATTGTCTTGGAGCCTCAGGAGGAAGGGGGTTTTACTGCATACGTGCCTTCTTTGCCTGGCTGTGTTTCCCAGGGAGAAACTAAAGAAGAGTCTATCAAAAATATCAAGGAAGCTATTGAGCTGTATTTGGAAGCAGATACGAATGAGCTTGTTGAATTTACTGGCGAAAAGATTATTGTTACAGTATGAAGCTTCCTTTGATTTCCGGTATTGAAACTATTAAGCGCTTAAAGAAAGCTGGGTTTATAGCAACTAGGCAAAAAGGTTCTCATGTCAGGTTAGAAAGGTACATTGATAACACAAACTATTAAAATTACAGTTCCGCTTCATGACGAGTTGAAAAAAGGCACACTTAATAGAATAATAAAAGATGCTGGCTTGACATTGGAAGAATTTGGGGAATTGTAGATTAAGTTTTTATAAATTTTATTTTAAGCTGGATGCAATCAATGCGCTCACATCAATCTTCGCGAATTTGCTCGGAATTGTATTGGTGGAGATAACTTTTATTCCTGCTTTTCTTAATTTGCCAAGCGCGTCATTCGCAAAAATCCCATGGACACATACACAATAAATTGTTCTTGCTCCTAATTTCCTCAGCTCTTTTGCAGTTTCCAAAATTGTATGACCCGTGCTTATAATGTCGTCCACAATGACGATATTTTTCCGGTTTAAATCCAGCTTTTTATTTAAAGTAACTTTCACGCGATAGGACGAGTATCTTTTCTTCATCAATATCCTTGACTCAGCTCCAAGCATCCCTGCGACATTGCTTGCCCATTTGTAGCTTTCCTCGTCGGGGCCTATGATGACGGGATTTTTGACGTTGCTTTTTATGTAGCCTGCAATTAAATGGTTTGCAGTCAATTTTTCAGCTTTAACCCTAAAAATATGCCATAATTTGTCTTCCCTGTGCAGATGGGGGTCCATTATGTAAACCGCATCAAAATATTTGTCAAAAAGGCTTGCGATTATCCTCTGGCTGACTGCCTCGCCCTTATGAAACCTTTTGTCCTGCCTCATGTAAGGAAAATAAGGGGCTATCAAAACAATTTTTTTGGCGCCAAGCTCTTTGGCTGTACGGGCTGCGAGAATAACCTCGACAATGCAGTCGCTTACATCCTTGTAGAATGACTGGACAAGAGCAATTTCTTTTCCTTCAATATCGCAATCCAGCCTTACCCTCAGCTCTCCATCAGGAAACTTGTCAACTGAGAGGCTGGAATGGGATTTATGCAGCAATTTCGCTATCTTCCTGCCTAAATGGGCTCCATGAGAACAGCTTACAACAATCATAAATCCTCTTTTTAGAGCTCGCTTATAAATTTTTTCAAGGGGCTGCAGAGCTCAATTGCAATTGCCAAAGCCCCATTCTCCGCTTTTCTTTTCTCGCTTGAAAATGCAATTGCAAGAACATCGCCACTGTTTAAGTCAAATAATCTTTCCAGCTCCTTATAATCCTGCTCATAATTGGAATCCGGAGCCCTTAAATTTCCATCAAATTCAAGTATTAATGCACCTTCAGCGCCATGCTTGACAGCCACATCCCTTAGTTTATAGATTTCCTTTAATCCGGAAGTGCCTTTGAGCTGCACTCCAATTTTCTCCAAGCCAGGATACAGGCTTTTGGTTTTTATGCCTTTCACCAATTTTATGAATCCGTTGATCTCACCCAGGGTTTTTTTCCCTTTTTTGCTCAAAAAATGCCCCTTCTTGTTTGAGCCAAGCAATCTTTTGAATTTTAATACTTCAAGTATGCTCCTCACAGTGCCCTCTCCAAGCTCCATCTCCCTTGCAAGCTCATGCCTGCTTGTATTTCTATTAAACCTTAAGAAGCATCTCAAAACATCAATATTTGTAAAATTGGGAATGTTGCCAACCATAAAAATAAGTTTAGAATAAGATTTATAAACTTTCTGATAAGCCAGATTCAATATCAACATAGAATTTTACAAAACAAAAAAATCAATCACGAGAGCGACTTTTGGATTCATAGCATGATAAAAGTAAACCGCTTTTAATGTTTATTGAATAAATAAGCGAGCCCGAATGATTGGCAGAGAAATGAGGGCGAGCACAAGAATTTGTCGCTTTAGCGACGGATTGAATGAAATTGTCAGATAAAATTAAAAAATGGATGCAATCAGCTTTGTTTTGCTTCTTGTTATCAGCTTCCTCTCTGCAATAATGGGGACAATGGTGGGCATGGCCATGGTGATTATGGTGCCCGTCATGGTGTTTTTGGGAATTCCGGTCCATAACGCTGTTGCAACAGGAAGATTCTCGATGATAGGGATAGGGGTTGGCAACATAAGGACATTCTCGAAAAGAGAGAAAATGAAGCCAGGATACATACTGCCCCTGGCAATTTCTGGAATAATAGGTACTTTGGCTGGAACATCATTTCTTAAGTACCTTAGCGAAAATGCCCTTGAAAACATCATAGGGGTGTTTATTATTGGAATTTCCATTATTGTATTATTTGAGGAAAAACTGAGGCCAAAAGAAAAGAGGCAGGGCATAACTTACAAGCATCATGCCTTAAGTGTGATAGCGGGATTATTCATCGGAAGCTATATAGGCATAGTTGGTGGAGGGGCTGCAACGATAATAATCTTTGTTTTGGTGCTGGTTTATGGCTTGAGCTTTCACCAGGCTGTCGCTAACCAAAAAGCCGTAAGCTTGCCTATCACTATAATAGCCACTCTGGTTTTTATTTACCAAGGGCTTGTTAACTACAAGATAGGCATACCCTTGCTCATAGTCAATATACTGGGCGGTTATGTCGGCGCAATCCTAATCATGAAGTTCAAGCCAGTATGGCTCAAGCTGATACTTGTGCCAATAAGCATAGTTCTTGCGCTAAAGCTAATATTCTTCTAGAGTTACCATTTAAAAATAGTAAAATTTAAATAGTGGAGGCTTTTTGCAATAGTGAAAATGAGCAGCCTAAGAAATACATTTTTATTGTTTATCATGTTTTTAGTTGTAATGGGTACTGCATATGCTGCAGGCACAAAGCTGTTATTCTCAGATGTTGATGTAAAGGTTGGCAGCAAGACCTCCAAAAATCTTGATGACGGAGACACAATTGATGACGAGGCTGAGCCTGGGGATACAGTAGAATTCAGGATAGAGGTCAAGAATAATTTCACAAATGCAGAGGATTTGGAGATAGAAGATATCACAGTTGAAGTTACAATCGAGGAAGTGGATGATGGAGATGATATGGATGAAGAATCTGCAGATTTTGACTTGAAGGCAGGCAGGGACAAGAGAGTGACTTTGAAATTCCAGCTGCCGCTGGAGATAGAAGAAGATACATTTGATGTCACCATTCACGCTGAAGGCGAGGACGAGAATGGCACAGACCACGAAAGGGACATGACCTTGAGGCTTGATGTCGAAAAGGAAAACCACTTGCTTAAGATAACAAGGACTTCATTAAGCCCTGCGGAAGTCTCATGCAACAGGAAGAATGTGCAGCTTGGAACGAGCGTGATTAACATTGGCAATGAAGATGAGGAAGATGTCAGCGTGCAGGTTTTGAATTCAGATCTTGGCATTGACTTGAAAGAGAACATAGGGGAATTGACTGCCGAGCCTAATGAGGATGAAAGCAGGTTTTCAAAGACATATTCTTTTAATGTTCCGAATGACGCTGAGGCAGGAAGCTATCCAGTGATTGCAAGGGTTTTATACGACGAAGACAGGAAAAAGGCAGAGGAAACACAGACATTGACTGTAAGCGACTGCGCGACAGCCAAAAGCGAGCCAAAGGAAACATCTGAAAGCGCAGAAAGCGAGGATGTAACAGTCATAACCCCAACAACAGGCAGAACTACCACAACAGTTATCCAGCCGCCTGCAGGAACAACTGTTACAAGCGAGAGTTTCCTCAAGAGCAACGCATTTGTTACCGGAATCATAATTGCGGAGGTCATTGCAGTCATTGTTGGAATTGTATTGGTAATAGCCTTGTTCAGGAGAAGGGGATAAGATTCTTTTGTTATAGGTTTATTATAAAAAATGCCATTAGAATTTGAACCCAAACAATACACTTTTTATTCTGAGGTTAGTTTGCCTGCGCCACAATATTTAAAGTCATTGCATGCGCAAAGACACACTGCAGATCCACAAGGAATTGTTAGACTGATTTCCCAGTTTAAAGATGGTGGGATGGATGTCAAATTTTGTAGAAGAATTGGAAAGCCTCAAAAAGGACTTTACAAATGGGGTGCATTTCCAACAAGAGAATTGGATTATGCAAGTATTATCAGTTGGGATAACATATATTATTTTGAAAGAAGAAGCCCAGAAGTTAAAATTTTTGAAATGATTGCAGGGCAAAATAAAGAATAGTATAACCCCTTAAAAGTAGTTACATACAGAAAAGTTTATAAAGGGATGTTTGATACTTACCATGCAAAATGCAGTCACAAAAGGAATTTTTGCAGGAATTGAGGAAACATTTCAGATTGAACATTTATGAAGTCAAGATATGGACTGCCTTGCTAAGCAGGGGCATTGCTTCTGCAGGCGAACTTGCAGACATTTCAGGAGTGCCAAGAAGCAGGTGCTACGATGTTCTTGAGTCTTTGGAGAAGAAAGGCTTCATCATAATGAAGATTGGAAAGCCCATAAAATATCTTGCCATAGAGCCAGAAGCCATTCTTGAGAGGGTAAAGATGAACATAAGGGAGGAAGCCGACCAGCTGGCATCGCAATATGAAAGCATCAAGGAAACGGAAGAGTTTAAGGAGCTTGAACTGCTGCACAAGACAGGCGTGCAGCATGTAGATATTTCCAGCATCTCAAAATCAATAGTGGGAAAGGCAGCCATAAACAGGCATGTCAAGGACATGCTTGCAAAGGCAAAATCGGACATCTTATTTGTGTCAACGAATGAAAATGTCGAAAGAAGCCTGAAGCTGATGAAAAATTTCATGCCGGGGTTTGCAAAAAAGGGGATAAATGCAAGGTTCTATTCTTCCCAAAGCAAGGGGATTGCAAAAAAGCTGCAAAATGTAGAGTATATGGAATACAATGTCAATTCCACATTCGTGACAATCGATGGGAAAGAGATGCTTTTCATAGTTTCAAGCCAGAATATCGCGCCTGACTATGAAGTTGCAGTATGGATAGAAAGCTCTTTCTTCGTGAATGCAGTCAATGTTCTTTTTGAGGAGAGCTTGAAATAAAATTATTTAAGATGGCAAGAACAGTTCTGGCTGTAGATGATAATAAAACTTACTTAGAAACTTTTCAGCGTCTATTTACTTTTAAAGGCTATACTATTATAACCGCTTTAAATCCCAATAATGCTCTTGATACTATAAAAAAAGCCGGTGGCTTAATTGATTTACTTTTGACTGATTTGGATATGCCTGAACTAAGTGGTGATAGATTAATAGAGGAAGCCCATAGAGTTGCACCAGATACAAAATATATTTTACATACCGCTCGTACAGAGGATATTGTGCAACCAATATTAAAAAGATTAAAAGCAGGCGGTGTTGATGTTGTTTATCTGCATAAACCAGCTGGTTTAAATGATATGGTTAGTGTTGTTGAGTCTTTGATTGGCACTGCGACATAAATCCAAATTTTTTAACCGCAAACTTTAAATACTACTTCAATATAACGGGATATTAAGAAATTCTTGAGGTTTTAGGAATGAATACGGAAGTGAAAACAGGTACGACAACCATAGGCATAGTCTGCAAAGACGGGCTTATACTGGCTGCGGATAAGAGGGCAACTTCAGGCTACTTGATAGCATGGAAGAAATTTGACAAGATAGTCAACATAACAGATAATATATCCGTGACTGTGGCAGGCACCGTCTCTGACGTCCAGCTCCTGACAAAATACCTCAAGGCGGAGCTGAAGTTGAAGGACATAAGGACAGGGAGGGAAACAAGCGTAAGGGAAGCGGCCAATTTGCTGGCAAATTTTGTTTACAACAACATAAGAAAGCTCAGCATGATTCCAGGGATATCGCATTTTATTGTGGGAGGCAAAGATTCAACAGGATTTCATCTTTATGACTTGAGCCCGGACGGCTCGATTGT
>JACPMW010000051.1 GCA_016185805.1 Candidatus Woesearchaeota archaeon | reverse complement strand
TGCGTTGAGCCAGTTTTTGTTTCTGTTACAGAAACTGTCCCCTCATTAACCAAAATAGTTGTTTTGTTTGAGTATTGGTCAGCAGTTGCAACATACTCTGTGCCCCTGACTGATGCGACTGCATTTGTAAATCTTACAGGAAAGCAGTCAACAGTGTTGATGAGGCACTTGATTTTTGCCTTTAGCCTGCCAAAATCCAATTTTGATTCTGTTTTTGAATCGCCGACAGTGAATTGCGAATCATGCCCCAGTGTAAATAATGTATCGTCAGCAAGCTTGATGACAGCTTTGCCATTTTCTCCTGTTCTTATGTTATCATTTAAGTGTATATCAGTTCCTGACTTAACTTCTTTCCAAGAGTCGTCTGGCTGCATTACTTCAACCTTTCCTTTTAAATTTCCAATTCCGCCTATTTTAGTCCCAACCGTTTCAGCTTTTGGTTCCCCGCAGCTCCACGAACTGCATAAAACAGAGCAGACAACCTGATACGCGGATTCGCCACCTTCGGCTTGGCTGTCTAGATACGTTGTATCACCAGTTGGTGATGTGGGTGGACAACCGCCATTCCTTATATCCTGAAACTCATAATGCTCGTCTGTCCGGAAATCTGTAATTTCCATCATATAATCCGTTTTCCAACCCCCATGTTTAGAACACTCTGCTGTTTTCTGCTTCATTAATGCGTCACATGCTGCCGCTGTTTTTGACTGCTTACTATCTGCTCCTGTTTCGCTTTGCAGCCTTTCCTTCCATTCTTTGAGTGTGCCGCCTTTCTCGTAATTTCCATTCTCAGAAGTTTTCTGATCTGTTGGGATAGGGACACCTACAGTTGGCTCATCTTCTGCATATAATGAATTCAATTCTTCCTCTGAAATTTTAGCGAGTTCTTTATTACAGGCATCTTGTTTTTGTATGACAGCCAAAAAGTAGGCAGCTCTGCCCATATCATCTTGTTCTCCTGCTCCCGGAAATTGTGAAAGGTAATTTTGATAATTGCTTGAGACGAGATTATAAGCATAGCCCGGAGTTACGGAATTATCGTCTTTTCGATTTCTTTCGAAGTCAGACGAAAGATCATGCTCAATGTCATAGACTCCTCTTGTGCTAGTTGTAATATCAATTAGTCTGTTTTCCTTAGCTTTAGCTACAACGTGCTCGCATAATATTAAATTTGGTAGAATGCTTGCCATTCCGTGCCTATAGTCACAGATATCGAAACATTGGTTTGATGCAGCTGTGCTGTCCGCAGGTCTTCCATATACATCCTTCACTTTAAATCTATCACAGGCACCTTTTCCGTTATAATAAATCTCTCGACCCACACATTGATAATACAAATCATCAAGTAAATTATGATCAAAGCTTCCCCACGAATACGTATATGTTATTTCCTCTTTAGAAATAGCTGCATCTACAAAATCCAAAGCACTAAATCCCGCTCCCGGCTCTTGGGCAGAAACAAAAACAACAGAGCTAAAAATTAAAATTCCCAAAACAAGAAATACAATCACACCTCTTTTTGCCATCCTAATTGATAGCTCTGGCGAAACGCGTTTATAAACATTCTCTTTTTTGGAGAGATTTCAACATGTCGAGACTGTTACAATTTCCATTGGCATTAGCGAGCGAGAGCGAGCTTCGCAAGTCACACGAACTCGCTCACATGGCTATAAATTCCTTTAGGATTTTTGAGCATGATCAAAAATACGATTATTTCTGGCAGCTCACTGTGCTTTATGCATGGTGTTTTTGACAAAAACAAATTTGTTTTTTGTAAAAATCCGATAAAATAGAAACAAATATAAGTTTAGGCAATATGAAAAGCAAGAAATGTATAATAAAATGAGAAATAAAACTTCTTTGGCACTTTTGTTTATTTTAATAGCTATTCCATTTCTTTTTCTTGGCGGCTGCAAATATCAAAGTGCATCTCAGGGATCAGCAGTAGATAGTAAAACGAATGAATCTAAAGAAGCAATAACAAAAACTCAGCGTGATGACCTTGGATGCTTCTATTCCTGCAAATATTTCCCAGACAAAATATTCCCGCACAAAGCGCCCAAAAATTAGCAGCGCATGAAATGCCTAATCTTCTTGATATGGAATTTAAAAGCGGGGTGGATGAAAGTGACGAGGAGAAAATGCGTGAAGGCTTTAAAATCATGGATTTCTATTTGGATGAGTGGTTCAGCCACAGCATAACGAGGAAAAGCTCAATAATTGTTGAGGCTGCCAATGATGACAGCAAATTTCTCGAAGAAAATGGCAAGCTTGTATTTTTGTACAGAACGCTAAGCAGCGACTGGCAACTGCCTAAGCAGATTGGGGCGCAATATAACATGGACATGCGGAGCAGGGCAGCTGCCCATGAGTACGTCCACCTTTATCAAATAAATGACGGCTGCGCACACCTTGGAAGAGAGGGAGAAAAAGTTAAGTGGTTTCTGGAAGGAGAAGCTGAATGGCTTTCTTACAAAGCATTTGACGAGTCCGGAAACTTTCCTTACTACTCTGGCTGGAAGCAGCTGCTGCTGTCCCAGGCAGTACAATCTGAAGCAGAGCTTAAACCGCTTCAGGCTTATGAGGAAGGCACTAACTTGGAAAGTATATATTCTTATTTTACGCTTGCCATTGAGTTCCTGGTGAAAAACAAGGACATCAGGGCTCTTGATGATTTTTGCACTAACCTCGGCAAAGGGCAGGAATTGTCTATTGCGTTCCAAAACGCGTTCGGCATTACATTGGACAAGTTCTATGAGGACTTTGAGGCTTACAGAAAGACTTGGTGATATATTGCAAACTCAAAAATAATCTCAAAACCATGCTATACTCGGCATGAGCATTTTTGGCTTAATTCGGAATTAATTATGGAAAAAGTATTAATATAAGCAATATTCAATATTAAGCATGAAAACTGAAACCGCAACTTTTGCAGCAGGGTGCTTCTGGGGAGTCGAAGAAACATTCAGGAAGACAAAAGGAGTTATCCGCACAATGGTTGGTTACACAGGAGGGAAAATGAAAAACCCAACCTATGAGGATGTCTGCTCGGATGAGACCGGCCATGCAGAGGCTGTACAAATTGAATTTGACCCAAAAAAAGTATCTTATGAAAAGCTTCTTGGCATTTTTTGGCAAAATCATGACTCTACACAATTGAACAGGCAAGGCCCTGATGTTGGCTCGCAATACAGGTCCGCTATTTTCTACCACAATGAAAAGCAAAGGAAAGCTGCAATTAAGTCAAAAGAAGTGCTTGGCAAGTCAGGAAAATATAGCAAGCCTGTTGCAACAGAAATAGTGCCTGCTTCTGATTTTTATAAGGCAGAGGAATACCATCAAAAATATATCGAAAAGAAAGGGCTGAATATCTGCCACTAGGTTTTTAAAGCCTCTTTAATTTCTACTCTATAATGGCAAAAACCTATTCAGAGCTTGAAGCGTGGGCTATATTCGTTGGCGCTTTAGTAATTGGGATTGTTGTCACAAGCGTGTTTTGGGCGCTGATAACAATTCCTGAAGAAGTAAAGCTGATAGAAAAAGAGATAGAGAACGCAACCGAAACTTTTGACATCGTAAAGCCCGATGATTTCATCACGTTCTGCAAAAAGGTTGATGGCGCTCCAGCATGGGACAATCAAGGCTTCAGGCAATGCATATTGAAGGATTCTTCAGAGAAAACTTTAATAGTAATGAATTTATTATGCAGGAAATTCAATTTAAGCCTGAGCTATGGCTCATTCGGTGTTAAGTGTGAGGGAAAAATCTAGCGTAATCTGCGAAATCTGCAATGCAGAGATGTACGAGAGGCACTGCAAGCTCATATGCCCCAATTGCGGGTTTAAGTGGGACTGCTCTGACCATTGAAAAGCTTTTTAATAAATGGTTTTATTCTAATATATGCCACTGTCGCATAATCTGGTAGTGCGGCGGTCTCGAACTTTGAAAATTTGAGTTAACCGCTTCCCGAAAGGGTTTCCCGGTTCAAATCCGGGCGGTGGCGTTTTGTTTATTAAAAATGATCCAAACAATATCATTATGTATGATAACAAAGAACGAGGAGAAATACCTAGAGCAATGCCTTAATTCTGTCAAGGATATTGTTGACGAAATAATAATTGTTGACACTGGCAGCACTGACAAGACAAAGGAGATTGCAAAGAAGTTTAATGCAAAAGTCTATGACTTTAAGTGGAGTGATGACTTCTCTGCTGCAAGGAATGAAAGCCTGAAGCATGCGACAAAAGACTGGATTCTTGTGATTGATGCTGACGAAGTAATTGAAGAGCAGGATTTGAAAAAAATAAAAAATTCAATTGAAGAGGGGGATTTTGCGGGCTTTTCATTGGAGCAGCACTCTTACCTAAACAAATTTTTTGAAGGCGCTGTAAAAAATGACTCAAACTTTGGGTTGGCCAAAGATTACCAGTTCTATATTCCGCATTTCCTCGTCAGATTGTTCAGGAATAAGCTCGGGTTTTATTTTAGGCACAAGGTTCATGAGTTAATTGAAGATTCAATAAGGGAAAAAGGGCTGAAATATAAAAAACTGGATGCTGTTTTGCACCATTTTGGCTCGGTAAAGGACGAGAAAGTGATAAGCGGAAAAGCTGAAGACTATTCCAAAATGATAATGGAGCAGCTGCAGGAAGAGCCTGAAAGCGCCCGCTACAACTACCAGGCAGCCAGGATGTTTCTTGGAAAAAATGATTTTAGCAATGCGCTGAAATACTTTGAAAAAGCGGCAAAAATAAACCCGAACTATAAGCTTGTATTTTCTGAAATAGCCAAAATCTATTTGCAGATGAATGACAAGAACAGGGCAATAGAGTACTTCAAAAAAAGCATGAGGCAAAACCATGACAATCCTTCACCAGCAAACAACTTGGCTGTTGTTTATATGTCAATAGGCAGGTT
>JACPMW010000048.1 GCA_016185805.1 Candidatus Woesearchaeota archaeon | reverse complement strand
GCAAAGGTGCCTTGCAGCCACAAACCCGTCTCCCCCATTATTGCCATGATAGCAGACAACAAGGATTTTTTTGTCTTTCAAATCAAAATTTTCCTTTATAGAATTATAAATTCCTTTTCCAGCATTCTCCATCAGAATAGCTCGTGGGATATCATTTTCTTTCTCCAAGGCTCGCATCTCTTGTGATGAAATCATAGGAAACAACGGTAGCCCGTTGACGTCTGTGGGATTTCGTGTGACATGCGAGTGAGCGTCACTCGCTCACAACTCACTATTCAATCCCACGAATTCAATTGAGGAATTGCTTTATCTTCTCTTTTGCATCCATGTTATTGTCGAATATGTTTATTAAGGTTTCTTTTTCTGCAGGGGACAAATATTTTATTTCAGCCAAAAAATCCATAAAATCAATTTTTTCAGCATTTAAAATTCTCTTCAGCAAAAATTCATAAGGATAATTCATTGCAGGCTTAATAATTTTTTTTCTTATCAGGTCAACAATTGTTTTGTTCGCCCATTCAACCACGATGTCATTCTGCACTGCATTCAAAAATGATTCGTCAGGAAATGCCTCATTCAGGAATTTTATCATTGCATTAAAATCGTCAGGCAGCTGCGGAAGTATCTTCTCCATTGCCCCGCACTCTCCAAACAACCCATCCTTCAGCTGCATTCCATCTCTTATAAATGGGCCCCTGTTGAAAGGAAACAGCCTGCATACATATGCCCTTTTGGTATGGTATATTGAGCATTTATTTTCCCCAAGAAAGGGGCATGCGTCTGTCTCACTATCCATGAAATAAGTCAAAATAATTGCTTTGTTTGATTTCAAGTCAAAAATTGCCCTCAGCGGTTTTATGTTTGCATCAACATTTGCTTCTTTCTGCCACTCCATGAACCTTTTTGCTTCCCAGTCCCACAATGGGAATGTCATTCTTTCCACAGGAACGAGCTGCACGACAGGCATCTTGCCGAATGCAAATTCCTTGATGAATTCCCTGTCTTCTTTCGGGATTATCCCCCTTATATGGCTGCAGCAGCTTCCGCATGCATTGCACTTGAATGTCGGTAAATCGCTTGGCGATTTCCGAGCATGCTCGAAAATCTTTGATTTTCGACATTTCGGGATTTCAGACTGGATCGGTATGAACATGATTATTGCCTCTTAATCTTAAACTCCCCGCTCGGCAGCGCCCTTATTATCTCGTCAATTATCCCCCCAATCCTGTGCTGTATGTGCTTGGCAATTGAGCTTGATTTCTCATCGCCTTGCTCCAAAGCAACATGTTTTTCGCAATGCGCCTTAACAGCATCAAAAGGACCTGACATGACCTGCCCATGCCTTGTCATCCCAATTGCAAGGTTCAATTTGTTGTTTATATAATTTGTTTTGCCGTAAATCATGAAGGCTCCTTTTGCCATGTACTCCCCTGCCTTTGTTTTCTTGCTCACTTGCTCAGGGTTGACATAAAAAACAGGGCTTGTCTGCAGCCCAAGCTTCCATGCCCTGCTGAATGTGACAGTTGCATCAGCAGCCTCCTCTATTGTCTTTTCCCCTATTTTTTTGTTTTCGCTTTTGACGACAAAAAAAGGAGAGCCAGCCATGTCCGTATGAAGCACCAAGTCATTGGCCTCTGTGTGCTTCTTGATTATTATCTCATTTGTTGTTGAGTCCCTTCCCCCTATGACCAAAAATCCTTCTGAACTTATGAACCACCTGAATTTTTCATACCATTCCTGCTTCCTTTCCTTTAATTTCGCTTCTTTTGATTTTTCCAGAATTATTTTTTCTTTTCTTATCTCAAGCTCGTGAAGCTTTTTTATGCTATGCCTTAATGCCTCTTCCGCGCCTTCAATCTTCTTTTTAACTTTTTTTGCCCTTTCAAAATAAGCAGCAGCATTCTCATCTATGCTTTTCGTCAGGTCCAGTACAAGCCTCATTTTCAAATTGGATATAATTTTAGAGTATTAAAACTTTCTAAATCAACATGTTTTTATATTACTTTGCAAGCTGAAAGCCAGAGGTGATGCAATATCGGTTTTTTTGGCCTGCTTTCTGGAATTTTCTCATATTTTGCGGGCTTGTTTCTGCACTGGCTGTCCATTTTCGCAGCGCCTGTAAAAGAGCCTGAAATGTTCTGGATAGTCATTCCAATCTGGTTTAACTGGTTCTTCACGGAGTTTTTTATTGAGAAGCATTCTCTCAGAAGGGGCTGTCAGTTTCACATTTGGGATTTTCATGAAGTTCCTTATTTCGGCAGCCGTCTTTGCTTACGGAGCTTTCGTCATCTTTTCTGGAATTAAAATAAAGAAGATCATATTTTACATCGGGAGGATAAGGTGGATAACATACATTCTTGTCATGTTCACCCCGATAATCTACAATGTTGTAAGGTTTGATTTCAGGACAATGGCAGCTATACTTTTGTTTTTTCCGCTGTACTGGTGGGCAATAGAGCTGTTTGATACGATTGTTCCTGAGCCAAGGGTTTATCAGCATAGTTGATGCCATATGTTTGCAAAAATAAAAGAGACTTTCAAAAAACTTGAGCTTGGGCTGTTTGAGGTTTTCCTGGGAGTCTTGATGGTTATCGGGCTTGCTGGCTACTTCGGCACAATATCTGCTGACCTTGACTGGATAGACCATACTATTAGCTTTATACTGTTCACCTATCTTTTCTATAAGATTAATATAACTTCAATCCTTCTTGGGAAAGCATCGAGATTAGCAAATTTTGCAATAATTATTTCGTATTTTTCCTTGTTTTTCAAGGATATATTAAGCTATACATCATCAAATGCGCCTCACCTTAAATTCTTGATTTTTGTTAAGAATGCCTATGAGTTTCTTGGCAGAGATTTGGCATTAGCAAATCTTGCCGCATTTTATCTGGGGATACTGGGCATTTTTTTAATCAGCATATATATTACAGGAAAAATAGAAATTTCCCATCCCAGCCTTTTATATGCCTTACACCAAAAACAAATCAGACACAGGCTTGCAAAATTCCTGCTTGTTTTTGCCTCATTGCTGGGATTTTATTATTTTATCTTTAATATGATTCTTGAATGGCTTGAGTTCGTGATGGATGATCCAATCATCGCAACAGGGGCAATATTTTTTATCTACAAAGTATCCAAGCATCGCGAAAAATTTCATTCAGACAACTTCATATTCAAAATAGGCGATTTCAGCACAAAATTGTACGCAAAATTTGTATCTCTGTTCCATTACAGGAAAACCCTGCCATTGGCGATATCTGGCTTACTGATTTTGCACGCTGTGTCCGACCTTGGGGTTTTTGCATATTCTTTGATTTTTTTAAAAGAGAACTTCTATCTTGAATTTTTGAAAGGCAGCCATGTGCCTTTCCTCAGGCTTTTTTTGAGCGACATTGGGGTTTTGCCAAGTTTTGCAGTAATTCCTCTGCTGATTGTTTACTTATTTAATGCCCTGTCGCTTGTCATATTCCTTATTATTCCTGTAATAGTCTGGATAAGAATGTTCTCACAAAAAGAGCTTCATCTCAATAGGATATGCTTATTTTTCATATATTCGTCTGCTGCCGCTTACATGCTGATGCCCAGCTATATAATAAAGCCGCTTGAGCAGTCATCCTTGGTGGGGGTGGACATACTTTCAGCTTCATTGCTGGAAAGCGGCTCTGCCATTGACAATTTTTTTCCGGATAAGCCAACGATGGCGCTTGCCGTATCATTAATAGCAGTTTCTTTTGGGTTGCTTGTCTATTTGCTGAGCAAAAATAACAGCATAAAAAAAGAGCTTTATGCGATTTCCATCATTGGAGGGATGGCATTCTATACGATTTATCTTTATTATTTTTTCAGCAGCCTGCTCTCATATTTCTATGACAGCATTGTTTCAATCATCTTTACGCCTCATTTTTTAATAGGCATTGTTCTGCTTATTTTTTTGGCTTTGTCAGCCTTGTTTTACATTGGCGGCTATCTGACCTTCCTGTACGAGATTGTCAAGGAATACCACCGGCAAAAATCTCCTGAAAAAATGGACGATGAGATGTTTACCGCGATTAAAAAAATAAGGAAATTCGAGAAAAGCCTGTTCAGGGCAAAAAAGGCGCAGCTTGTGGGGGAGGTTTTCAAGTACGCCCTCATAGGGATGGTTTCTGTGGCAGTCATTGTCATGGGCTACAAAATGATTGATGTGGTAAAGGAAAGGGGCTGCAGGACAGAAATTGCAAAGTTTGAGATTGAACTGCGCGACATGGACAAAAGCGTAAGATATGGCGCAAAGGAGCTAAAGGCTTATGAAGCTCCATGCAATGCTGACAGGATTTATTTTTTTGACCTGAACAGGAATATAAATCCTGAAGACTTTAAGGAAGTACCAATAATAAAGGACACCCTAAAAAACAGCGGCGGCAGCAATGTGTTCATTGTAAAAAACGATGATGTGAAGCGCTCGTTCTATGCCGGAAATCTGGAGATGGTGTATCCTTACCATATCTGCTTTGTTCCGAAATTCGGCAAGATATCCTTTTTCCTGGAAGGAGCGGGAAAATCTGCAAAGGTCGCAAGTGCGTGCAGCCAGCCTGAATGCACCTTCATCCCCATAGACATAAGCGACGATGAGGCAAGAAGGATAGTAAAGGAGGCAATAGAGTTTGGATGCTCTAACTGCCCCTCTGATTTTGACAGGGAAATAGAAAAAATTAAGATTACAAGGCAGAATGTCGAGATGTTCCGGAAGTTCACATTTTGCGACGGCATTACCACTGTCGAAATCACCATAAGGCCGAAAAAAAATGCAGAAGTGAAGAATTTCAGGTTTTACGAGTTCATACCAAAAAGCTGCATAGATGATTTAAACACTTATCTCGCAGAAAATGTGGAAGGCAATGTTGAAATAAGAGCTGACCCCTTGATAATGTGGCAGTTTGAAGATATATCTGGTGAAAAAAAGATTTCTTACAAGCTGTCTGCAGAGCTGAATGATGAGTGCAAGCAGGCCATCCAAGGGCTTGGAATTTCTCAATTCATTGAGGAAAAAGCGCAAGAAGAGGAAATTCCCGAGGAAAACACCCCTCCCACAATTGGCAATTTGCCTGACGTTTCTGTATCAGGCATTGGCTTGAGGAAAAATGTCATTAGCAACCTTTGGAAATATGCCCAAGACAAAGAGACAAATGCGCAAAGGCTGGTTTACACCATAATAGACCAGACCAGCAAAAACCTGGTGGACTGTGCAATAAACAATGAAAAACACATTGATTGTGAGGTGAAGCAAAACAGGGATGGCTTCTCAAGGGTGACTATCCAAGTGGACGATTTTGAGTTCCAGGACAGGGCTGTCTTTAATGTAGAAGTCACTCAATTCTGCAAAAGGCATGAAAAAAAGGGCTGCATTGGAGATGTTGTATTTTGGTTTGACAGCTGCCAGAGTCAAGAGGAATTTGTTGAGTCATGCAGTTCTGGCGAAGTCTGCAGGGAAGGGGAATGCGAAAAGTACTGCGCTCCAAATGTTGGCAAAAAATGCGAAGATGACAAGATTTACTGGGTTGACAGCTGCGGGAAAAAAGGCTCGATTCATTTTGACTGCAGGGATAATTTGGCAAGAAACCAGTGCAGGAATGCACAATGCTGTGTTGGAAACTTCTTTTGCCAGACCCCATAATCAATAATTATAAAAATATGAGATAAATATAGATTGGTATGGCCGAGCAAAACTTAAGCCCCGAGCAATTGAAGGCGCTGCAGGAGAAAATAAAGCAGATGTCCCCTGAAGAGCTGAAGGAGTTCCAGAAAAAGCAGTGCATTTTCTGCCAGATTGTTGCAGGCAAGATTCAGTCAAGGAAGGTATATGAAGACGATAAGGTTGTAGCTATATTGGATATAAACCCTGCAAATCCCGGCCATGTCCTTCTTCTCACAAAAGAGCATTATTCAATAATGCCGCAGTTGCCGGATGATGAAGTTGCCCATATATTCATGGTTGCAAAATCATTGTCAAACTCGATGCTTAGGGGCATAGAAGTCCAAGGCACAAACATAATCGTGGCTAATGGTGTTGCCGCAGGCCAAAGGGCGCAGCATTTCATGGTGCATGTAATCCCAAGAAAAGAGAAAGACGGCATAGAGTTTGTATTGCCCCAAAATCCGATGCAGCAGAGTGAAATTGAAAGCGTAGGCAACAAATTGGTTGCTGCTTTAAGAGGAGAAAAAGAGCAGGAAATGCCATCACCCCCTTCCAAAGTTCCAGAGCCAAAAAAAGATGAGCAAAAAAAAGGCTCAAGCGGCATAAATCTTGACGATATTTCCAAGATGCTGGGTGATAGATAATGGCCGCTAAAAATACGTGCCTGGTCTGCCAGATAATTGACAACAGCATCCCCTCAAAAAAAATTTACGAGGACGAGTTTGTAATGGCTGTGCTTGATGTGAACGGGGCTGTTCCGGGACATTGCTTCATCATGCCAAAAAAACATTATCCAATAATTGAGCAGGTTCCGGATGTTGAGATAGGAAGGCTGTCTCTCGCATCCAACAAGATTTCAAGCGCGATATTCGAGTCTCTCGGGGCGCAAGGCACGAATATATTCATAGCAAACGGGATTCCAGCAGGCCAGACAGTGGCGCATTTCACCATAAATGTTATTCCGAGAAGGGAAAATGACGGCGTTAACCTGCAATGGCAGCCAAAGCAGCTGAATGAGGAGGAAATCTCAACAATCGAGCTCAAGCTCAAGGAGCAGACAAAAAACATTGGGCATTTCGAAAAAGAGGAGAAAAAGCCAAGGGCTCATGCTCCAAAAACAATGCCTTTGGATGAGGAGGAAGAGGAGCATTTTGCTGCACAGATGAGGAGGTTGCCTTAAACCAGCAATATTAATGGGTTTCCAAATGTCCAGGTTATTACAAAAGCTATCAGGAAGCTCGGCACAAACGGAATCCCTTCTTTTATCAGGATTTTTTTGACTTTTCCCTTCTCGTAAAGCTCGGTTAATTTCCTGATTTGGCTTTTGCTTATCCCCAAATCCTTCGGGCCCGTTATATACTTGCCCCACACATGCACATCCTTTACAATCCAGTCCCCTTCGGTCAATTTGGAGGGCTCAACCAGCCTGTGCATGCACGTTTTCTCCACTGTCCTGACAAAAACCCACAGGTAAAATGTCGACAATGCCAAAAAAGCCAGCGACAAAACAAAAATTTTGGCGTAATATGAATTTGCAATTAAAAACAATGCAAAAAACAAAACCAGCGAAACAAGCAATAATTTTTTAGTTTTCACTGCATTTTTTTCAGACAGCGCTTTCGTGAATCCTGCCCAAAACTTTTTCCTGTTCTTCAGCACAAGGTAAAAGCTCCAGAACAGTCCGTAAACTGCCCCTACAAACAATGCATTGATTATAAACCCGGATAAAAACTGGGTTGACAATGCCCCAACATCAATTCCAATCATTGCGCCCAAGCCCATAAGCATCTTTGAATCTCCCCCTCCCCATTGCCCGGCATAGAACATTATGTATGCAATTCC
>JACPMW010000047.1 GCA_016185805.1 Candidatus Woesearchaeota archaeon | reverse complement strand
AATATAATATCCAAATTAATTTTCTTAAGCGAGGATAGTAAAATCTGGCTGTTCCAGTCAAGAAAATTTGATTTTGTTTTTTTCATGTAAATAAATATTCATTTGTATACTTTTTTTGTCCATTTACGCCATGCTGCCTTATTTCAAGCAACAAGCCTTTGCCCAGTTCCTCATCTCCATGTACAGGCACAACAGTTTTTCTGCCGTCAGGATGCATATACCTTGCATGGCTTCCAACTTGATGGATTTTCTCAAAACCCAGTTTTTCTACGATTTTGCAGAGCTTTTTACCAGAAATAGGTACAAGCTTCACCATTCATAAGTTAACCTCAACCTGCTGCAATCCAACAAATTTCATCTGATGATGATCTTCTTTATCAGCTTCCAGGCAAACTTGTATCGCTTCTTTAACTCTCTCCACAGCCTGCTGCACTGTCTTGCCTTGTGTATAACAACCCGGTATATCTGGAACTTTAGCTACATAAATTCCATCTTCATCCTGCTCTATAAGCACAGTAAAATTTCTAACTTCCTTTTGCATGAAAAAACTTTTGTTTATTTTGTATATAAATCTTTGGTTTCCGCCAGCTAGAAATCGTTCACGTCCCCTTCAGCAGCCCCTCCGCCAGAAGATGCAGTTGCAGTTGTTGATGTTGCGACTGTCGATGGCGCTCCTGAAGACTCGACAATCGTATTGCATATCTCGCCATTGCTGGTTTTCCATCTCAACGGAGTCTTGTCAAAAGTGAGGCAGATTTCATTGTAGAAGGCTGTGCTGTCCTGAGCTATCGCATTTCTTCCTATTCTTCCAAATGAAGAGCCTCTTTTCACTGTTTGATCCTGCTTGAATATTGCAACGGTTCTCTCTCCCCTCAATACGACATTGACATTCATTTCCTCAGGAGCGTTTGGGTCTTTGTCATAATCCCCATTCCTGACATTGAAGGTGATTTTATAGATGAACTCCTGGCCTGTGGGAGTCAATATAGGCTCTGTCCTTGTTGCTTCTATATGCGCAGCCACTTGAGACAATCCTTGGGGAGTTTCGGCATAAGCAATTCCGTCATCTTCCCCGTCAAGATACTCTCCGCATATTGTGCTGCTCCAGTATTCTGTCCCAAGGTATAATGTTGCAAACAGCCTGTCAACATTATTTCTCCATTTCAACAATGAATCCTCGTCAAAGAACAAGGTTGCATAATACCCAAAGCCCTGGAAGTCCGTCAATACCCTCTCCACATTCACAAAAAATCTTTGTGAAGAGACTTGCGCAAATGTAGGCAATCCCCTGTTTTCTCTTTCTTTATCCAATGCATTCCTGATAGAAACTGCCTCTTTGTCATCAACTCTTTGTAATTTGTCGTCAGCACCTTTTTTGTATATATTTCCACCTCCAAAAGGATTCCAAATGTTTGGCTCGCCTGTGCTCATATAAAGTGACTCCCCTCCGCTCTGAGGTTCAAGCTTAAGATACCCATAGAATGGGTCATTTCTGTCGGAAATCGGAGTAATTGTATATTCATTTCCATTTACCAAAGCAGTTGCTCCAAAATAAGTCACTTCTTTTCCCTTTAAGTATTCAACCTTGGCAAAAGTATCTTTGGATTGCTGTTCAACTCTCTTTGATGTTAATGAGCCATCAAATGCTTTTTCTTCGACAAAGGCTGTTCCTCCAGGATTTAATTTATATTCCTTTGTCACTGGGTCTATTGTTGCAGGCCCTTCTATTGTGGCAGACAATCCTTTTTGCCTGTCAATAAATCCTAAAAGGGTATCGCCTTGTTTGGCTGCCACTTTGTTTGCGTCCAGCAAGATTACATGCCTGCCTTTTAAATCACCGACATAGCCTAGTCCTCCTTCCAGTGACTTGAAAGACTCCTTGTCCAGCTTTGTGAATCCTTGGTTAGCTGCTTCTCCAAAGAAATAGGAGATTACATTATCATCTTTAGCATTCGATTTAATGGCTTGATATACATCAGGGGCTACATCAACTTTTTTGCCGTTTTTCTCAAAGGTTATTGTTTGTTTATTATTTGCTGTGATTATCGTGCTTGTCACTTTTGAGACAGAATCAAAGAATATTTCCTTTTTGATAACCCCTTTAGGATCAAAAGTTGTGTCTATAACATTCTTTGTCAATTCCTTGCCGCCTTCGCCTAAAGTTATGTCTGTTTTAATTTCTTGGTTTGGTTTCCCTTTAACCTGTATATCGTCAATAAATGAGCATTTGTTATCTGCGCATATTGCGCCTCTTCTAATTCCGCCATCGGTCAATGGAATTGCTTTTGGATCACCGATCCACTGTGCAAAATTGATTTTGTCGACCATGCTTTTATGCAGTAAAAACTGCTGCTGACCTTTTTCACTTGCGCCTTCAACCTTAAATTGCTGGACATAAACAAAATCTGGATTGTCTGATTGATAAACTTTAGTAGAATATACAGTTTTGTCTGGTAATTGAACAAAATTGTGATGTATGGGTCGTTGACCAGTTACAGAAGGAGGCAGTTGTCCTTTGGGCTCGCCAGCCGGAGGAACTTTTGGACCGCCTGGGATTACAGCAGGGTTTATTTTTATTTTACTGGGATCGATAGTTTCACCTTGCATTTCTGGCAATGAGGGTAAAAATGAGGGTATCGCAGGAGGTGGGGCAGGAGTTGCAGCAGGTAGCAGCCCAGGTCTTGATGGCTCGGGCCCGGATGGAGTTGGAGTTTGTCCGAAGAAATCGGGGTATGTTTCTGATAAAAGCAAATTCTTGAAATCTTTATCGAAATAAGCTACACCATTAAGGTCTTCCACAGCAATGGCATCCTTAGTCGTGCCATCCTTAAAAACTAATTTTGCTGTTTGTCCATCTTTACTTATAATTGTTGCAACTACTTCTTTATTTTCAAGTAATTGAGTATTTTGATAGAAATCTTGCTTAGGCCTTGAATTTACCTGCCTTATTTGCCCTCCAGCGTCAAATATTATGTCACCTTCTTTTGTTACTTTAAAAGTTGCACCTTCTAGGATATTTAATGATTGGGCATCTATTTTTAACATTGGAAGTGGCAAATTAAATGCATCTTTCAACTCCTTAGAAAATACATAAGTATTACCTTGAAGGTTAACCACAGAATAGTCCCCTTCCACTAATCCTTGTCCTAAGCCCACTACATCCTTTACAGGATTTTCATCAATGGATATAAGCCTTTGCTCATATGCTGCTTGTAGAGCTTTTATAGCGTCTTGAGATGCTGGTGCTGTTGCTGTTGGGGTAAAAAATCTACTTCCTACTTTTATTATTTTTCCATCAAAATCAATTTTAAATGCATTATAGCCATATAATTGATTGATTACTTCTTGAGATGCAACTCCTACAATAAACTCTGTAGTAGTATAATCTACTATGGTCTGATAAATATAGCCATCTTTGTCGATCCTGTAGATGCCTGTTCCATGGCTTTGCAATTCAGCCAAAGTCAATGGAGTAAATCCTTGGGCATTTTCTTTTTGCTGCAAGACAATTCTCTGTTCGCCTAAAAGTTGATTCATTTTACCCAATGTTTCATCGCCAGGTTTGCCATCAATTTTTAGCTTATTCTTACGCTGGAATAGCTCAACAGCTTCCCTAGTATCTTCTATATATGAGTAACCAAGTAAATCAAGCGCTTGCCTTAATTTTTGGTCATTTAATGGGATTACTTTTCCAGTAAGCGCGAAATTTTCAGGAATAGGTCGAGTCCATCCAATTTTAGTATCCCATACATATGTTTTTCCATCTTCACCTTTCCATGAACCATCTGCCTGTTTTATGATAGCTGGACCTCTTAGTCCAGTTTCTTCATGAGCTAGTTCATGACCTGGTTTCATATTATCAGAAGGAGGAATAGCTAATACCAATTTTCCGTTAACATCTACAAATTTTGGTCCTGGTTGTAAAGGTTGTGTAACGGGTGGTACTGGCGGTGCTGCTTGTTGTTCTGGTACTGAGATTGGTGCAGAAACTGGAGCAGGCTTAGCTTCCTTTTTGGCTGAGATAATACTTCCTTCTGGTGTTATTATATCAACATCGCCATTGGGCTTTAATACGATTTTGCTTTTGTCTGCATAAGTTGTTACTATATTTCCGTTGGCATCTTTTACACGGCTCACTTCAATGCCACTTTCGTCGGCTTCCTTGCTTGTTCTGTAGTAATCAACTAATTTTTGAGGGTCTTTCGAATCCTTGACATAAGCTTCAAGGAATAATCTTTCTGCATCATCAGTCTTGCCTTGTTTTTCATTGATGGAAGCGAGCGTATGTACATTATTAGGTGTTCTTTGAATATTTATAGACTTAATTGCATATCCTTCAGCCCTTTTTAAATCATCCAGCGTTTTCGCATTTTTGAATTCTGCCCATGCCAGAGCATTTAAGGCTGTATTGTCATTAGGCTTCAACACCACTAGCCTTTCCGCATAAGATTTTAATGATGTATAATCTTTTTCCCTATCTGATAATTCAACACCATAACGAAGCAAGTTTTCATCGTTAGGATTTTTTCTCAATTCCTCTTTGACCAATGCCAAAGCTTCCTTATTTTGGTTTAAATTGTAAAGATAGCCTATTGTACTTAAAGCGGCAGCTGTTTCCCGAATAATTTCTTGGGCCCTTTCAGCTGCTTGGGTATGGCTTGCCAAAGTTGCTTTTAATCCTTCCTCTTTTTTTGTACTTCCATCTGATAAGACTGACAATGTCACCCATTTTTTGGTTTTTACATCATATCCAAAAGCTAGTCCTGATTTTTCATCTATGATTATTATATCCCCAAGATTGGTGGTAATAATTTCCAAATTACCTTGAGTTTCCTTTTTAGCAATCTTTGTATCCAAATTTAATGTAAAGGACCCTCCTGGGACATTAACCTTAGTTAAAGCAGCTTGCCCCTCAACAACATCAAGTTCATTATTGCCTATGATTAATTTTTTCCTTGAAGGATCATATTTATAATCTTTAAACACCTCTTGGGTTCTTGCCCCAATCACTTCGCCATTAGGCCCTAAGTAAAAATTAAAAGTGTCCCCGGCAGTGTAAAGTGGAATAGCTTCTTCCTTTGGCTTTTGTGGAGTAATCGGTGTACTAGGTAAACTAGGGCATCTTGGCCCCCTTGTTCCGCCCGGGCATCGAAATATTATTCCGCCGCCATCAGCCTGTGCAGTCAATCCTTGTTCCCTTGCAAATCTTCTTGATTCTTCATCAGAAAGCCCAGCAACCTCTATATCTTCCTCATCTATTTCCGGAATTCTTTCGCCGCTTGGCTCCCTTATTGATGGAGATGGCGAAGCTGGCGCTGGAACTGATGTCGGCTCAGATACAGCAGGAGCTTTTTGAGTCTGTATTATGGTTTGGACTTCATTCAAACTCTTAATCCTTACATTATCATTGGCAGGATTTGTTATTTTATCAATTTCACCAGAAGTTGTGTCCAACACTTCCCATGTGCGAGTACTTGGATTGAATTGATAATAGAAATCCGGGTCAGAATCTTTCCCTAACGTAATGGCATAAACCTGTCCGGTTTTTTCATCATGGTAATAATTGACTACTGCCGCAGTCCCTTCAGGCGGTACAGGCGCTGATATAGTGGCAGGAGATACAACAGATGAAGGTGCGGGAATTACATCTGGAGCAGATGTTGTCGTTCCTTTTTGGACAGGAGGAGCAATCTCGAATAAGCCTGGAACTGCAAAGTCGCTTACAGATTTTTCAGCCCCTATCCTGTAAATTTTGAGCTCTTTGTTTTCCTCTTCCCTTACTTCATATCCTATGCTTTTCAATCTTGGGATGATCTGATTTTCAAAATACAGCCAATCTTTAATGTCCTGAACTGTAAGTTGATCTGCACTTTTATATCTAAAGCTTCTGGCCACTTCATTTCTGTCCGTGCCTGATGCTTCCAAAAGTTTGAGAAAGTCTTCATTTGGGGGAGCTGTGTTTTTTAATCTGCCAATTTCAATTTCCAGAGGAATTAAGTCATTTCTATCTGCGCCCCGCCTTATTTCATTTTCATATCGCTCTTCCAATTCCTTGATTTGCCTTGCGCTTTCTATTCTTCTTTCATTTAGTGAAGGTGCTGTTGGACTGGGTTCTGCTGGAGTTGCTCTTGGCTCTTCTTTTGGTGTTGGTTCAGGCTCTGCTGGCTTTTGCTCTCCGCCGAATAATGATGAAGCCCAAGCCCATAGCCTATCCAATGCAGACTCTGGTTTTTTCTCGGTAATTGGAGGCTGCTCGTCCTTATCCCATAAACGTCCTGCCTCAGTTCCGTCTTTGTTGAATAGTTTCCAGCCTTTTTCCTCCTTTAACCAGTATGAACCGTCAAAGTTGTTCAACAACGGAGGCTCTTCTCCGCCATACCAGCTTCCCTGCTCAGTCCCATCAGGCCTATAACGTCTCCAGCCCTCTTTTTCTTTTTCCCAATAGCCTCCAGCATCCTGAAGTTTAGTGCCAATTGTGTAAGTTGTAGATGGTGCTGGGGCAACTGACTCTCTTGGCGCTTCTGCATCCTCAGCTTTTGCTGCCGGCGGGGCAGGAGCTGGTTGCTCTGCCAATGCCCTTCTAATTTGCTCCGGCACTATAGCTGTGGCTTTGGATAAAATTCTTCTGATTTCCTCCTTATTTGTAGCTTCTGGATTTTCAAAAATATCGCCTTCTGGAGCTACAAAAGCAATGTTTTCTCCTTTTTTATTATAAACAGACAATGCTCCAGTCTGCTCACCTTTTGATGAGATGATGGTTCTTATTATATTTCCATCACTGGTTATTTCTGCCTGCTCACCTTCAGTCATATGCAACCTCAGAGAGTCTATTTGCGCTGGAGTAGCTCCTTTTGCCTTTAAGTCATTGAGAACATTGTCTCGGGCATCTTCTGCTGGAGTTTTTGCTGCAGGTGGGGGAGATACAGCAGGAGCAGTAGGTGTTCGGGCTGCTTCCGGTGCCACTGCAACAATTGGAACCAAGAGAATATTGCTTTCAACATATGTGTCACGAGCAGCTAAATACGTAACCAAGCTCTTTCCGTCATTTTGTCTTTCAAATTCTTTAAGATATTCAGGACTTAGGGTTAAATCTGTAGGTTTTCCTTCTTCATCTTTAACAGTAAGTTTTATTGTCTTATCGGGATATTTATCTTTAATATATGTGCCAATATCACCTTCAATTTTTATACGAGAGGAGAAGCCCAGAACTGCTGGCGGCACTTCATACCATTCAGCTTCCCCTGTCCGTTCATTTATTTTAAATATAAATCTTGGTTCAGACTTATACCAAGGATTGCCTTCATCAACTGTTATTTTTGCCAAGGTCAGGCTTTCTTCTTTATGTAAATAATTTATGCTCTGCTCTTCACTTTTACATTTTGTATATGCCAGTCCAGTTTTGAAGCCGCAACCTGCATAATAAGGAATGACTGGGAAAGGCCCTTTATTGGTAAATACCCGTGCAGGTTCTGCAGGCGGCGGTGCAGGCGCAACTGGTGGAGGCGGAATTGCTTGTGCAACAGCAACTGGAGCACCTTCTACAAAAGCTAACCTGCCTTCTAAGAAGTCAATATCAACAATTAGCCTGTCGCTTTGCAGTTTTTGTAATTCTTCTTTGCTAATGGCTAGAACTGCAACTGGCTTGTTGTCTTTGGATATTAATCCAGTATTTTTGTCTACCTTATAATTTCCAATATCTAATTCAGACGCTTGCTCTATATTGTTGTAGGTTGGTATTACTGCCAGCAAATTAGCATTCAAACCATTCGCTATCCACTCATCAGTAAATCTTGCTTGAGTTTGAATATTCACCCATTCGTTGCCTTCTTTCCTTAATACACCATATTGGCTTGCCACAAGACTTCCCCCTTCTAAATTAGTAGAAACAACCTGAGCTCTTGTTGCTGTTGTTGGAGTAGGAGCTTGTGTTGTAAATTGCATTCCCTGCTCGTCATAAAAGTCTCCATCCCTTAAAGTTACTGGGTATACAATAGTTTTATCATCTTTTTTTAATCTTAAATAGTAATTACCTAGATGCTGCACTATTTCACCATTGCTCCCATCAATTCCAACAACAGAAATCCTAGTGCTCAAACCTTGAATAGTCTCAACTAAAGCTGGGTCTCGTAGTTCTGGAGAAGCTACAGTTTCCCTCAACGCATCTGGAACATTGCCTGCTTGTCGTAATATTGATTTTATATCTCCCTCTTTATAGTGCTTACTATGCACGTCAATTACTCCATCATACCAGCCTGTTGCAATACCCACTGCGTCTGAATCATAAATATGTACGGTATTTGACAATTGACCATCTTCTCTCAAAGTTCTAACAATTATATAGCCACGCCCTTCCTCTCCTGGTTTCTTAACAAACCCTGCAATATCCCCATCCTTCAACATTGTCCTCATCAAACGCAGTTGGTCTTCTGTTGCACCATTATCTTTTAGTTCTTGCAATGTTTGTCCCTTTGGTTTAGTTGGAACTGCTGGCCTGGTTGTAATTGAGCTTTGAGCATCTGGCGCAGCCACTCCACGCGTTGCAGGAACAACAGGCGCAGATGGTGCCGCAGTTTCAGGTGCAGTCACGCTTTGTGCAGGAGTAGCCTGTTCCGCATCCAAAGCATCTCTTGCTGCAAATAAATTTTCCTCATATCCCTTCCTTTCCAGTTTGTCAACTTCTGCTATAATTTGCGTGGACCTTGGATCAAAACCTGACCAGAACCACTCGCCGTTATAAACCTCCAATTTTCCGTCGATTAACCTGTAAAGTTGCCCATTCCTAGGGTCTTCCCACCTGAAATACTCTTTGCCAACTTTTGGTCTGGCAATCTCAACTCCAACTGGCTTGTCCAGGCCAGGTATGTCCAGATAATATTTTCCATCAGCTTCGTATATTGCGCCCAGATTGAAAGTTATGGAATCCTCGCTTAATATTTCAGGCACTACATAAGTTACGTCTTTCAATGTTGCTGGTTTGCCACCAATGGAAATTATATCTCCAAACTCGTTTCTTAATACTTCGTCAGCTTTTGCTTCAGCTTGTGCTAAGTCGTTTACAATGTCTATTTTGTAATTGACCTTTGACGAGTACGCTCCTCTAGGTCCTTGCTCAGTATCAGTTACTTCTAGACTTTTCTGAATTTTTTTATTTTTTAATTCTTCAAAATTCCCATTAAGCTGGGCGATAACACTGTTCTGCGCGTCCCTTACCTTTCCATCCTCGCCAACGGAATATATTTCACCGAGCCTTGCAACCCTGCTTGATGCAAATGATTCTATGCTTGAAAAGGCGGGCCTTCCCCTAAAATTTAAATCAAGAATCGACACTTTTTGTTTTTGGTCTGGCTTCCCGGGTGGATTAAGGGTATATGTTCCTACTCCTGTGCCAAAATCAGCCTGCACAAACTCGTAAAGAGCTCCATTATAAACAACTATGTCACCGGCCTTAAAGTCCTTGGATTCGTCTCCATTAAATCTATTCTTAAGATTATTTATTTCATCTTGTGTGTAGGATGCCCTTGAAACAACAAGATTTTTTGCATCGATAGTGACTACCTCACCGGTTTCTTTGTCCAATATTGCCCTGTTTGCCCCGAAATTTGCAATCTGCTCGCCTTCTATTTTAATATCAACCTTGGAATCTTTCACTGTTGAAGGCAATTTTTGCGCAACTGTAAATTTTAGAACAACAGAATCATAAAAATTACCAAAATTAAAACCTGCTAATTGAACTCCCTGTTGAGATATTCCATCAGCTTTTATATTTGTAAATGATACTCCGTTCTGCAACATTCCTGTTGTGATAATTTCCGGTTGATTGTAGGTTACTACAAAAGGCTTAGGCACATTGGTAAGTGAATTATAAGCTCCCTGGCTAAATAATACTTGTGTTACAAATGATTGTGTCTGAGGATTGGTCGGTATATCGCCAGCTTTCTGCACAGTGCCTTCACCAGAATTGTAAATAGATAATCCAAGTGCAACATCCCCATTTGCATTTTTAAGGGCGGTCCTTAATCTGGCCCCTGCGCCATCTATGTTTTGATATGGGTCAAAAGGATTTTTTACTCCATAATCTGACTGTGTTTCAGGCATTAATTGCCCGAGACCTTTAGCGTTAACAATTTTTCCAGTCTTTTTATCTTTAACGTCAGGTCCAACCGCATCTGGATTAAATTTACTTTCCACATTGATAACTGCCTTCAAAAGATTTTTGGGCAATCCATATTTTTGTTCAGTTGCAGCTATTTTGTCCTGATATTTTGGCGGATAAATATATGTAGTCACCTGCCTAGTTCCAGTTGGCTTAGTGGCAAATGCGCTAACGCCTTCAAACCCAGTCACTTCTCCAGTAATCTGGATTGGTTCTTCAATAATTTCTTCATCAACAATCTCCTTTTCCCTCAGCAAATTTACAACAATGCCAAATTCAATGTTCCCTTCTGCATCAACAGCAAGCAAGCCATTCTGCTGCTCTGGATTCTTCACCTTGATGTAAAGAGGCACATATGAATTGAAAGTGTCAAGGTAAAACACAAAGCCGTTCCTTATTTGATACCAGCCCTCGTTGAGGAAGACTAATTCCCCAATCTCATCAACTTCTATGATAGAAATGCCGGTTTCAGAGTCCAATGAAACTTCTTTTACGGCATTGGCTGTTATGCTGTTATTGTAATAAACGCTTGTAGCCAATATCGAAGATAATAGTAGGATAATGGTGGCGCAAAAACACAAAAAATCCGAAATAGCTAAGGAAAAATTGATAGCTGAAATAGAGGAAGCTATGCAGGATCCTGAGATTAGGAAAGGCATAAGGCAATTTGTTAGGGCTACTTCTTGCTGATTTCATTTTTGAATTCCTCATATGACTTAAATTTTGGCGTGTTTAGTTTCTTTATACTGTTAACTAATTCATAGCTCTTGAGAGCTTCTTTGCCAAGCATTGTTTTGTTGTCTTCCGAGTAAACTACATCAAGCTTATTCAAAGTGGCAGTGGAAACTATTAAAAAATCATTAATTATATTCTCTTTTGGTTTAAGCCCATTAAATTTCTTATATGCGGTATAGTATGTATCTGCAAGTTCTTTTACAGCCTCTGTAGTTTTAAGTTGGTGGTTCTTTACCATAAAATCATAAATGTTTAGAAGCAATATTCTTATTTTGGCTTTTTTATTTTCCGTTATCATTATTTTTTCTTTTGGGGTATCTCGCAGCTCTTTTCTAATCACGTCACTTCCATAAACAATAATATTTGACTTCGGCAAATTATTTAATACAAAATCCATCTCCATTTTTTCAACAATCTTTCCATAAATATTTGAATCTAATAGTTCTCTTTTCATTTTATGCTAGCCAATCCTTTAGCAATTTTATTGTAAAACAGCTTCTTGTTATTCATTTTCTTTTATAGCTTCCAAGATGTATCCGACATTTCCCTCTGCATCTATGTAGATTTGCCTGTTTTTTTGGGATTCCTCCAAAAAATGGATTTTTGCTATCGCTGGCTTCAAATCATCGTCAGTCCAGTAAACAATTCCATCGCCGTCAATGAAATAATTTCCTGCCGATAATGTTGAAATTGACTTAACATCATTGAATTCCAATAAAATTGGGGAGATTTGAGTTTTCTGGCTTTCCTCAACAACAAGGCCTGTCAGATTATTTTCTTCTGTAACAAAAGAAAGCAACGATATTGAAATAGTTAAAACTACAATCAATAATCCAAACTCAAATCTTTCTCCTTTTTTATTTGACATTTCTTTTTTCATTTTTTTGATGTTGGTTTTGTTACCTTATCCTCTTTCTTCTTATCATCATCTTCCAGCCTGTCGCAATAGTCTTCCCTTATTGTAAATCCTTGGTCTATTATGCTCTTGACGTTTTCGGCAGTTGTGCCAACCATATTTAGCAGTCTCAAGCCCCTGCATGCATGGAAAGCAAATTGTCCTCCGGCAGCTGCAGGAATGCCGCATGTTGGCTCGCAGAATACCGAAACAGCAATGCCTGCCAATGCAAAAGGGTTTGACATTGCATTTTTAATGAGCCTCATGAAATGATCAAATACAACTGTCCATGGGAATATGGCAAACAACTCTGAAGTGATATATTTGCATGTGGCAAATGCCTTTTGGTCTTCGCATGCAGTAACAGGCAATCCTTCCTTTCCGACTGCATTCTGCAAACAGTCAGCATAGAGGCACTTAATCTGCCTGTACTTATCCAAGCCGTATATAATCCCAGGCAAGCAGGCAAATAAAGTTGCAACCAAGAGATTCTTGTTAGGGTCCATGTAATCGCTGATTGGCCTTCCAAGCTTGAGGGGCTGGTTATCAGTCCCTTTGACTTCAATCGGCTTTGTAGTGCCGAATCCCAGTCCATCCTGCTGTATGGTAGTTTTTGAGCCGACATATTGCCCGGGGCTTAAGGCAAGCGGCAATTCATTGTTGATAAAATTCTTTACTGTTGGCCCCCATAATGGTGTTTGCTTGCAGTTCACAACATCGCATGCCCAGTTCAATCCTTTGTATAGCCCTTCTCCTGTGCCAGACAGCCCTTCGGTTTTCAGGCATGTAACAGAAGCCTGTCCAGCAATGGCTGCGCACGCTCCAAACAAATTAGCAAAGACACTTCCTTCACATGAAAATTCTGCACCCTTTATGATAGCCCAAACGAAATAAAAGAAGGATATTATATTAAAAAGTGTATTGATAATCGTGCATATCTTCTTTGCCCAGTAAACTATCTTGTTCAAGGTTCCTATCAATTCCCATATTCCTTCCGCATCCTCCTTCGCTTCCTTTATCTTGTCCTGCACTTCCTTGCCGAGCTCTCCAAGAGGATTGTTGAAGAATTCAAGGCTGACTTTTGCATTTTCAATCTCAGGGTTTTTTGTTATTGCTGTGGAGCTTCCAATCTTTGAAAAAATATTGAAGGAGCAGCTAAGCTCTGCGCTGTTAATTTTGAAGTCGTCTTTTTTCAGGGTTATTTTTATTACAGGGGATGTGCTGCCTACTTCTGTGTTGAAAGTTTCAACATTTTGCACAACAGAAGAGCCATTTCCTGAGCATGTTGCAGGGCCTATGAACACAGTTGAAACAGCCTTTGAAGTCGATTTCGGCCTTAAGGCAATTTGGCAATAAATTCTCTGGTTTATTAACGGACCCAATTCCCTGTCAATTGTTGATGGCGAGCAACCGATTATGTTAGTCCAGAAATCAGGCACAGTCGCATTTTCAACGCCGAAAGTCTTGAAAGACCTTGTTAAAATTAAAGTGTTGCCTGCATTATCGCTGAAGTTGAATCCTATAGTGCTGGAAGATTGAAGATTTATTGAATCGCTGAGCCAAGTGCATATATGCTCATCTGCCTGCAGCCTTTCGCATGAGCCTGCAACATTTGAAGCTCCGCTTATAAAGCTTGAAAAATCAGCGACTGCAAAGACATCATTGTCTTCGGTCACATTCGCAACAACAGCAATCTTGTCCCCAATTTTTGCAAAGCCAGAAAATGCAGGAACTAATCCTCCGATATTGCTTATGTTTATGCTCCTCACAACAGGGGCATTAATATCGACGCTTACATCAAGGAATATGTCGCCTGCTGCGTCAACGCCAAGGATATCCAAGGAAGCTGGATCGACTGACACGCTTGTAGCCCTGGCAAAATTGACATTATTCCAAACACAAACCCAATTAGATTCTTTGCTGCAGCTTGTTGCCTTTATTTTGCTGCTGCCAACAATTAAAAATACATCTTCCGGAGCCAAGCCTGTTGCTTCTTCAAATGCGGCTATTACTGTATTGCCGCTTGCCTTCACAATAGGCTGGCCTTCTTTTTCCGTGCCTGTAGACAAAGACAGGACAACAGGCCCTTTATCGTCAATGCTCAGGAATTTGCTTATGGTTGCGCTTTCCTTATTGCCGGAAGCGTCAGAGGCGTTTATTGTTATGGTTTTTTGACCTGCGATGCCTGGATCCAGCTCAATGCCCCACTTGCACGAAGACATACTGTCTTCTATGGCAGAGCATGATGCTTTGGCATTTTTCAGGTTCTGGGACGGATTCAATGCGGACAAATCTGCTCTCACGGAGTTCAAATCCAGATCATTTGCAGAAATGTTTACTGTTACATCAACACTGACGCCTGTTGATGAAAATGTTGAAATGGCCACTCCTTTCCTCAAAATCTCGAATGAGCTTGTGATGATTTGGGGGCCGTTTGCGTCAATGCTGAATGTGACTGATGTCTCGCTTGATATTTGATTAAACTTGTCTGTCGCTTTTGCGAAAACGGAATTTTTGCCGTCATTAAAGGTTTTTGGATCTATGCTTATGCTTGATTTTACATTGCAGGAGCTTGTTGTAGGGTTTATTGCCTGCTTGAATGCCCCATCTTGAGTATAAAACTCAATGCTTTTGATGCCGACACACTTATTGCTACATGACGCATCGTCACAAGCAAAATCAGTCACATCGTAGTCAACAACAACATTTTGCTGCGAGAAGAATTTTGATGCAGAGCTTAATTTGACTTGAGGCGCTTTGCTGTCTATTGTTACAGTGCCTGATTCAGAATCGTCAAGAGTCTTGTCATCCCTAAAAAGGCTTATTGTAAACGGCACTGATTTTGCCTCGAATTGCTCTGTGCCATTGGAAGGAAATCTGAGTGTGCATTCCGAGCCGTTATTAATGGAGGCGGTGCACGCGTCAAACTGCGTGCCAGAGCCCAGGATAACCTGGTCTTTTGTTATTGTGTCGCCGCTTATCGAAACCTGGGCGTTTATGTTTAATGAATCTGTGGACCTTGCAAACCCCTCAATTCCATCGCTGCCTTTGACCGTGACTTTGTTTATTGCCGCATACACGCTCGTGGTATAGAATGGAATGGTGAGCACAAGAGCTATCAAGAAGGATGCGACAAAATGCAAGTACTCTTTCCTGCTCATTTTTCCTCGTCGATAATTATTTCCCTGTTCCCGGCTGAATATTTTTTTACGATTATCTGGTCCGCATGCTTTTTTTTGTACTGCCTGATGTCATAATATTCCGAAAATTTCCTTTTCAACAGCAGCATTATTTTGATTGTGCTCATTGGAATGTCGGCTGCAGCGCCAATTGGTAGGTCTGCGAGTATTCCTCGATTTTGTTTATTTGGTCCGTGTCCTCGATGACCCTGTTCTGTTCAGGCACATTGGCAATGTCTACGCTGACTGCATAGAGCACCATGGTGCCGTATTTTTCAAGCTCATTGGCATTAAGGGTAATGTTCATTTTCAATCCACCTGAAGGAAATTTTTCCTGGCCAGGCGCTGATTTTTCGCCAAAATCTATCCTGGGGATGGTGAAGCATTCCTTTTCCCCAAAAATTCCTTTCTTGAAGCATTTTTGTTTTTCAGGGATTATTATCCTCTCATCCAAAACCAGGCTTATGTCCGCAGTATAGATTCCGGGTGCCACTTCTATTTCTGCAGATTCCTCCTGCAGGCCTTCATAAATTTCAACAGACGACGAATCAAGCTCGCCTTCGCCATTCGCCCTTGTCAATGTTACTGTAGCAGATTCTTTGGGGCCCAAATCAGAAGGCACATTGCTGAATTGCCATCCCTGGGGAGTTTTTACAACGCTTTTTTTCTTTACAATCAGCTTTTTCCTGTAGAGGGGGAATATTTCTATCTTCAATGAAGAGTCTGCCTTTAGCTGGGGGTCAAACTCCACAACCTTGCCAACATAGCCATCTTTTACTACATTGACCATTCCTCCAACGGCAACAGGAAATCTCTCCTGCAGGGTCCCTTCCGAGCTTGTGGATCCTATAAAGCAGCTTTCATCAGTCACCGTGAAAAGGATATTGGCGCCATCAACAGGCTTTCTTGTTGCGGCGCTTGCAACAGCAACTGTCACATTGCCGCTTGTTCTTGCGTCGCAAAGCAATGACCTTTCAGACAAAGCGGCCCTTTCCAAAGGAACAAAATCAACAGGCATTGGCTTGTTGTTCCTTATGTTGCCCTCTAAAAAGAAATTGAATGCGTATCCCCTGCCGTTGAATGCAAACGGGTCCTGCAATTCAACCAAAACGGGAAATGACAAATCGTAGGCAAACCTGTACTGCTGTATTCCGAAAAACGAGATTATGCTGTTTGTGGAGCTAGGAATGCAATTTTCGCCCTTACAGTTCAGGTCAAAATGAACGGGCCAGAAATCAAGGTAGGTGAACTGCGCAGACAAGTCCTTGAAGCTTGTGTTTGCAACCGGTATTATTGTGGAATCGTAAAGCCTCTGCTTGAGCTCCGAATCAAAAGTGTTTCTTTCATAATTGTAAGTTCCATCAACCTGAAACAAAGGAATGTATGAAATAAGCAGCCCTGTTACTTTACTCTTGATGTCGCTCTTTCGCCAGCTTGTCGAGCTGCCAAACTTGAACTGCATGTCCGACATTGGAGGCAATTTGCTTTTGTCCACTCCTGAAAATGCAACAAGAAGATTTAAGACATGCTTTTCAATATAGCGGTGCTTCGCCTGCATATTTGTTATTTTAGTGCCAAGCTCGTAGATTTTCTCGAGGTTGACGGGCATCCTGGCAGTAAATTGGCTTATCCTTGTTTTTGCATCCTGCCTTTCAATGTTTAATGGATAGTTGACAAGAACAATGACGTCTTCTGTTCCTATAGTAACATCGCTTTTTATTTTTCCGGCCTCTATTATTTTAAATCCCTGCTCTGCAAACGGCTCAAAGTCATTCAGGCAGTCCTTAAATTTCAAATCAATATACCTCTCCAGCTGCTTTTCTATGGAATTGTCAACCGTTCTTAATTCCGGCCTTTTTGACGCAAACTTGCAATCGCCTTTGCAGCCGTTTGCTGACTTCAAATGCCACCAGTAGGGTATCTTTAATTCAGATTCTTTTGCGAATGAAACCGCTTCGCTTTCAGTCGGATTGTCTGTTATTGAAAAAGCCTCTTTGTTTAGCGACTTGTCGGTTAAGCTGATATATCCTCCCTGCTTGCCGATTATTTTCAGCCCTTCTTCTGCAACTGAATAGGCGCAGGCATTTGCGTAATCCTTCACCGGATTAAACTCCAGGGGCACCTGCTCCTGCACAATCCTTATTTCAGGCTCGAATTTTGTTGGAACTTTTTGCGTTGAGTAAAAGAAAATTACTCCTCCAATTATTATCAGCAGTCCAGCTATCATGAATATTGTTGTTTGAGCTTTATTGTTTTTCAACATTTTATTGCATCAACCCTTTTCATCCAAGTCTTTCAACTCCTTTTGTATCAATTCAAGATCATACATTTTCTGCTCCATAAGCTCCCTGGCTAGCATTGACTTCTTTTTGCCAAGTTTTTTAGAGACTCTCTCTAGCAAATCGTTGATTTCTTTAGATACAGTAATTCTTATTTGAATACTCATTTTTATCTACTAGTATACATATTTTATACTAATTTTAGCATAACTATTTAAAGTTTACTATTGATTATAAAAATAGTTTATGCTTTATTAAGTATAAATAAAGTATAGATAAAGTATTTAATAAAAAATTAAATGCTATTTAAATAATTATTTTAGGCTAAATAAAGCATAAATAAAGACTTAAATTTGAAAAAATTTAGGAATATATAAATAGCTTTAAATATTCTTGAAAAGAAAAAGATTACTAATGCCAAAAAAGAGTTTGACAGATTACATCAAATCGCTCCGGCAAAAGGGCTATGACGATTACGCAATAAAGAATTTTTTAGCCAGGTATGGCTTTTCAAGAGACGAAATTGATGACGCATTTAAGCCTACAATAAGGCACGAGATACACCTCTCACATACCACAGTCTTTGCCATTGCCTTATTTTTGCTGTTTTTAGCTGGAATTTTCTCATTTTTGTACTTGAAGCCGCAAGCCCCTTCCAGATTGCTTGACCTGAATCTTGAGCCGATAGAAATGACTGTAGAGCCTGGCCAAAGCATTTCCTTTGTCAAGGAGCTTTCCAATCTTGGCTCTGCAAAAAGATATGATGTGGTGATAAAGCAGGAGATTATAGAGCCGTTAACAAACAAGGTGATTACCCAGAAGATAGAGACAAGAGCCATTGAAACTTTCGGCTCAACGCAAACAAGGATATTGGTGCCGGAGGATGCCAAAGCTGGTGATTATATTTTAAGGGCGATCATAGAGTATGAGGACAAGAAAGCTGTCGCAACCCTGCCAATCAAGGTTGTAAAAGTAGAAAAGGCAACGTGCTTTGACGGAATAAAAAACCAGAATGAAAACGGCATTGACTGTGGAGGCCCCTGCAAAAATTGCCAGGAGCAGTCTCTTGAATGCAATGACAACAACCAATGCACCAATGATTTTGTTGAGGACAATGTTTGCGTAAACAAGCCGATTATCCCCTGCTGCGGCAACAATATCTGCGAAGCGCAAGAGGAAAACTGCCTTGTGGACTGCCAAAAGGAAGAGGAAAAGGCAGAGCCTTTTGCAATATCATCCGAAACTCTGGATGAAATCAAGGAGCTTGCAAGGACAAATCCGTCAAAGGCAGAGCAGCAGTGCAGCCCAATTGAGGTGCCTGACTTAAAAGACACCTGCATTGGCAATATAGGGGAGGTGCAGCGCAACAAAAATTACTGCATTAAGATAATAAATTTAAGGATAAGGGACTTATGCTATTCCAGCATTGCCAAATCTTCCAATGACAATTCCATATGCCAGGATATATCAACTGACAGCAGAAGAGATTCCTGTTATATGACATTCGTGCTTGACAACAAGGATTATTCTGTATGCGACAGGATAAGCAACAAGCATTTGCGGCAATCATGTGAATCTTTGAGGCAATTGAATGAGCTAAGCCAGCAGGCGCAGGCAAGCGAATCAAATAACCAAAATCAATAAAATTTTATATAAAATATATAGTCTAAAAACATAATGTTTAAATATAGGGAGCTTATTAGACAGACAAAATGGCAAGTAACATTGAGATGCGAGTGAGCAACTCGCTCACAACTCACTGGAGTAGGAATATTATTCTGCATATCATTAGCCCTACCCATGCAGCCTATACAGCTGTGATGTGTTAGTTGCCGATTTTAACCTTACTTTTTTTCTAAACAATTCGGAGGTGTTAAAATTGGTGCAAAAGACAAAGCTAAACTCTGCGGAATATGGAACGCGAGCCCGCGAAAATAGCGGGCAGGTCCAAGAATTCGAGGAATTCCTAAAGAGCTTGGAATCTGTAGACTTCAATAAGCGCGGCATAGACAAGTAAAAGGAAAAGAATGAATAAAAATAAACATTTATATATGCGTTGGAGCTTTATCCTATTCATGATTAGGCAAGATTATTATAGATGTGATTTTTGTTGCTAGTTCTGTTACATTGTTTTAGCTTTTGCGAGGGCAAAGATGAAAGCGAGCATGCTATAGCATGCAACTGTCCGCTTTGCGAGGGTTTTTTTAAAACCTCAAAGCCAAGCGGTTAAGGCGAGCGGCTGCAATGCAGCAATTTGAGCTTTTTGGCAATGAAATGTTGCGCCAATCCCGCTTATGCGCCGGTTCGAATGATGCAATGCATCCGGATGTCCGGCCCCTCGCTCTTTTTTAAATAAAAAGAATTAAAAACGCATTAAATAATTCTGAAAAAATGCCATTAAAACTATACAATACCCTAACAAGAAAAAAAGAAATCTTCAAGCCGATTAAAGGGAAAAATGTCAAATTGTACTCGTGCGGCCCGACTACCCACGATTATGCCCATATGGGAAACTTCCGTGCATTTATTTGCGTTGATATCCTCAAAAGATACTTGAAGTATTCGGGATTCAAGGTGAAGCATATCATGAACATAACGGATGTTGATGACAAAACCATAAAAGGCGCTAACAAGGAAGGGATTTCTTTGAATGAGTATACAATAAAATATGAAAAGGCTTTCTTTGAGGACATTAAATCCTTGAATATTGACAAGGCAGA
>JACPMW010000022.1 GCA_016185805.1 Candidatus Woesearchaeota archaeon | reverse complement strand
CAAAGCTCGAGTGAATATGGGAAGGATAAAAACGCTTTTGATCAAGAGGATTGCAGTCAAGCTTATAAAAGAGCATGGGCAGGAATTCAGTTCACAGTTTGACAAAAACAAGCTGCTTGTGAATAAGTACACAAATGTTTCCTCTACAAAATTGAGGAATTCCATTGCAGGCTATGCAGCAAGGCTGGTAAAGCAAAGAATAGCACTCGAGGGAAAGCCAAGGAGAAAAGCCCATGAAGAGGACTTGAGCAAGTTCTACGAATAAGAAATTATTTTTTAAATTTCTCCTTCAGTTTTTTCTCCACAACTTCAGGCACAAACCCTTTTACAGATCCATGAAACATCGCAATCTCTTTTATTATGCTAGAGCTTAGGAATGCATAGTCATCTTTTGTCATGATGAAAATTGTCTCTATGCCTTTTTCAAACTCCCTGTTGAATTGTGCCCTTTGGAATTCATACTCAAAGTCGGAAATTGCCCTCAGCCCCCTCACGATTACATTTGATTTTTTCTTTTTAACATACTCAAGAAGAAGCCCGTTGAAATGCTCAACAACAATTTTATTGTTGTGCTTTCTTAAGGCGCTTTTCAGCATCTCAACTCTTTCCTCTGCAGAGAATGTAGTTTCTTTCTGCGGGTTTTCACCCACAACAACATAAAGCCTGTCAAAGAGTTTAAGGGCCCTTTCAATGATATCCATGTGGCCATTCGTAACTGGGTCAAAGGTTCCAGGATAAACTGCGATTCTCATATAAATAGAGTATTAATTGATTATTTTTAAGGTTTTTGATTAAAAATTAATTATTACTATAAAGTGAATAAAATACGAAGATTTAAATAACGGATAATTTTTTCTAAACTAAATGAAATACCTTCATCTGACACAACAAGAAGTAAAAATTCTTAACCATTTAATAGCTACCGGACAAATAACTGAGTATGATTTGCCCAAAGTAGGCGCATTGCAGAATTTAAATGCGGGGCCAATAATAGGGATGGACAGCATGGGTCCTATGAGAGATACAAAAACTGACAGGCTTTTTGATGGGATACAAGAAGCTCTTTTTGCTTTCAGTGAGACTTTGGCGAAGTATGAATTAACCTTTGCTGTTGCTACAAATGGTCCTGATGTGGAAGGGATAGATATATTGCAAGCACTAAATTGGGGAATCCCTATCAAAGCTTTTGCAGTAACTGAGGGTGGAGGCAAGTACATATCACGTTCTGCTGAAGGAGAATTAGTCCCAATAATTCTTGCAAAGGAAGATGGATTGTGCCAATTAAGACGCCTTGAGGAAAAAGTTGCAACTGATCCTGTAATGAAGGCACTGCTTGAAAATACAAGTCCAGATTCGAGAGACGCGCCAATTAAGACACCCTATGATACAAATATTGTTTTAACGTTTCCTAATAGTCATGAAACTTTTATAGAGAGACTGAAAGCGCAAGGATTAGAATTCCCCGATATAACTAAAAATAGTTACCTCGATGCTGTGCTTAGTTATGCAGCATCTAGGTTTGCTCAGGCAATCAGAGAAATGCAAGTCGAAGATAAGATAGCATTGCCCTTGGTAAAAAAACAGAACAGAAGGGTGTATTTAATGCCAAAGCTAGGTGAAACTGGAAAGGCTGTTGCAGAAATTAGCAAGGCTGCTGGAGTTTGGCTTGCTTATCACCAACAGGATGGTGATTTTGTCTTTGCGAATTCCTTGTATGTTGCCGATAAAGCTGCTGATGTCACAGGCGAAGGCCAAGAAGTGGTGGGCGCATCGGAAAAGAATATGATTACTGACACCATCTGTCTTCCCTCCCCAATCCCTCCTAAAGTTAAATTCATCAGGGCGAAACATATTCCAGAAAATAAATTCACTCCAGCAGGTCTATATGTTGCTGAAATTGCAAACAGGTTAACAATAAACATAACAATGGGTGAAGCCCCTCCAAGGGTCCATTTAGTCGAAGGAGTTAAAATGCTAGATGTAGGCTCTGGGCTAAAATCACTAGAGACGATTACTCATTTGTATGAAAGGCTACACAGATGATTGATTATTTTTACAACCTGTTCTTCCAGACGCTTTAAACCTTTGCTGTTGTCGATCACAAAATCAGCATGCTTCAGCTTCTTATAAAGCGGCATCTGCACCTTTAAAATCTTTTCTATTTTTTCTTTTGTGTACTTTTTACTCAATCTTTTGACAATTTTTTCTTTGCTTGATTTAACCACAATTATTTTATCGGCCAGATTTTTAGTTTCTGTTTCCAGGAGGAGGGGAGCATCAATCACTATTTTAGAATTATCCCCGCATTCGGCTTTTATTTTTTTGATTTTATCTTTTATCGCACTTACTATTATTGGATGTGCTATCGAATTCAGCTTTTTGAGTTTTTTATCATCGTTAAAAACAATATTCCCAAGCTTTTTCCTGTCAATATTTTTTTTCTTGTCAAGGATTTCATTTCCAAATTCCTTGATTATTTTTTTATAAGCGACAGAATTTTTCTTGATTATTCTATGCCCAATCTCATCAGCATCAATCCTTGCAAAATGATGCCTTGAAAATATTTTTGCAGCTGTTGTTTTTCCGCTTCCTATTGGGCCTGTAATGCCGATTATCATACGAATATTCACCAAGGCATAATTTAAAAATATATGGCAGAAATTCGCTTGCCAAAAGACTTATATATAAGTTATCAATAACAAGTACATAGGTGATTATGTATGAAAAATGTCTCAACAATTCAATTAAACAGGCGCGTTATAGATCAGCTGAAAAAAGCAAAAGAGCATCCCAGGCAGACTTACAACGAGCTTTTGGAAAAAATGAGCAGGATTTTTATCACATTAAAGCAAAGAAACCAGTATGATGAGTTCTTGCATAAAATACAGCAGCCAAAGATGAAAGAGCTTTGGGATAACAAAGAGGACGAGGCATGGGAAAATGCCTAAATTTGGAGATGTTATTCTTGCAGAGATGCAGTTTGTGGATACTTTGGATATAAAGCAAAGGCCTGCAATGGTTCTTTTCGAGGAATACGGAAATGTAGTTGTGGCAGGCATAACTAGCAATTTGGAAATGAAAGGAATATCATTATCTAAAAAAGAGGGCGCTGTAAAGGACAGCGTCATCAAGCTTAATTATATATTTACTATTTCTGAAAAAATGATTAAAAAAGCGCTTTTTTCATTGGCATACGAAAAGAAGGAGCTGATTGCCTCGGAGCTCTTAAAGAGACTGGTTTAATAAAAATGCCGATTATTGGGCTTTTAATATCTTCGCCATCACCTGCTCATGCATTCTTTTCATGAACTCGAGCCTGTCCTCGATTTTCATGATGTCTGTAAAGCCCTGCAGCACAAGATTGAATGCAAACGGCGAAGGCAGGCTGTTATGGGATTCCTTCACCAAAATCTTTTTCTGCTCAATTCCCTCGATCACTTTCGACGCATTTTCTATGTCCATCAAATCTTCCAGAACTTCCCTTCTTGCCTCCTTCAGTATGCAAAAATTTGGGTCAATCCTTTTCACAGCGTTCATCAATATCATTGAGGAGACTTGCTGCCTTCCCACTCTTTTTTGGTGCCCCATATAGTTCCTTAAAATCATCATTGCTCTTGTTGCGCAGTGCCTGAACCTTCTCCTCAAAACCTCTGTGTGCTCAAGCGCCATGTCCATTACCTTTCTTATCTCTTTTGATTTTATGAGTTTGAATGCCTGCATCACATTGACATTCTTGTCGTAACTTACGTAAAAGCCATTGTCGTTTATGCCGATCTCAGCATCCCTATGCTGAGTCCTTGCGATTGCAAACGCAACAGCCCTTGAAAGGCAGTCGTTTACCCTCCTGCCATAAAGCGTGTGGAATATCGCATATTTCCTCTTGCTCTTGCTGTCGGAATAGTGCTCCAGTATTATCCTTGAGTGGGATGGAATCTCTGCATAATTGAATTGCTCGTAAAAATATTCATACACGGACTCGGATGCGTTTTTGTCTACGTAAAGGTATTTGTCTATGAATTCAATTATCTCGCTTTTAGGCTTGTTCGCGCAGAACATCTCGTTCATTAGCTTCCTGAACCTTCCGATTTCAAGCGCCAGGTCAAAGCTTAATGGAAGCATTTCGGAGAACCATGAAGGGATTGTAGGGGGCCTGTACACTGATGCATTCACATAGGCAACCATTCCCTTTGCATGCAAAAATTCATACCTTTCCCCTCCAAGAACAAAAACATCCCCTCTCTTCAGCCTTTCAAGGAATGCCTCGTCGATGTGCCCTATAATCTGCTCCCCCACTTTCACGGTTATGAATGACTCTTCGGGAATTGTGCCGATATTTGTCATGTAAATGACCCTTGACATCTTCCCTTTCCTGCCAATTTCCCCTGTTTCCTCGTCGTGCCAGATTTTTGCGTAGATGTGCCTGTCCTCCAGCGATATGTATCTTCCCGAAAGGTAATCAACAACCTCGATGAAATCCTTCCATTCAAGCTCACGGTAGCAGTAGCTTTGCCTTACCAAGTCAAAAAGCTCCTTGGTTTTCCATCTCTGCTCGATGGACATTCCATGCAGCTGCTGCGCAAGCACATCAAGGCAATTTTTTGGAATGTGTATCTTGTCAATCTTTTTCTCTATTGCTGATTTTAGCAGGACAGCGCACTCAACCAAGTCGTCCCTGTCCAAAACAATGATCCTTGCCTTTACGGTATCGTGCAGCTTGTGTCCAGAGCGCCCGGCGCGCTGCAGAAACCTTGCAACTGATTTTGGCGAGCCAAGGCATATGACCAAGTCTATGTATCCTATGTCAATGCCCAGCTCAAGGGATGTGCTGGATACAATCACTTTCAATTCTCCTTTTCTCAGCCTGTTTTCGATATTGTGCCTCAAAGCTTTTGACAATGAGCCGTGATGCGCCCCTATATTTTCGGCATATTTTCTTGGAAATTTCTCTTTCAAGTGGTGCACCACCCTTTCTGTCGCGCTTCTTGTATTTGTGAAAATCAGGGTTGTCCTGTGGTCCTGTATGAGGTCGTCAATCAGCGAGTACATTGAGTTGTGCATTATTGCATGCTCTTCATCAATCAAGTCTGCAACCGGGGAGAGGACTTTCAAGTCCATGCTTTTTATGAATTGGACATCCACAATCTTGCAATTCCTTAGTTCACTAGAAAATCCGCTGGATTTTCTGTGCCCAGAAAATTTTTGATTTTCTAGGGCTCCGTTTTCGTAGCCCACAAGAAATTTTGCAATCTCTTCCAATGGCGATATTGTGGCGCTCAACCCGATTCTTGTCATTGAAGGGGAGATTTTATTCAGCCTTTCTACCGACAAGGACAAATGCACGCCTCTTTTGTTTTCCGCCAATGCGTGTATCTCGTCTGCTATAAACCATTCCACATTTTTAAGCAATTCCCTGAATTTTATTGAAGTCAGCATTATGGCAAGGCTTTCGGGAGTCGTTATCAGGATATGCGGCGGATGCTTGAGCATTTTTGCCTTTTCAGATGCAGATGTGTCGCCTGTCCTTGAAGCCACCCTTATGTTCAGCTTTTTTCCTGCTATCCTTTCCATTTCCCTCAGCGGCTCAACCAGATTCACTTTTATATCTTCTGACAATGCCCTCAAGGGGCTCACATACACGCAATAGACGCGATTTTCTAAAATCCCTTTTTCGCTGGAGTCAATAAGCTCGTTCAAAATTGATAAAAAAGCCGTTAATGTTTTTGTCGCGCCGGTGGGCGCGCTTACCAGAATATTGTTCCTTGAGTGAATTTCCATAACTCCAAATAATTGCGGCAATGAAAACTCCTTGAACCTTGTGAAGAACCATTTATCTACTATGGGATTCAAGATGTGCCTAATCTGTTCCGGTTTGTATGCTTTTTCAATATATTCTATCATTTTATTCTATATGGAAAATAAATAAGCATATTTTAAAATTATTATTTGATAACATTCAGAAATTTATAAAGGCTTTGGTTAGAAGGTTAGAAGCAAAATCATAATTGTAAACTTTTATAAAAACATATACATTTTAATTGCAAATGAGCTTCGCACAACTAGTTGGAAAATATAGTGATGCATTATTCATCGACCCCGAAACTGCTTTTAGAATGCCAGAAGTTGTTGCAAGTTATAGGGAATTTGGAAAAGATTTGATATCTCTCCCTGTTTTTGTATATAGGGCAAGAGAAATGTTTGATGCGATGGCCTTTGCAGCGGAATTGGGTTTTAATCATGCTTCAATCAGTTTCTTGGCAAGATATGCTATGCGAAGGGCTGCTTTGCAACATTTAGATGGCCCTGCAAGAAGGACAAGCTTATGGGAAATGCTGGAGCTGGTGACGACAAATACGGGAGTCGCATATAAAAAATTTGAAAGAGAGGCCTTGGATTATGTTACAAAAGGTGGAAAGCCTAATGCCCTTGATGATTTAAGCACTGTGAAAACCGGAATGGCTCAGGTCAGGTCCGAGGCAGAGCTTCTAAAAAGAATTGCAGAAACTGAGGCTGGATATGGTGCTAAATCATTTCTGCGAAAAGTAGCAGCGATTCACGAATCTGAATTGGGAAATGAAGACTTGATTTTGGAAAAACTTGCCAGGCATTTATGGGGCAGTTTGCCTCAGAGAAGGCACTAAAAATACGCAATCTTTATAAATATTAATCGAATCCTCTCGGATGAGCTAATAATTTTAGCCATTCTGACACCGCAAGGTGTGAAGAAATTTCAATAAACTGGCGCATTAACGAATAAAATTCAAACCCGAGAGCGGCTTTTATGCGTATTCGCCTGAAAGTAAACCGCTTGTGACTGTTTAATTCAATAAATTTGCACGGAGGAGGAGCACGAGACTGATCAACCTCCAATGCAAAATGCCGACGTGCACAAAAATTATTGAAAATTTACGAAGTAAATTTTCGGATTGAAAAATTTAAATTAAAATATTTACAAACCAAAATGCCAACAATGTACGATGCTGAGCCGCAGGAATTGATTGCGAAGGCAGCAGAGGAACTGAAAAAAATCCCCGAAATTAAGCCTCCGGCATGGGCTCCCTTTGTAAAGACGGGTATGCATAAGGAAAGGCCCCCTGTCAATAGCGACTGGTGGTACACAAGAACAGCTTCTATTTTAAGGGCTGTCTACAGGCTGGGTCCCGTAGGCGTTTCAAAATTAAGGTCAAAATACGGCGGCAAAAAAAACAGGGGAGTCAAGAAAGAGCATTTCTACAAGGGCTCTGGGAATATCCTGAGGAAATCCCTGCAGCAGCTTGAGAAAGCCGGATTTGTAAAATTCACGGAAAAAGGCGTGCATAAGGGAAGAGTAGTGACTCCAAAAGGAAGGTCATTTTTGGACAAGGTTGCAGGCCAGATGCAAATCATAAAGCCAAAGCAGGAAATCAAGCCTGTTGAAACAGCAAAGGAAATGATTGAAGTAAAGCAGGAGCAAAAAGCCGTTAAAACGCAATAACAATCAAATGCCCGCTCTCGATGAAATCAGAAAAAGAAAGCTGGAAGAATTGATGAGGTTGCAGATGAACGCGAGCTCGCGAGCATCTCAGGAAAAACTGCAGGAGCAGGCGGAGCAGCAGGCGCATATCCAGCAGCAGATTGAGCACATGGAATCTGTCGCAAGGCAGTTTTTGGCAAAAGAGGCGTTGTCAAGATACGGAAATCTGAAGGCAGCCCATCAGGAGAAGGCGCTGCAATTGCTGATTGTTTTGTTTCAGGCAATCCAAAAAGGTCAAATCAAAGGCAAGATTGACGATTTGACATTGAGAAAAATTTTGGAGCAGTTAACTCCAAAGAAAAGAGACATAAAAATCAAGAGAGCATAAAATGGCACGCTACAAGCATCCCAGCAGGAAGAAAAGGCTTGCAAGGCTTAGAAGGCAGACCAGGTGGGCTCCGTTCTGGACAGTGCCAAAAATATACGGCAAGACAAGAAGAGTGCATCCAGGCAGGCATACAAAACTAAAGAGAAGCTGGAGAAGAAGGAAGAACAAGGCGTGAAATGGCAAAGAAAGAAGAAGCTTCAAAGACAATATTGGAAAGGGCTTACGTGATTCCGCTTAGAAGGGAAACTCTGAAAGTCCCGAATTTCAAGAAGGCGAACAAGGCTATGAAAGCGGTCAGGGAATTCATTATGAGGCACATGAAGACAGAAAATATTGTGATTGGAAAATATCTGAATCTTAAAATATGGAAGCACGGGGCAAAAAATCCTCCCGGCAAAGTCAAGGTAAATGCAGCAAAAGACGACAAAGGCAAAGTTTTTGTTGAGATTGCCGATGCCCCGAAAGAGGCAAAGGTTGAGGAAAAAAAGCCTGCAAAGAAAGAGGAAAAGGAAACAAAAGCTGAGAAGCCTGAAGACAAAATTGAAAAAAAGGTTGAAGAGGCTAAAGAAGAAAAAACCGAGGAAGCAAAGAAAATTGAGCAGGAGGAAATCAAAGAGCTGCAGAAACTGCATCCAAAGCAGCATGCCCCGAAAATGCCTGCAAAGCCAAGGCTTCAGGAATCAAGGCCGACAGCGCCGAAGAGCGTCTAGACAAATAACTTTATTAAAGAATTATTTCTTCTATGGTTATGCAAAGCCTTTTGCCATTTGAAAAAACAAAAAGAGAAGTTCTTACAAGAAAAGAAGCTGAAACAAATCCTGATTTAGGCTGCAATCCCGAGGAAAGAAAAACTGAAGAAATAATAAATTATGGGATAGTAAACATCGACAAGCCAAAAGGCCCGACATCGCATCAGGTTTCTGATTTCGTGCAGAAAATTCTGCACATCAACAAGAGCGGGCATAGCGGGACGCTTGACCCTGCTGTTACAGGAGTTTTGCCAGTAGCGCTTGGCAGGGGAACAAGAATTGTACAAACTCTTCTCACAGCAGGAAAAGAGTATGTTGCAATAATGCACCTGCATAAGGAAGTCGATGAAGAGGCATTAAAAAAGACAATACAAGGCCATTTTCTCGGCAAGATACGGCAAATGCCGCCGATAAAAAGCTCCGTGAAAAGGCAGCTGAGGACAAGATCGATTTATTATTTTGACATTCTCGAGATTGACGGAAAGGATGTCTTATTCAATGTTGGAACAGAAGCAGGAACTTACATAAGGAAATTGATTCACGACATCGGGCAAAAACTAAAGGTTGGTGCGCACATGGCAGAATTAAGAAGAGCAAAGGCAGGCCCTTTTGACGAATCAACTTTGTTCACATTGCATGAATTGACAGATGCATATCATTTCTATAAAGAAGAGCAAAATGACAAATTCATAAGAAAAGCAATACAGCCACTTGAAAATGGCGTTAAGCATTTGCCAAAAATCTGGGTTTTTGACACGACAGTTGAAAGCCTGTGCCATGGCGTTGACTTGAAAGTCCCCGGGATAAGCAGGCTGAACGACAAAATAGCTGGAAACGATATTGTCGCGATAATGACCTTAAAGGATGAGTTGGTTGCATTGGGAACATCAAAAATGAATTCAGATGGAATGCTTCAAGACAAAGGAATTGCAGTCCAGACGGAAAAGGTTTTCATGCAGCCCGGGGCATATAGGATTAGCCCGCAAAACTGAGGGTTATAAATATACCCTGTTTCTGGTTTTGCAGTTAAAATGCCGGAAGACAAAATAAAAAAGAGTTTGAGATATTCAATTTATGACGGGGCAGCCTTTGCTGCCATGGACGGCATGACTGCATCCTTCATGACGCCCTTTGCAATTGCATTGAATGCTTCTGTAAGCATGATTGCAGCATTGACATATGTGCCGCAGCTTGTCGGAGCCTTCATACAGTTATTTGCCGCAAAAATAGTTGAAATAGTAAAAGACAGGAGAAAAATACTGGTTGCAGGCTCTCTTTTTCATGCAATTTTATGGCTGCCATTGCTGTTGATACCTTATGCATCCCCTTCACAAAAATACCTGCTTATTTTATATGTGGCCTTGCAAACAGCCTTTGCCCAATTGATAAACCCTGTCTGGAATTCTTTGATGGGTGACATAGTTCCAAAGTATGAAAGAGGCAGATTTTTTGGATTAAGGAACAAGGTTATTGGAGCTTCATCATTCATTGCTGCATTAAGTGCAGGGTTGCTGCTTAACTATCTTTCACCAAAGCACCCGTTTTTGGGCTTTACAATATTGTTTTCCATCGCGTTTATTGCAAGGCTTTTATCTGCATTTTTCAAGGGAATGATGGACAACCCAATGCCTGATCTGGAGCATGCGGAAAAATTCTCGCTTTTTGACTTTGTGAAAAGGATGGACAAGACCAACTATGGCCATTTTGTGGTTTATGTTGTTTTGTTTAAGTTCGCCACATACATAGCAGCCCCCTTTTTTGCTGTGTATATGCTGAAAAATTTAGGTTTTACATACTTGCAGTTTACAATAATAATCGCTGCTGAATTGATAGCAAGCTTTATAGCAATGGGCATCTGGGGAAGGATGATAGATGAAAAAGGCACAAAGTTTGTATTGTACATAAGCGGGATGCTCACTCCATTGATTCCCTTTTTATGGCTGTTCTCAAGCAATTTCTACTATCTGATTTTGGTTGAAATATTTGCAGGCTTGTCATGGGCAGGCTTCAACCTCAGCTCGTCAAATTTCATATTTGATGCTGTAAAGCCTGAAAACAGGGTGAGATGCATTGCATATTACAAGTTTTTTGAAGGCCTTGCCATTGTGATAGGAGCTGCATCAGGGGGGCTTCTAATAGGGCATATGCCAAAATGGGTGTTCGTTTCCAGCATCCTGTTGGCTTTCCTTGTCTCTGGAATTTTAAGATTGGCTGCGTCATTGGTGCTGCTGCCTACCTTGAAGGAAGCGAGATTGATAGAGTTGGATATGGGGCATAGCTTCTTCAAGAAGTTCCTAACCATAAGGCCCAGCGAAGGCATAGTGTTTGAAGTGGTTGGAAAATACAAAAAAATCAGGGAAAAAGTCAGAAAGGCAGGCACTTATCTGAAATTTGACAAGCAAAAACTCGTAGAGAGCAATCAAAATGAGTATAGCAGGAAGCTGATGAAATTCATTGACAAAAATATAACTCCAAAAAAAGAGCAGCACGACATCACAGACATGCATGAGATTGAACACATAACAGAGGAGATTGAGAAGGGTAAGAGAAGGAAATAATAGGTTAGTCTCCAAATGGAATCGCGAATTCAGGAATATCCTCTACAACCTGCCCTATGTCCCATTTTCCCACTGGAACCCTATACCACGCTGCTGTCCCGGTGATTGAATGATAAGCATTGAGCATTCCGGCAATCTTCAGCTCCAAGCCAGGATTGATTCCTGTTGGCCCAGTTTGCAATTTTCTTATGCCCGCAAGCAATACAGATTTCTTATGTGCCTGTGGCGGCTCCAATAATTCACATATCGTAATTTCATAGCCTGCCTTTGCCTCCCATACTCTATTTAGCGATAATACATAAAGTGCCTTGCCTATTGAACCATCCCCCCAAGTAAAGATTTAGTTGTCTCTTTATAAGTATTTTGATTGACCAAACCAAAAATTATTTATAATTCCTTTACAAAAGAAAGAAACAGATGCCTATAACCACTTTGTATATATGCAACAGATGCAGAAGTGAAGTTGATTTTAACAGTATAAAATACGACTCAAACAACAAGCTGATTTGCGTTGAGTGCCTTGGGAAGCAGCAAAAGATTGAGAAAAAAGAAAAACTGAGCCTGAAAAAAGCCGGTGAAGGGGAATCTGTAAACTTTATATGCGTGAGCTGCCGCTTCAAGTTCTCCATAAGGAAAGGAAGCCAGAAGGAGACAAAATGCCCGTACTGCAGCAAGACCAAGCTGATGCTTGTCAAGAGATACAAGGATGAGGATGACTTAATCAAGGATGCTTCTGACCCAAGGTTTGATTATTGAAGAAAAGATTTATATATAAGCATCTATAACTACTTATAGAATAACCTATAGCAAGGTGATTAAATTGAAACTGACAAGCATACAGCTTCATGAGGAAACAAAGAAAAGACTGGAAGAGAAGAAAGCATATCCAAGAGAGAGTTATGACTCCATAATCAAAAGGGTTTTAGAAAGCGAGGATATTCCTTCAATGGAAGACATGTTTAGGATAGGGGACAAAATACAGCAAAAGAAAAAGCACAGCGCAAAAGAAACAATAGAATTAACGCATCAGCTAAGGAATAAGAGATGACTAAATTTATAGATGCCAACATTATCACCCAAGCCTTTACTGATAACATAAACAAAGAAAAATGCAGGGATATCCTGAGTGAAGAATTCATTACAAACACCTTGTGTCTGGCTGAGGCGCAGCATGCTATTTCTGCCATTAAAAATGACAAAATCTACGCTTCCGACTGCATTAAGTCGCTGTTTAAAGGCAATTGCAAAATCGCGCAATTAGACAAAAATTTGCTCTTTGAGAGCCTTAAAAGAATGAAAAAATACAATCTTAATGTTTTTGATTTAATACATTACACAACGGCTTTGCTCAATAATTGCTTGGAATTTGTCTCGTACGACAAGGATTTTGATGATTTGGAGATAAAGAGGGTTGAGCCTTGAAGTCAGAGTATCCGGCAAGAGAGGAAAAGTTTTATTAAATTTTTCTATTTGTTACCACTTATTAATGAATTATTCATAATTTATAAACCGCTTTCTTATCCTTCAATACAGAAAATAATTGATTTTCCTCTTTTTTTATTATAGTATACCAGTATACAAAATAGTAATATTTATATACTAGTTCATATATTAAGAAACTTCCAATTTTAGAGAATTGGTATTAAAGTAGCTAAAAAAATGTCTGAGGTGAATAGAATGGGAATGGATTTTGTTATTGAAAGTGCGCTAAAGCAAAGCGTTGCGCAAAACGAGGACCTGCAAATAGGTCACGCGAACATTAAGGTTATTGGTTGTGGAGGCGGCGGCTCAAATATGGTGAGCTGGCTGTATAGGAAGGGAATAAGGGGCGCTGAAATAATCGCCTGTAACACAGACAAGCAGCATTTGGAGATAACCGAAGCTGACAAGAGATTTCTTATCGGAAAAGAATTGACAAGAGGCCTTGGATGCGGAGGCTTTCCCCAAAAAGGACAGCAGGCAGCCCAAGAGACAATCCAGGAAATCAAGGATGTTTTGAAAGGAGCTGACATGGTATTTGTTTGCGCAGGCATGGGCGGCGGAACAGGAACAGGAGCTGCTCCAGTTGTTGGCCAGGTTGCAAAGGATGCAGGCGCTATAGTAATTGGCACAGTCACAATGCCTTTCAAAATTGAAAGGGCAAGGATTGATAAGGCTGAATTCGGACTGCAGCAATTAAGGCAAACCTCAGACACTGTAATAGTTATTGACAACAACAGGCTTGTAAACATTGCAGGAAATTTACCGGTGCAGCAGGCATTTGCTGTTGCAAATGAATTGATTGCAACAATGATAAGGGGAATTGTAGAAACCATAGCAGTTCCATCGCTAGTTAATTTGGACTATGCTGATGTAAAAGCAATAATGCAGGATGGCGGAGTTGCAGCAATTGGAGTTGGAGTTTCTGACACAACAAACAGAGTGGAGGAAGCGGTCAAGGGAGCATTAAGCAACCCATTGCTCGAGATAAGCTACAAGGGAGCAACAGGAGCTTTAATCCATGTCGAAGGCGGCCCCGACATGACACTTGACGAGGTAAACAAGATCGGCGAATTGGTTACAGAAAGCCTTGACACAGATGCAAACGTCATTTGGGGAGCAAGGGTTTCTGAGCAGATGAAAGGAAAAGTTGCTGTGATGACAATAATCACAGGCGTCAATTCCCCTTGGATACTCGGCAAAGCAGACAAGAAGACAAGAGTGCTTGAAGCCAAGAGATTCAGCGATGAATTGGGCATTGATTACTTCACGGATTAAATCTGTGAATTAATTTTTTTGTTTTATTTTCGATTTAAAAATTGCAGGTGATGTCAGAATGCACGTATTCCAAGTTGAAGGTAAGCGAACTTATTATTCAGGAACAGGAAGAAATCAAGACGTACACATTGAGGGAGTCCTTACGTTTAAAAATGGACAAATTGGGAAAATTGATGCGACCTTTTTTTCCCCATTCCGAACGCATCCAGATCCAAGTGCGATTGACGAGTTAAAAAAATTATTAGCCGTGAAAGATTTTAGTGAATTAAAATCCAGAAAAATTTCATTTGTAATAGAACCTTAAATTCGAAATTGTTCAATAAATAAGAAAAATTCAAATCAAAAAACATTAACGAAAAATAAAAAAACAAAGTCTCGCTGTTGACAAATAATTCGTGCCGTCCCAAAGATGGCACGTTTTTGATGAAACTTTTTCGCAAAAAGTTTCCCGACGTCAACTTTCGGGAAGGTTGAAGGTGACCAAAAATGACAGTTGATGAAAACCAGATAGTGAAAAAGATGGTGGCAGAAATTGCCGATTCAAATGAAAAGTTTATGAGCCATTCCTCACAAGACATGGAAAATTTCAAGAGGATTGTGCCTGTCCTTCTGGAAAAAGGCATTGACAATGTAAACCTTTCAATGTTTGACGAAAACACAAAGTCCAAGCTGCTCAATGCCTTAGGAGAGGAGTACATAAGAAGAGGCAACATGAATGATTCTGTAAAGGCATTTATACTGGCCGGAAACAGGCAAAGGCTTGTAGAAGTAGGCGAGCATTATGAAGAGGTTGGATTGTTCGGCAACGCAATTGACACTTACAGGTTGGCAGATGCCAACGAGCAGCTGCTGAAAATAGGAAGGAAATGCCTTGAGAACGGTCATTTTGCGGATGCAATAAAGGCATTCAGGCTGTGCAATGATGTAGAGAGCCTTACAAAAGTAGGGGATGAGTGCTTCCAGAAGGGCAAATGGGACTATGCCATCGAGATTTTCAGCGCGATAAACAGCACCCACAAGCTTGTTGAGATTGGCGACAAATGTTTAAGAGATAGGCAGATTGGATACGCTGCAAAGGCTTATGAGCTGGCCCATGACAAGGAAAAATTAAGCTCGTTGGGAGATGTCTGCTTGAGAGAAGGGCTGCTTGCAACTGCATTGAAATCCTATCAGCAGGCTGGCAATGACATGATGGTCACATTCATAAGGGAGAACTTCGGCAACAAGCTTTCAAATTTTTAAGATTTTTAATTTTTTGATAGTAAAGAGATAGATGCAAGAATAAAAAGGTGATAGTAATCAGATATATTGACTTAAAAGGTTTTATAGATATGGGAGGAAAGCACCTTGGCAAACTTCAGTTTTTAGCTAAAGTTCCAATGAATTTGGGAGATGTCGAGTTTAATATTCCATTCAATCATATAGGAGAAAGATACGTTTCAGAAATTTTAATAAGACATTATGGCAGTAAAGAATATCAAAGATTAATGGACAATAATGAACTGTTAAAAGGCAAAAAAATATTTTTGGTTGTAGAAGATTAAAATGGTAACAACAGTGCAGAACAGCATTTTTGACAGGATCCACCATTCTGTAAATATGTTCAACAGCCTTCAGAACTCCAGGGACACTCTTGTCATGAACAGGGAAGCAATTGACGAAAGGCTTTTTGACGAGCTTGATGCTTTTGAGGAATTCATGAAGCGCTTTGAAAGCACTTTCCTTGAAATTCTTAAGGAGGATTTAAGGGACATATCAAGGGCTGCTGTAATCAATACAGACAATTCTGAAAAGGCCGAAGAGATGATTGAGGGCATAAACAATATTATTGAAGGCTTCAGCAAGATGGAAAATGAATGCATAGCAAGATCACAATCCCTGATTAATCTGGCAAGCCAATTCAGAAATGAGCTGATGGCAGTAAAAAGGGACATGGAGACAAAGGTTAAGTCCCAAAAAAAGCATAAGAAGGCATTAAACTCTGCGCTGACAGGAGTTCCGCATGCAAATGGGGGATAAAATGGAGCAGCAAATGGATGCATTCACACAAAAAAGGTTTGAATTAATGATAGAAATGGCAACAAAGAAGCTGCAGCAGGAAATTGCAGGCTTGAAGGAGCACATAATATCATTGAATTCCGAGCTCGGCTCATTAAAAAGCCAGGTTTCAAGGATGCAGTTCCAGCCCCAAGGGCATTCAGTGCAGAGAACCTTGGCTGATTCGCAGGAGAATGTTCAATCAAAAAAAGAGGTAAAAATAGTCGATTGCAGGCCGGAAAATGAAAGGAAAGAGGATTTCAAGAGCGGCGCTGCAAAAAATACAGAGCCGATAAAGCCAAGATACGGGGACTACCAGCCTGATGATGTCAGCATAGACAAGTTCTTTTATTTTGGAAGGAAATAATCATACCAATACGGGATTGTATTTTAATGCCCTGATTTCATGAAAAATCCTGGATGTAAGGTTTTCGCCGGCCAATACGACATTGAGTTTTAGTCTCTTTACATCTTCATTTCTCTTTAGGTATACTGCTAATTCTGTAGGAGTGAATTCACTTGCAAGTCTGAACACCGATCCCAAACCTCTAAGGCGAGGATCTTTCCTGCCGTTTAAGTACCATAAAAAGGAGAATAGTGCGTCTCTCTGCTTGTAGGGCTTATAAACAAGTAAAGCCTCGCTAGCTTCTGTAAGGCGGCGTCTAGGATCAAAGGGCAGGTATAGCTCCGATACCGGAATTTCAAGCTCTGGGATTCTAATATAATCCTGAAGCCTGGCGCTAGGAGCAAAGACAAATCTTGTAACATAAACAGTTTTTTCATTCATTTGGGTGGCATGGTAAAATATCTTTAAAAACCTTTCCTTTGTCACCACTTATAAATTACTATGAATTAGTTTCCATAACCTATATAAATGCGCAATTCAGGAATCAAAAAAATGAAGTTTGCCATTGAGGCAGAAGACGCGATTATAGGAATCGTATGCGGGCTTTTGGTAGTAACTTACACAGGAAAGCTTTATCCTTTAAAATTAAACGAGTTTGTTTACGTTGCTGCATTTGCCGTTTTCATAATTTTCATCGTCTTGGATGTTATAAACGAGTTCAAGGACTGGACTCAAATTGGATTGACTTTGCTTTCCATTGCGCATAATGCAGTTGACTTCGTAATCTCGCTTGCTTTCATTTCTCATTTCAGCGGCGTGAACATCCCATATATCACGTCAACTCTTGTCCCGTATCTTCAGAACGAGCCCGTTATGGCAGGTGCAGGAATATTCCTTGTAGCCTCAAATGCGCTTTGGCTTCTCACAATGCCATTTTGGATGTGAATCTATTGCTTAGTGTTAAAATGAAGAGATTTAACTCTATCGGGAAAAAAATAATCTCCGTTTTTTGGAACATAATGGATGCCTAGAACATCGCACAGGCTGCTGTGATTTATTTCTTCCCATGAAAAGCATAAGCTGGCTAATCTTCCAAATCCATCCGTCTTAATTCCAATTAATACGCTGTCATCTTTTGGGTCCATATCAACTATGCTCACAATCCCATTTTTAAAGACAGGAAGAGTAACAACTCGTTTTCCATGAATCTCGGATTCTCCTAATGTTGTTCTAGTCTTAATCTGTCGTGCTTCATAAAAAAGCGGCATCTTTCCACCTAGTCAACCATGAACATTTTGCTGTCATTCCCGACATCAAACAAGCCCAATCTTGCGCCTATGTCAAGAAAAGCATGCGAATAGCAGACTGCTCCAAAGGCATTAACCAAATCCCCATTTTTCTCAAAATATTTGGCATCATCAAAATACCTTTTTGCCAAGTCAAGGATGTCCTCTGCCTCCTTCTTGTGCTTCTCGACGATTTTCACCTTTTCAAGGGCTTTAGAAGTCAGTTCAAAATATTTTTGGAGTTTTTGATTGAGAAGTTGCATTTTGCATCTATTAAAAATCAAAGAAAGCCGCCTGCATATACTGTCCCTACACTTCTAGAAGATAAAGCTTTTGCGACTCTGGACAGTACGGGCCTGTCCCTATTGGAAACAAGATTTGTGCCTTCTATAATATGCACAACGCCATCATCAAGCGTAAGTGCAGCTACAGGACGCTCATTTCTAAATATCCTGTATTTCCATGGATGCGCTTGAGTAATCCTATAATCAACTCCCATATTTTGATTAAGAACATCAAATAGTTCATACATTTCCATGGCAATCACAAATATTCCCTCAATTCCTTCGCCTTCTCAATCCCAATCTCAAGCATCTTGTCAATGTCTTCAATTGTCAAAGGATAATCTCCGCCTTTCTGCATTGCGCACAATGTGCCATCTTCTATCGAAGAGACTGTCAGCCTAGCGTCAACTGCCTTTTCCTCCTCTGTATCCGGGTCAACGATGAACTTGTCGCCTATTTTTATTACGGTTACGGCTATGGGGGTTTTTTCCAGCTCCAGCCCTTTGTCTGTCTTTACTTTGTAATCGACTTTTTCCCCTTCCAGTTCAGGAAATTTCGTGTTTTTCAGCGCAGCCAATGCAGCTAGTGAAGAAGCGTCAAACAAATTGCCTGCATCGTTTATAGGGCATATGTCGATGATCACCATCCATATTTTCTCGCCTGGCGCAATGCATAATTTCTTGAAGTCAATTGCCTTGCTCTCCCTTATTCCCCTGTCAACAACTCTCGCTAATTCAATTGCCTGTATCCCAGGCGGACCAAGCTCAAATTCAGGGTTGGATAATGGCAATAATTCAGCTCCAACTATTATTGTGCCTTCGTTTGGAGTGTCCGGATAAGGCTCTCCAACCTCAAGCTTTACTCCTACAATTACGTCTGTTTCCCCTATTTTAACTCTTGCAGAGCCTTCTGCCGTTTTAACAACACCCTGTTCCAATTCGATTGGCTTCCTGTATTCTGTCAGCTTTCTCCCGTCAAGCCTTGTGTTCGCACTCAGCAAGCCAATAATGTGATTCCTAAGTTCCCTGTGCATTATTCCTCAACTCCGTGATATTTTTCCTTAAGGGCTTTTTTCTGCACCTCATAAATCTCCATAAGCGCTTTTTTGCCCATTTCCATCAGTTTCATCAATTCTTCTTTTTTGACTTCGCCGTCCATCTGCAGCAAGGTTATTTTGCCTGAATTTGGCATAATTGCAATCGGAATGTCTGCCACAGGAACATCCGGATAGCTTTCTTCCGAATAATCCAAGTCAACAAGCAGCTTGTCTGCAACCCTTCCGACAGAAACGGCTGAAACCAAGTCTTTCATTTCCAATCCTGCATCTGCCAATGCCATTGAAGCTGCGCAAATGCCTGCGCACCTTGAGCCAGCCTCTGTCTGCGGCAGTTCTATGAAAACATCCACAACTGAATTCGGGTACTCATCAAGGTTCAAAACCGGCAATAAAGCCTTTTCTGTGACAAGCGATATCTCTTTTGATCTTCTTGAGCCTCCGGGCCTTACCCTCTCGCCGGAGCTTGAGAAAGGCATCATGTTGTAGTTGCACCTTAAGATCCCTTTTCTGGGATCTTGCAGGAATTTTGGGTGCAGATTTCTTGGGCCATACACAGCAGCATAAGCCCATGTATTGCCTATCTTGAACATCGCAGAGCCATCAGCTCTTGGAATAACACCAACCTTTGCTTCCATAGGCCTTGTCTCATCAAAGCCTCTTCCGTCAATCCTTTGCTTGTAAGTCATTTTGCATTCTTCTCCAAAAATTCTTTTATCTTGTCCGTAAGCCCGCTTAAGTGGCTTTCCTTCTCAATTTTTCTTATTGTTTGTATTGCGAGCAGCTCATTTTGAGGCTCTCCATCAATCCATATCAAGCCATTTTGGCCGACTGTGATGTTGCATCTTGTGGCATCCTTTATCATCGTCACCATCGAGCCCATCTTGCCTATGATTCTCGGCACTTTATGCGTGCTGACTTCTATTATCCTTCCGCCCTTTAGCTTTCTCAGGCCCGGACCTTATCAGAGGTTGCATCCTTCATTGAAAGCATTGCGGAATAAGCAGAGTTTGTGTCAAGCCTCCATCCGCTGAAGCTTACATCAATCACTTGGCATATTATCGTGTCGCCGGTTTTTGGAATATATCTTCCTGATAGGGGAATCAGCTTGATAGTCCTTCCTTCAATCACCACCAGCCCAAGCCTGTTGGCAACAATATTTTCACCAGCCCTGTATGCGCCGTTTCCCGGCAGCACATCCATTCCAACAGCCAAAGTCTCTCCTGGAACGGATATTTCCTTGTCCTTCGCAATTATTTTTGACATTTTTGTTTTTCACCTACTCATTATACTTCAGTTGAATACCATGCCCTGTATCTATCAAGTTCGGGCTTATACTGGACAGCGAGGTCTGGCTTGATTTCATTAAGCCTATTAAAAGCGGTTTCAAATGCTTCCATTCTTTCTTTGACTAAGCCTAGCCGTAATGACCTGTTATTTTGTTCAAATGTAGCAACTTCCATGTGCGCAATACAGACCTTCCATAATCTCTGCACCAACTCTGCTCTTTCTGTATTTAACCTGTTTTCCGACATTTTATTTAATCTTCAAAACCTTGCTTTCCACATTCCCGTGGCATATCCTGTTCAGCCTGTCGTAAAAGTCGCTTTCCATGCCTCCGGGCATCTCGACAACAGCCACCCAATTTCCGTTGCCTTGCCATTCCTCCCTCAATATTGTCCCGAAGCTTTTCACGATTGAGTAGCATTTCGGCGCATATTCAGGAGGCAATTTTATCGCGATTTCCTTTGTCTCGAATTTTATGGGCAATATCGGCCTTAGGCTTTTCAGGGCCTCCTGCACTTGCTCCTGCACCCCCCTGAACTCATCGACATGGAACTTGGCTTCTTCAAATGCATTTTCTATTCTCTGGGGCGGATGCGGCAAATGAGTTTTTGGATCGACGCCATTCCTATGGATTATGCTGATGATTTGCCTTCTTTTCTCGTCCCTTAAGTTTTCCCTGTATTCCTGAGTCAGCTGTATCTCGCCCTTGTGTATTATCTGCCTGGCAATTTCGCTTGCGTCATCGGTGCCGAATATCTGCTTCATTGCCGTAAGGGAAGCTTCCATTCCTTTTTTTGCATCTGAAAATATCCGCATGGCTGCAAGAACGTCATGCATGTCCACGCTTCTTCCCTCCTTCAGGGCAAGGGCATTATTGCAGTCCACCAGAATCTCAAATGAGTGCCCTTGTATTTTAAGCCGGGCTATAACGGCTTGGTCAATGGCAACCATGACTTCCCTCATTTCTTTGATGTTTTTTTGTCATCCTTGAGCTCTGACGCAAGCTTCTCCACTTTCTGCTTTGTGACTCTCTTGAATTTTTTTTCAGCGGAGCTTATGTATGCCGCATCAATCCTCTCAATATTGAAGTTTTCTCCCAATACTTTTTTTAAAGCCTTGAGCGAAAGCTTTAAGCCGTCTTCAACGCTTAATTCCGGCTTGTATTCACTGTGCAAAATCTCTTCGACTTCAATCTCGCCTTCTCCAATAGCTGTAGCCTTGTATTGGAAATATATGCCAATCGGGTCGGTCTCAAAAAGCCTTGGAGTATGGTTGTCAATGCCTGCCACAAGCACAGAAACCCCAAATGGCCTTAATCCGCCGCTTTGGGTGCATATCTGCTTTAAGTCGCATATGTCCTTTACAATGGTCAGGGTATCAATTTCCGAGTCGTAAGTAACCCTGTTTTGCTGCGCCCTCAGCTGGGCCCTGTCAATCAAGACCCTTGCATCGCTTAGGATTCCAGATGCAGATGCCCCTATGTGCTCGTCAATCTGCCAAATCTTCTCAACAGATTCCGGCACGACTAAAGTATCAACTACCCTTTTGTCTGCCACTAGCAAGACCCCGTCAGAGCAGACCATGCCTATTGCTGTGGATCCTTGCCTGACTGTTTTCTTTGCGTATTCAACTTGCAATAATCTTCCGTCAGGGCTGAACATTGTTATGGCCCTGTCGTAACCCATCAATTGGTGCGGCATTGGTTGTTGCATTTTAGTGATAACCTCCTAGTTTTATTTTTTATTTTTAATTCTTCAAATATTTACTTTCAGCTTTCCTCAATATTCCTGACACGCCTAAGCTTCTGAAGATTGCATCTTTATTGTTTATTTTGCTGGCAAATATCAATGATGCTTTTACACCATCAACATGTTTGTGCCCGACTTTCATTATTCCCCTTTGTGTTTGCGCGTCCCATTTGTTGTTTAACACCATCAATCCGGCTTTGGCAACTCCAATCTGCCCAAGAAACTTCAATGAAGCGTCCATTATGGCGTCTGAAACTAAGTCCGCATCCTTTATTTTTTCCGTTGAGATGACCTCAAATGCCAGATAACGCTTTTTCTCCCTTAAGCTTGGCAAAACTGGCTTCAGCTTGCTTTTTACCATTATTCTCAAATATGAGAAGAAACATAATAACTCCCTTCTCTTCTCTCTGTTAATGCTTAGGATTACTCGGGGGTATTTAAAGATTATGGTTTTTAAATTTTATGGTTTTTATGCTACATGCTAAGGAAATGCTTAAATAGATTATATTAAAGAGTTTCTCCAACATAAATTAGAAGGTGTTAAAAATCAGATTTCCCAGGTTCCTTGCATTCTGGCACAAAATTGGAAGAGCAACAATTCTGGCAGAAAGACAAATCTCAATTGACGGCAGGAAAATAGAAATTATTGTCTATGGACATGAACTTGAGTATTATGCCAAGCTAGAAATTTACGCTAACGATTTTTATTTTCAAGATTTGCTGAGAAAGATATTAAGCTCACGTACAGGAAATTTTGGCTATTTGGTAGAGCAATTTTTTATCCCCCATGTCGTTAATGTTTTCTTAGTTGACCCATTGATAAAGAAATTATTATCAAGACGCAAGAAGTTTCATCGCCTTAATGTAAGAATAAAAGATGAGCAGAGTATTTCTGATAGATTTTCGGCTTCAGCAGGAGGCACAGCCGATTCAGAAGAGACCGGCACAGTTTATTATAGCATAAAAAGGTTCCTTTCTTTCATGGTTCCAGGGGAATCTGCCGATATATGGACTCTGAGGCATGAAATGACTCATGCTATTGATTATAAACAAAAGAGCAAAGACAAAATTATTGGAAACCCCTTAGGATCTGAATTTCCTCAGACTTATCCTGATAACCTGATAATGTTTCCAAGATGTTATCTTAGCTGTTTAAATTCATTAAGGGCAGAGGCACCACCCTGCTTTCGTGATTTAGAAGGCCAAAGAATATCTTATTTTTGGCCACCCTTTTTGCTCGGATCAGAATTTAGCAGAGCGATTGACATTCTTGATAGGCAAGGGAAACCGCCAAGATTTCCACTGCTTTTTCCAAAAAAGAAAAACAAAGAAGAATTAAGGCAATTAGTACATGATATAAACTCGTGCATAATTGGCCTTAACCACATATTGGGAAAGAGGCATGAAATAGCTGAATACCTGACAATTATTATCGCTCTTGCATTACTAAAGAGAAAACAAAGAGAAGAAGACATGTGGTTCATCATGCAAGACGGAACATCAAAGCCTATTTCTGCAATAAATGAAGTCATAGAGAGTGAAAGCAGAAAATCTACGCGGAATGTAAAGTTAAGCGGATTTCCTGATGATATATTAGCAGAAGCGGTCCAGCTTGTTCATGCAGTCGATTATGAGAGATTTATAAAATTGGAGGAAATTTCGTGCAGGATTCTCGATATACATCCAAAATTTTGGTTTATTGATGTCAAAAAAATCAGGAAATTCAAAAAGTATGCTAGAATAAAAATAATATAGGGATTAACTGTTTATTTTTTATAGAATTTTGGAATGAAAGCTTAGATAAAATCAGAAAATAATAAAATCAAGCTCTTTTCATAACCCTCAGCAGCTCTTCTTTCTTTTTCTTCAGAATCCGCTTCTAAATTGAGCCTCAGCAAGGGCTCCGTATTGCTTGGCCTTACATTGAACCACCAGCCATTGAATTCTATTGTGATGCCGTCTATCTTCGATATTTTTTTTGGGCGTTGCTTTTTATAAATTGCCTCAATCTCCTGCAGCTTGGAGTCTTTATCACTCACTTCAATGCTTGTCTCCTCTATCGTTATCATGCCGGAATCTGCGCGGTAATTTTCCCTGTAATAGTAATGGGCAGAGTGCTCGCATGCAAAAATGGCATTTGTCCTGCGCATTGTGTCCTTGATAAAGGAGTGTCCAACCCTCTCAATTATCGGAAAGCCTCCATTTTTTCGTATAGTTTCAGGCACTATGCGGCTGCACACGACATTATGGATTATTTTTTGCCCCTTATTTTTTCCCAGTATGTTTTTTATTATAAGCGCAGATATCAAAGAGCTGTTTACCGCATTTCCATTCTCATCAACAAAAAAAATCCTGTCCGCATCTCCGTCGAAAGCCATACCTAAATCGCATTTTTTTTCCCTGACAGCTTCTTGCAGGTCAGAAATGTTTTCGCGCTTTATCGGGTCCGCAGGATGGTTCGGGAAAGTTCCATCCAGCTTGAAATAAAGCGGCACAATTTTTATCGGAATGCCTTCATAGATCAATGGAATCATTTTTCCGGCCATCCCGTTTCCGGCATCAACAGCAATCTTCAGTTTCCTTAATTTTTTAGCGTTGATGAACTTTTTAACATGCCTTGCATAATCTTTTAGGATGTCTTTTTTTACAATCCTGCCATGTTTTTTTATTTTAACATCGTATTGGCTTTTTTCTATTATTGATTTTATTGCCCTTAACCCAGTGTCTTCATTTATAGGGATTGCCCCCGGCATGCACATTTTCATGCCATTGTATCGTGCAGGATTATGGGAAGCGGTGAACATCACCCCGGGCTTTTTCATGAATCCTGAGGCAAAATAAACTGCATCGGTGCAGACTTGGCCTATGAATATTGCAGTTGCTCCCTGGTCAGCGGCACCTTGCATGAATGCCCTGCTCAGCTTTGGAGATGAAAC
>JACPMW010000050.1 GCA_016185805.1 Candidatus Woesearchaeota archaeon | reverse complement strand
ATTCTTGTTCACTTCAAAAGGGGCTATCTTCCTGAGAGTGACTTCTTCCAAATAAGTATAGAACAGCCTGAGGAAGTTCACTCTAACCTTGTCTTTTTCCCTTTCAAAGCTTAAATCCTTGAAAATGAGCTCTGCCATGGCCATGGCTAGCCAAAGTGTTTTTAAAAAGGTATCGCCTTGTTGGGTATATCCATAATTATTTAAACAATCAGGCTTATTTATGCTTTTTTAGGGGGGTAAAATGCCGCAGGAAGTTGTAATCACGTATGAGACTCTTTTTGAGCTCCTGCAGAGGGAGAAGGAAAGGACAGATTTGCAGAAGCTAGAGCCAACTTTCTTCAGCGACGTGATTGGCTATATAAAGGAGAAAAAAAAGATTTTGGAGGCAAAAGACAGCCCATTTGCGAAGGAAGAGAAGAGAAAAACAGAGAGGCAGCTGGAGAATATCTACAAGATACTGAAGGAATTCTACGAAAGAAGGGAAAAGAAGATAATTGCTTTGGCCCTTGACAAAAGCAGGACAAAATCTAATTTAATTGACACAAGCAGCCTGCTAAAAGAGGAAAAAGTTGTGTTTGATGCCTTGACCAGCCTGCTGGACACTTACAGGGACACGATACTTTACAGCGTACTCAATGAAAAGATGCCATTCATGCAGTCAATGCAGACAAATGAATTGTCCAAGGTATCATCTGAAGCTAGGCTAAAGGATGATTTCAAGACCGCATTGGATATCCAAAAGCCAACCAAGCTTGTAAGGTTCATGGCCTTTGTGCCAAAATTTGTCGGGCAGGAGCTGGAGGAGTACGGGCCTTTTGAGGAGGAGGATATAGCAAACTTGCCTGCAGAAATTGCCAGCATTCTCATCAGCAAGGGAAAGGCCGAGGAAATCAACGAAGAGTGATTTTGTCGACGACAAATTGCATTGCAAAGGTTTTTAAATAATGTTGAAATCCATTTCTTCATGAAATTGCCCAAAGTAACCAAGAGGTACTGCCCTTACTGCAAAAAGCACACAGAGCACAATATCACGCTTACAAAAAAGAAGAATCCAAGCTCCCTGACCTATGGCTCGAAGATAAGAGCAAGAAAAAGGGGAAGGGCAAGGGGCATGGGAAACCTTGGCAGGTACTCAAAGCCTGCGATAAGCAAGTTCAAGATGACTGGCAAGAAGTCAACAAAAAAAACTGACTTGAGGTATGAATGCAGGGTCTGCAAGAAAATGCATGTCCAAAGGCAGGGCTTCAGGGCAAAAAAGATTGAGTTCAAGTAAATATTGCAAAATTTTAGTAAAACTTTAACCAAATTAAAAAAAATTCAAGCCCGAGAGCGACTTTTATAATTAAAGGTGATAAAAGTAAACCGCTTTTGATGAATTACTAGGCGAGCCTCGAATGATTGGCAGGGAGTGAGAGGCGAGCACAAGATAATGTCGCGAAGCGACGGATTGAAAATAATTTTTAAAATAATTAGTTCATTTATTTTTTATATACAAGATAATTTCTATATTTCTGGACAGTCCTTAAGGTTGGTTCTGCTAATGACGCTAATCTCCAAAGAAAATTATTTCTTCCACGACGCCTAGCTATGCCCACTTGGATTTGTCTTGCCGCAAACTCGTCATGCCTAAATCCTGAGTAATAACTGTAGATATGACCTATTAATTCATGATCCATACCACTTTGATTCCATACCTCCCAAAGCGCTCTTGGGAAATATTTTGATGGGTTTCGCTCAAAAACTCTTACTTTTGGAGGCCCATAATCCGAAAATCCATAAAAATAACGGCCGCTATTGCCAGGAATTATTTCAACCTTACATCCTTCCAACATGGCTAATATATTATCATCTAAACTCAGCTCCCTAGCTAAAGCCAAAGTATTTGCTTTCCACTTGTTTAAATCTTGTATTGTTATTCTCATATCTTTATTAGTCTTTTTTCTTCTTTTATAAACTTTCCCATTTAGTTACTATCTATAAGTTATTACATTTCTGAGTTGGTTTTTTAATTTTATTTACACCTGTAAACCAAATAGTTTCCCTCCATTTTGTCATGGAATTGGCTTAAAAATTCGCAATTTTTGCCTAAAAATTCCCTCACTTCCTTAAAATAAGATATTCCCTGCTTGTCTCTTGCTATAAAAAGCAGGCTTTTGCCCTTCAGGTCTTCCAACAGCACATTTAAATTTTTAACCCCGGAAATAAAAACCTGGTCATTGGTGTCAACAAAATCAAGCGCTATTCTTCTGTTTGTTTGAAGTGCCAGCAATGGAGTAACAGAGTCATCTCCAAAAAGCATAGCCCCTCCATCTGAATTCAAAACAATGAATTCTGCCAAATCCCTGCCCCTCTCAAAGCCTGTAAACCCTATTTTCTCCAGAAAGATCACATCAGAAGAAAGATTCCATATAAAAATTAAAGTGAATGCCCCAAAGGCAATTATCTTCAGCTTTTTTGGAATAATACCTGCCAAATTTACAGCACTATAAGCCCCAATTATCGCCAAAAACGGAAAAGCAATGAGAAAATAAAATCCAAAAATCTTCTTTAAGGACATTAAAAACAGGAGATATGGCAGGGAAACGCATGCAAAAAGGGCTAGTTGCCTCCTGGCATTTGCAAAAATAAATAAAAGTGCTGAGAAAAACAGGATCCAGTTCAGCTTTAATATATCAAAGTACTCCCTAAAATTTTCTTTCCCCCCGAAAGTTTTTTGGAGGTGGTAGCCGTAAACATTGGAAAAGTAGCTGTCGGACGCCAAAAAGAATGCGCCATTGGCAAGCAGGAAAATCATCAAAAAGCTCAACGATAATTTGAAAAAAGCTTTTTTGCCTGAAAACAAAAAATAAAGCAAAATGACCGCTATGGGGACAAGGGCCAACAGCCTTGTTATGGCTGCAAGGCCGAAAAACAAGCCTGACAGCAGGTAATAGCCTCTGTTAAAGGAGAAGTAAACCCCAGCAATCAAAAGCATTGCAGCAACGTCTATGCCAAATGAAAAGACCGAGTTGAACATGACAGAATAGCTGGACAAAAACAGCAAGGAAGCTGTGATTGCCTCCATATTGCCAAATTTTTGGGCTATCTTGAAGATGCAAAATGCAGTTATGAGGGTTGAAAGCAGCGGAATCAATTTTAAAGCAATGATGCTAAACCCAAATATTTTATAGACTGATGCTATCATATAAATCTGAAGAGGAGGATGTGCTAAGAAAAAATCTTTGTAAGGGATCTTCCCTTCGCTTACGAGCTTGCCCATGTAATAGTATACGTTTTCATCGCCGGGCTGTGCTGTCTTCAGGCCTTTAAAGGTGATTAAAACGAAGGCTGCAGCAAAAAGAAACAGCAGAACATAGGATTGCTTACTTTTAAGCATGATAAATGAATTTTCTCCTTGTTATATATAAATTTTTATTCTATTCAAATCCATAACCTATATAAATAGCTGAAACTTACTAAATAAAGGTGGTTATATGCCAAAAATAAAGGAATCTACAAGCAAATTCATAAAAATAAGATGCCCGAAATGCAAGAATGAGCAGATTACTTTTGGAAAGACTGCAACAAAGGTTGATTGTTTGGTCTGCGGCAAGACCCTTGCAGAGCCGACGGGGGGAAAAAGCAGGGTAAAGGCGAGGATACTGGAGGTATTGGAATAATGTTTTTCAGGAAGCAGGGCTTTCCGGATGAAAGCGATCTAGTGCTGTGCACGGTGACAAGCGTGCAGTTTCATTCTGTCTTTGTGGATATAGATGAATACGGGAAGGGCGGCATGATACATATCTCAGAGATTGCCCCCGGGAGAATAAGGAACATAAGGGATTTTGTAAAGGAAGGAAAAAAAATCGTGTGCAAGGTCCTGAGGATAAACCAGGAAAAAGGCTATATCGACCTGTCGTTAAGAAGGGTCAATGAGTCTGAAAAAAGAAGGAAAATTGACGAGATAAAAAGGCAGCAGAATGCCGAAAAAATAATCGAGCTTGCAGCCGGAAAGGTTGGGTTGAAAACAGAGCAGCTGTATAATGAAGTTTCTGAGAAAACCAGGGACTTTGCTTCGCTCTACGAGTGTTTTGAGGCAGCTTCAAAAGACGACAAGCTGCTTGAAAGCATTGGAATCGATAAAAAATACGCAAAAATATTAGATGAAATAATAAAGCAGAGGATAAAGCCTTCAGAAGTCGAGATTATAGGAAAGCTGAAGATAACAGTGTTTGCTCCAAATGGGATAAATATTGTCAAGGATTCCCTGAAAAAGGCTGAAGAAGCTGCAAAAGAAAAGATAAGCATAAATTACTTGGGCTCTGGCCTTTACAGGTTTATGGTAAAAGCTCCTGATTACAAGGAAGCTGAAAAACTAATGAAAAATGCGACTGAAAGCGCAATAAGTCATGTGACAAGGCATTCCGGCACAGCGGAATTTGCAAGGGATTCTGCATGAGGCATATTTACAAGTGCGTTAAATGCAGTAAGTACACCATGAAAGAAATCTGCAGCTGCAACACCAAGACAATTTTGGCAAGGCCAATTAAATTCAGCCTCGAAGACAAGTTCTCCTCCTACAGAAGGAAGGCAAAGATTGGGGACTATGGGAAGAGGGGCCTTTTATGAGAAGCAATTACTGGAAAACCATCCAATTTGGGAAAATTCCCAAATTGAACAGGCCAATTTTCATAGAGGGGTTACCGGGCATAGGAAATGTGGGAAAAGTGGCTGTTGATTTCCTCATTGATGAGCTGAAGGCAAAAAAGCTTTATGAAATAACATCATATACTTTCCCGCATTCTGTTTTTGTAAACGAAGACAACCTTGTGGAATTGCCGATTGTGGAGGTGTTTTACAAGCAATTCAGCGGCAAAAAGCCAGATTTGCTGCTTCTTGGAGGCGACGTGCAGCCTATTGACGAGATAAGCTCTTACGAATTTTCCGAGAACATTCTGGACATCGTTGAGAAGTTAGAGGGCAAGGAGATAATAACCCTCGGCGGCATTGGACTTGCAGACATCCCCAAAAAGCCAAAGGTATACTGCACTGCAAATACAAAAAAAATCATTGAAAAGTACAAAAGCGATTTGGTCAGCAACAAGCTGTATGGAATTGTTGGGCCTATTGTCGGTGTGTCCGGCCTTTTGCTCGGGCTTGCAACAAGAAGGAACATGGAGGCCATATCCTTTCTTGCTGAAACCTATGGCCATCCTATGTATCTGGGAATCAAAGGAGCCAAGGAAATACTGAACATTCTGAACAAAAAGCTGGAGCTAAATATCGATATAAACAAGCTTGACAGGGAAATAAAGGACATTGAAAGCGAGATATTGAAGAAAACAGAGCAATTAAGCGAAGTGACAAAGCAGATTGCCCTGAAGAAATTTCAGAAAAAATTCGGGAAGGATGTTGATTACATAGGATAATTTTAGCATTCGCCTGCAGACAGGTTATTGGAATTAAGCATTAGGCATAAGGCATCGAGCTTTTCCTTTAGTTCGCTTATTTCTGTGTTCTTGGACTGCATCATCCTGAATTGCGCGACTGGGCCGCCGTCTCTTGCTTTCTGGTATTCCATTGTGGATTTTGCCAAAATGAGCTGGGATCTCAAATTTTCTATATCATCGAGCAATTTGCTGTTTTGCGCAGCCAGCTGGCTATATTTCATTTCAAGATACTTTCTGTCTGCATTCTTTAGGTCAATCGTCCTGTTTAGGTCAACAATTGCATTTGCTGTAGCCCAGTTGTACAGCTGGATATGCTGATTATAGCCAAGCACTACATTCATCAGCCTTATCTCGTAAAAGGTTATTATGGAAACAATTATTATGGAAAGGACTATCACGGAAATAACTAATGTTTTGTTGATATCTCTCCTGATAATCCCCACTTTATCTTTTAATCCGCAGTCACATATATAAAATTTCCCATAAATTATGGCAAAAAACTATACGAAATGTTTAAATACAGTATCCTTATCATTTTCCAAAAAGGTGGTAATTTTTGGACTCTAAAATCAGAAAAATAAAAGCAAGGGAAGTTCTTGATTCAAGAGGCAACCCGACAATAGAAGTGGATTTGACAACAAGCTCGTGCTTTGCAAAGGCAATTGTTCCAAGCGGCGCTTCAACAGGAATTCATGAGGCGCTGGAGTTGAGGGATAATGACAAAAAGAGATATGCTGGAAAAGGAGTTCTAAAGGCTGTTTCTAATGTCAACAATATAATTGCAAAAAAATTAACTGGAAAAGACTGCACAAGGCAAGCGGACATTGATAATTTCTTGATTGAACTGGATGGGACAGAAAACAAGTCAAGGCTGGGGGCAAATGCAATTTTAGGGGTTTCAATGGCTGTTTGCAAGGCAGGCGCAATATGCGCTGACAAGCCCCTATATGGATACATTCAGAAATTATCAAACTCTAAAAATTTAATTCTACCAGCGCCTCAAATGAATGTGATTAATAGCGGCAGGCATGCGGGAGTTGAAAATGACATACAGGAGCATATGATAATGCCCGTTAAATTCAAAAATTTTAGCGATGCCTTAAGAGCAGGTGTTGAAACTTACCATGCGCTCAAAAATATTTTAAAGCAAAAATACGGCGCAAAAGCTATATTGTTAGGGGACGAAGGCGGATTTGCCCCTCCAATCGAAAATGTTGAGGGAAGATTGGAATTGATGCTAAAAGCCATAGAAGAATCTGGCTATAAAGGAAAGATAAAATTAGCTTTGGACTGCGCCGCATCCGAGTTTTTCGACGAGAAAAATCAAAAATATACCCTATTAAATAAAGAATATGACAAAGGCGAATTAATTGATTTTTATGGAAATTTAATAAAAAAATATCCAATTATTTCAATAGAAGACGGATTTGCCCAGGATGACTGGCAAGGCTGGAGTGATTTCACAAAAAAGTTAGGCAACAAAATCCAGATTGTGGGGGATGACTTGTATGTAACCAACACAAGAAGAATAGAAAAAGGAATCAGGATTAAGGCCTCGAATTCCGTGCTCATAAAGCTGAATCAGATTGGGACTTTAAGCGAGACGCTTGATGCAATTAAAATGGCGCACAGCCAGAATTGGACTGCTGTTGTCTCCCACAGGAGCGGCGAGACAGAAGACGGCTTTATCGCCGATTTTGCTGTCGGCACAGGGTGCGGCCAAATCAAGACAGGGGCTCCTGCAAGGTCTGACAGAAATTCAAAGTACAACCAGCTTCTAAGGATTGAGGAAGAATTGGGAAACAAAGCGAAGCTTGCAAGATTGTAAGATGAAACCTCTTATTACGCTTACCAGCGATTTTGGAGTGCAGAGCCAGGGCATTGGAATCATGGAGGCTGTTGCCCTTCAAATAAATCCTGACGCCCAAATTATACATTTGATGCATGGCCTGCCGGATTTTGATTTGCTCTATGCAGCACGGACGATGGAAACTATTAATTATGTCCCAGTTGGCTATCATGTCTGTGTAGTTGATCCAGGCGTCGGGACAAAAAGAAAGCCGATAATAATAAAAGCTGGAAGAGGAGACTATTTGATTGGGCCTGACAATGGCGTTTTGATTCCAGCAACAAGATTTCTTGGAGGCATAAAGAAATCTGTAGAGATGGAAGAGTTTGGGAAAGAACTGAACCCAAAAGAGCTTGCTAAAGCGCCTTATGAAGAAGCGGAAGCCAAGGGAAATGAAATTCATGCTACGGTTATATCAACCAATAAATTTGGCTCGCTGCATTTGAATGTAATGCATGAAGTTTGGGATAATTTTAATGTCAAATTCGGCAATCTTGTGGAGATTAGCCTTAAAAAGAAGAAAATTAAAATGCCTTTCTTTGAAACTTTTGGGCAAGTAGATAAAGGCAAGCCCCTGATATTCAAGGATGATTATGGAAGGGTGGAAATTGCATTGAACCAAGGCTCCTTCATAAAAAAATATCCTATTAAAATTGGGGATGATGCTGTGATAAGGAAAGTTTAGAAAATGATAAACTCTGCAATATTTGATTTAGGGGGGGTTTATTTCACTGATGGAACTAAGGAAGCTGTCAAAAAAATAAGCCAAAGATATGACTTAAACCCTGAAGAATTATCAAATTTATTTGGAACAAAGTCTGAAATTGGTAAACTTTACAGACAGGGAAAAATTAAATCAAAGCAGTTTTGGAATGAATTTGAAAAAAGATTTAAACTTAAAGTAAATGAAAAAGAATTAACAAAGCAATGGATTTCATTTTATAAACCAATTATAGGTACGATAAATCTGATTAAAAAATTGAGAAAAAAAAGAATAAAAATATATTTCTTATCTGACAATGTGAAAGAGCGTTCAGAGCATTTGCAGAACAAATTTAACTTCTTAGAAAATTTTAATGGCGGACTTTTTTCCCATAAAATTGGAATAACAAAAAGTGACGGGATAGAAACGTTTAAAATGGCTTTGAAGCAAACTGGAGATAAAGCCAAAAATGTGGTTTTTATAGACGACAAAGAAGATTATGTTAAAACCGCAAAAAAATTAGGGATGCAAGGAATAATTTTTAAAAGCCCGCAACAATTAAATAATGAGTTAATAAGAATGCTAAAAAAATGATAAAGCTCGTCTTACTAAGGCATGGGGAAAGCACCTGGAACAAAGAAAACAGGTTTACAGGCTGGACAGATGTTCCCCTAACGGAAAAGGGCATTGAGGAGGCAAAAAAAGCGGGAAGAGTGCTAAAAAAAGAAGGATTTATTTTTGATATTGTTTTTACTTCTGTTCTTAAAAGAGCAACTGACACGACAGATATATTGCTAAAGGAGATGGGCTTTAAGGTGCCTGTCAAATATTCCTGGCGACTTAATGAAAGGCATTATGGTGCTCTGCAAGGACTTAATAAAGCTGAAATGGCAGCCAAATACGGCGAAGAGCAGGTTCTGAAATGGAGAAGAAGCTATGACATAAGGCCGCCTGAGCTTGAAAAAGCAGATAAAAGATGGTCCAAATATGATCCGAAATACAAGGAATTGGATGAGAAAGACATTCCCTTGACAGAATCTTTAAAAGATACCGTTCAGA
>JACPMW010000049.1 GCA_016185805.1 Candidatus Woesearchaeota archaeon | reverse complement strand
GTTCTCCTTGTTCTCGTAATTTTTGTTTGTGTTTATGACATTGTCAAAGGACTGGACAGCGTCCTTTATTTTTCCCATAAGCATTTCCATGTGGCCTTTGCTGTACCATGCATCGACATGGCTCCTGTCCAGCTCGGCAGCCTGGGAAAAGCATCCATGCGCTAGCTTTATGAAGTTCTTTTTTCTGTCCTCTTCCTTGTACTGCTCTGCCTTTTTGTCGCTTACTTCCCAATCGGTGTCCATTGAAATCCTATAAGCACCTGCCTTGTATCTTCCTTCAACAAACATCTTTTTCCTGTAAAAGGTGCTTCCTTTTCCCATCAATGCCCTAACCTTGTTTTCATCGTCAGCAGCCTGAATCTGCAGTGCCTTGTCAAAATTATTAATTGCTTCGTCAAAGTTGTCGAGGTATGAATAGCACGCAGCCATGTTGTAGCTGCACTTGAACAGGAATTCAGCGGCATTCTTGAACAAATTTTCCTCAGTTCCCTTGTAAGGGTAGAATTCCAATGCCTTGTTGTACTCCTCGATTGCAGTCTGGTACTGCTTTAATTGTGCCAGCCTGTCAGCTTCCCTCTTTATCTCTTCCGCTTGCTTCATCTCCTCAGTTTCCTTGAAGGATTCAGCCTGCTCTTTCTCCTTCTTTCTGTCTGCAAACCTCTGTTTCTGGCTTTCAAAGAATCTCTTTATATGATGGATTACCATTTGGAAGTGATTTATGCTGGCAGGGAATATTTAAAGTTTGTGGAAATGCTTAAATACCCCTTAGCCAATGATTAGAAATAATGGACAAAAACCAGTCTTTAAAACTAGCAGCTGTTATATTTGGGCTTATAGCTTTGCTACATTTATTAAGAAGCATTTTCAGCTGGCAGGCTTCAATTGCCGGCTTTAATGTGCCAGTTTGGTTCAGCTATGCTGCAGTTGTAGCTACTGGCTATTTGTCTTGGCTGATGTACAACTCAAGCAAGAAATGAAATAACTGATGATTTTTTGTTTCGGCTGAAAAAAATTTTATCTTGCTCTTTTCATTCAATAGTTATTATTCTACAGTAGAAAATAATGAAAAAATTTATAAATATGCAACATATTCATTACAAAATGAAAGAACCAAGGAGACATATAGGTGCCATTTTATTAAGCGCTGCTTCTGTTGCATCAGGAGGCTGTGGTGTAGATGTGCCTGTGCCCATCGATAAAGGAGAAATTGATGGCAAGAAATTTATTATGTATACCATTCGTGATTCATTATATGGTCCTACAGAGCGCACACGTGTTGAAATCCTTGACAACACTGGAAGAATAGAAAAAGTACTGGGTGAGGGTGGTTCTGGTAAAATAGGTGATGGAAAAACTGATTTTGTTGAAATACGCTTAGCTGATGGTAAAAAGGTAAGGTATACAATACGCGGTTATACAAATGAAGATGGTCAAACAATTCCCTATGGGTCAGATGCAGGCAGAATAGTTAAAGAAGTTGCCATGAAAAAGTTAATAGAAAACGATGAATTATATCAGAGAATAAGACAAGTTGTTGAACAAAATATGAAAGGAAGATTATAAGTTCTTTGTTACAGATTTTTTAAGTTCACTTAAGTAACAGTTCTCTCTGTGCTCTCATTATTTACTCTTTCGACTAATCTTAAGAATATTTCCCAACAGCCTTTCACATACTCGGCAAGCGAATTAAGCCAACTAAAATTTCGCATTTAATCCCCTTTCACCAATAATCCAGTTTTTCTTGATTTTCTGAATGAGCGCTGAAGGAAAAATGCCATTGCAACAAACAGGATAATGCTTGACACTGAGGAATATAATAAGCCTGCCTGATTTATCGGGATTCCATTTATTGCTGCCCTTAAAGCCTCAAAAACGTAAGTTGCCGGAATAACAGAGGCTATTCTTGCCGCCCACTCAGGCAATGCGGACAAGGGATAGAATACGCATGCAAAAGGAGACAATAAAAAAGTGACGCTCCATGCCATCACCTGTATTCTCTGCCCAAACCTGAATATGAATGCAGCCACAAACAATCCTATTGCCCAGCCAAATATTGTCAGCACCAACACTGAAAAGGCTATCAGCAATGGCGAGATATCCAGTATGTTAAAGGCGTAGAACACCATTCCGACAATCCACATAAGCACGAAAGTGGCCAAAGCCCTTAAAAATCCAATAATGATTATTGAAACTAAATGCTCGCTTAATTTTACAGGAGATGCAAACAGATGGTAAAGATTTCTGGACCAAAAATCCTCAAGGACAAAAACCGCAATGTCCTGCGATGCCCTCCACACAAATACCCATAGAATGACTGCGCCGAGCAGCATGCTCAATACATTGACATCCGATAATTTTTGTATGAATAGCGCTGTGAAGCCCCAGATGAACAAATCAAGCACAGGCCAATAGATTATGTCAAAAAGCCTGTCAACCCTGTTTATAGTGATGTAATAATATTTCAGCAGCAATGCGTTAATCCTGTGTATTTTCATTTCTGCCTCGCTATTTTTATGAATATGTCATCCAAGGTGGGCCCCTTGACATGAAGATTGCTTAGCATGAACCCTTTATGGAAAATCTTGCTTATTACCTTGTACATCTTGTCCTTCTCGGTTGTGACCTCAAACACTATGCTGCTGTCTTTCTCAAAAATGATATCAACCCCCTCTGTCCTAAGAAATTCCTTAAGGAGCTTGATGTTTTTCTTTACTGCAATCTCAACAGTGTGCTTTTTTATCAATTTTTTAAGGTTGGAGCTTGTGTCAATGCTTATAATCCTGCCATTAGACATGAATGCAATCCTGTCGCACAGCTCCTCGACTTCATGCATGTAATGGGAAGTAAAAAGAATCGTGCAGTCGTTTTTCTGCTGGTAGTCCTTGATGATGCCTCTTGTCTTGTCCGCAATGTCAGGGTCCAATCCGACTGTGCATTCATCCAGGAACAGAACTCTTGGATTATTTATAAGCCCCTTGCACAGCACAGCCCTAGTATTCTCCCCTGAGCTTAATCTGATTATCCTTCTGTCCCCTTTATCCTTCAATTCAAACAGCTCCAGCAACTCATTGATTTTCTGCTCATGGTTTTTCACGCCATAAAGCCTTGCATAAACCCTTAGATTCTGCCTTATTGAAAGCACGTCAGAAAGCCAGGAGTAGGCAGTTGCCACATTTGAATTGCTCTTCACGAATTCCCAGTTCTTTTCAGGCTCGAACCCGAGAATCTTAACTGTTCCGGAATCCTTCTCAAGCAGCCCTGTAAGCATGTTTATTGTTGTTGATTTTCCGGCTCCGTTTGGTCCAAGCAGCCCGAAAATTTCCCCTTTCCTGACGCTGAAAGAAATTCCGTCTACTGCAGTTATGGCTTTGCCCTTTTCCCTAAATGTTTTTACAAGATTTTGGACTTCAATATCGTGCATAAGCATATTCAACAGGAAGCACATTATAAAAGTTTAGATTTTTATATCAGAAAATCATTCCCCAATCACCTTGACCATTACCCTCTTTTTTCTCTGGCCGTCAAATTCTGCATAGAAAATCTGCTCCCATGGGCCGAAATCCAGTTTTCCGCTTGTGACTGCAACAACAGCTTCCCTCCCCATTATGGTGCGCATCAAATGCGCATAGGCATTGTCCTCTCCTGTCAGGTTATGCTTGTAGTCCTTTTTTGTGTCAACAAGCTTATGCAGCCATTCCTGGAAATCATTTATTAAACCGGATTCGTTATCATTTATAAAAACAGAGGCAGTTATATGCATTGCATTGGCAAGTACAAGGCCTTCTTTTATGCCTGATTTTTTGACTTCTTCCTCAACTTTGCCTGTTATGTTGATGAATTCTATCCTGTTCTTTGTATTGAGCCAAAGATGGGTTGTGTGGGATTTCATACAGTTATTTAATTACAGGAATATTTATAGTTTTGGGTTGTAATCATTAAAATGCCTTATGCAGAAGCCAATTAATTTGTTTGCCAGCTTTATGTTGTTTCTTATTAGCTCTTTTTCTTTTTTTGGAGTGTCATTGAGCAGGTATATGTTTAGTTCCTCATAGTCCTCATCAGTAATTTCCCAAGTATCCCTGTTTATCAGGCCTAAAATTTGCTTGTCTGAATTCAGGTAGCTTACATAAATAAAATCTTTCTTTATGCTTGATTGTGAAATGCCTTTCCAAGACGTTTTGGATTATTTTCAGTTTAATTGCCCTTCCAGACGAACTTAATTTACTAAACTATCTTCAAGCTCTTTCCTGTACTCTAATGCCTCTTTTGTCGTTAATTTGTCACTAAAATCATAGAGCATTGAATTAAACTGCTCTGCTGATTTAATCATATCTCCAACTTCTTCTTTTGTTATTTTAAAATCCACATAATACTGCTTATCAACTCTTTCCGTTTTTGCGGACATTATCTTGGAATTGTCTATTCCGAATAATTCCTTTAAGATTATTATGGATGCTGAATGGTTTTCGCATTTTATGCCTGCTTTAAAAAACAGGGCAGTAAGCATGTTGTACATGGAATAGTACGCCATAGGCACTGCATCCTCTATTTGTTCGCTCTCCAATAAAATTTCTGCTGACTTTAATGAGCTTGCAGATTTCCTTATATAAGATTCCTTGACTTCTTCGCTTGGATCGATAATGGAGAGTCTTCCCTCTTCCTTAAGCCTGATCAAAAAATTTATTTTTTTCATAAAAAATTTCAACTCCTTTCACAATTATGTGATTTTTTTCAATTTCTTTTATAAGCAGGCTGTCTTTGGCGTATAAGCCCGTTTTGACGCTGAATTTCCTGTTTATTTTGGAAGCTTCCTTTTTTATTTTATCGCTCTGGGTTTCAATATAAATATCAATATCGCTTTCTTCTGCTTCAATGCCCTTGGCATAGCTTCCGAAGACTGCAATAATGCCAACAGGCAGCTTTTTTAATTCCTTTAAATCCTGCTTCAATTCAGGGTGCCTTTTTATTAAGCTGTTGAATTTGTAAATTTCCGCCATAAAGACGAAGTTCTGCGCCTCCAGAGTCTTCTTTATGGAATATACGCTGTTTTTGCCCTCTTTCCTCACATCAAGGACGTTTTCTTTTATTAAAATATCCAAGGCTCTTTTTACCGTCATGTGGTTTGTCCTTATGTCCTTTGCTATCTGCCTCAAATGATTGCTTCCCTTGAGCAGGTTCAAAACAGCATTGTATATTATTTGTTCCATATGTAACATATTTGTTACAATAGTATTTAAATGTTTCTATTTTAATCGCCTTTCCAGATGAAGCGCTTTAGGCCTTTAAACCAAGAATGTTTATTGTTTCTTATTATTCTCAGGTTTATTTTTTCTTCCCTGTCTTCTTCGATTGCCCGTTATTTTTTGCCGCTTTTTTCCCCGCCTGCAAGAATTAAGGAAATTTTCCCAACAAATTTCACGGCATTATCATAAATCTCATTGAGCCTTCTTTCGGTATATGACTTAATTGCAGAATACCTTGCAACATAGCTTTCTGTCTTTGCATCCTCAAAATATTTAACATATTCATCTTCAAAAATCTTGTATGACTGGCTCAATATTTCCAAATCTTCCTTTTCTATTTCATCAGGCACAAGCAAATGCCCCAATGCAATTTGCGCGGCATCATGGTCTTTTACTTCATAGCCCTTGGAAAGAATTGCGGCTTTTGCGGCATACAGCATTGAATAATATGAAATTGTTATTGCCCAATAATCCCAAAATATCCTTTTGGGCTGGTCTTTATCTGGCTTAAGCTCTTTGTTGTGCTTTGCTATGAGAATGCTGTTTTCCGCCTTTTCAAGGAATAATTTTATTTTAAATGACTGCACCGATTTTACTATTCTTTTCTCATTTAGCAATTCCACGAACTGCTTTTTATACGCTTGCTTGTCAAATTCCATTTAATGCCAGCTCCCAGAACTTTTCAGGATTATTTAAGATTATGTGATTTGATAAAGCCTGCTTTCCCACGTTCTCTTCTTTTTCTTTCAGCATTTGCCTGAATTCTTTTTCTGTTATGAACATCGGGTTTATTTTCTTTTTAAACAATGTTTCGTATTTGGAAAAATACAAAGATTTATTTCCGTCTTTGTTTATTATCATCAGGTCTATGTCGCTTTTTTCATTTTCTGTTTTCTTTGCGTAGCTCCCGAACAGGATTACTGTATCATTTGATTCTATTTCAGATGATATTTTTGATATTAATGGGGATTTTTCTAGGAATTCTTTCTTTTCTTCTTCGGATGAAATTGCAAGGTATGATTTTATTATTGGGGTGCTGTTTAATTCTATTAAAGTAGCTTTTCCTGCTTTTTGTTTTACGATTAAGTTAGGCATCCTGCTTATTGTCCTGTGGAATGTGGCATAAGGTATATGGATTAAACTGCTTAATCCATGCATTGTGAACGATTTTCCGATATTCTTTCCCAAGTAATTTATGATTTTTAACTTATTATCCATTTTTGGATAATGTTATCCATATTTGATATATAAATGTTTCGGTTTGTAATCGTTGAAATGTTTGATACAGAAGGAGATTAGTTTGTTTGCCAATATTCTATTTTTCCTGATTTGCTCTTTGGCATCACCTTGAAGTTCACAGGCGCATAATTCTTCAAGCTCTTCGTCCAAGATTTCCCAATTGTCTCTATTAAATAGGTAGCCAGCAATACCATCAGAATTGGCATATTCGACATAATAGGTTTTGCCTTTATATCTAACAGTAAAGTGCCTGATTAAAAGAGTTTGCTGGAGCTTGATTTTAATCGCCTTTATGAATGAAGTGTTTTAAATCCTTCTTTAAATCGTCTTTAACCAAAATTGCTTTTATTTCTTCTCCATCATGAAGCCTGTCTAGGTTGAATTGCTCAACAAAATATTCAACTAAGTCTTTTTTGCCATAAACGATGGCGATTTGCTGGATGTCCTGATGTTCCATTGTATCACCTCAAAAAGGGGGTTTGAAACAAAAACAATTATTTTTCATCATAAATTCTATTATATCAACTATTGGTTTATTTTTAACAGAGCTAATATTAATTCTATATAATTTATTAACCTTTTTTAGTATATCTGTGATTGTTTTTACATCATCAGCTACTCCTAGGAAATCATACAAAGACGATTCATTTGAAACAAAAATTGTATCAATATCATAGCCAAAAAGATTCCTAACAAAATCTTGCATTTCATTATGATATTTTGCTACCTTAGTTGTCGGTGCAAATTTTATTTTTTTCACTTTTAATGTGTTCTTTGTTAAATATTTCATGGAATCTAAAAGCGCATGTTTTTAACAACTTGCTTGTTATTTTTCAATTTTTCTTAACTTATTCTTAACTTAATTTAAATATATATTTAAGTTTTTCTATAGTTTAATGGATTGGAAGCTTTACGCTTGGGTTAATAGAGGTTCTAGAAGAAAGAGTGTATTGGAATTACTTGCAAAATCAGATAAGCCTTTATCTACTAATGACATCAAGAAATTGCTAAAAATAGCAATTTCTCAGGCTTCTTTTACTTTGAAGGAGCTTCTTAGCAAAAAACTGATTGAATGCGTGAATCCTAAGGATAAAATTGGTAAGTTGTATATTATAACAAAAAATGGGAAGGTGTTGTTAAAATAGTTGAAAAAATTGAGCTAAAAATTGAAGACATCGAAAATATATACAAGGAATTAGCCATAGCATTAGCTCCACATTGTGATAAACCAATAGGCTCTGTTGAATTTATAGTTGAAGGAACTATAGAATCTCCAATTATTGGAATAAGATATCCCGGTAGGAAACTTATAAAAAGAACCTTAAAAATTGTAAGACTAAATTCTGCCCTATACGCAAACTTGTATGATTTCCTTGTTATTCCTTATATAGATGGTAAAGAATTAAGAGAAGGAGAATTCACCTACGAAAAAATATTAAGAGATTTTCAAGAAAATAAACGAGACAACGAAAATTTCTGGAAATCAATTGAAAAATTATACGAGACTAATGAAATTAGTGATGATGTACCTAACTTATCAGGAATTGATCCAAAACTTTATTTATTAGTTTTAAAGTGGATATGGATACAAGAAGATTTTAACTATAGGCTTAAATGGGAAGAAGTAAGTTCTTCAATAAGATATGTTTTAGAAACTAGAACTGGAACAAGAACATCAGGCGGTGCTGGAAGAGCAAAATTCTATGCAGCTTTAATATTATTAAAGCATCATTTTACTTTTGAACAAGTTAAGAAAATAATACCATTATACTAAAAGATGAAAAAGAATACATTTTCTCAATTTGTAAGAGATATGGACAGGGGCAATGAAGGTGTTATAAGGGTTAAAAAATATATTTATGAAAAATTTGGAATAAAATCTATAATTACAAATGAAGAAGATAGCAAAAGAGAGCATATTGATATTAGAGTATCAAAGATTGAACATCAAAAAATTTCAAAGGAAGTATATAGTAATTTTATAAATAAATTTGGGTATAAAATAGAAGTAAAAAAGGACGATACAGCAAATAGGACTGGAAATATTTATTTCGAAATCTGGTCGAATGTTAGCGTAAATCCTCCAAGAGCAGGAGCAATATCGGAGTGTAGGTCACATTCGATATGGTACGTCTTAAATGATAGATTTCTTGTTTTTAATAGAGAATCATTAATATCCTGCTTAATAACTCATTTGTATTATAATACTACTGAAGCTAAAAGATGGAAACAAATAACTTCTAAATCAAATTGGAAACCACTAATAAAGAAGCATATTGAGAAATATGCAAGTTTCATAGATAATTATGGCAATAATGGGGGAGAAATTGAATTATGCTTGATGCCTGCTGGAGTCAATTCTGATGTGAGGGGAATCTTAATCCCTATAGAAGATATAGTGAAATTAAAAGAAAAGATAGGTTTGATTGATGCAATTACTGTAAACTTATAATTTTTTCATAACAACGCATCTATTTGTCTTAGTTCCACCATATTTGCCTTTTCTACTAAACGCTCTAGAAATTTTTGGTGCTTCCATGTAATTCACCATTACTTTTTCTACTTCAAAACCAGTTTGTTCTGCTAAAGGTACAATTAGATGGTCCATATACAATTTTTTTGACTTATGTTTGATATCTCCAACTTCGATAATACAATTCTTGTTATGCTTTAAAACCCGATACATCTCTTTCATAGAATCTTTTACAAATTCAGTATATTCTGCTAAATTGTCTGTTTGAATTAATTTTTTTCGTAATTTTTCCTTATCAAAACCTAAAAACCAGAATCTCAGCCAATTGTCATCAATGTAGTTTACTACATTCAAAAATGGGGGTGAAGTAACTATCAAATCAACCGAGTTAGAATCTATAAAACCCATTTTTCTAGAATCCGCTCTCCATAACCTTGATTTTGGTTGTTCTATTATCGAATCACTCATCACCTCTTTTGCTTTCTTTATTATTCTAGGTACAATATCTCTAAATTCTGGTTTTATTCCTCTCTTTTCTGCTTGATTTTTTATTCTATCTTTTGCAAGTGAAATAACATTGAACGTCCACACAGAAAAGAAAGCATCTGAATGCCCATGCAATCTTCCAAGAATTATAGCTTGTATTAGATTATCAACTGGCGTGTCTTTTAGTTGACTTCTTATATTTAATAGTTGAGAGTATGTTTTTGGATGATATATATTTTTAAATTCCTCATAATCTTCTTTCCTTTCCTTAGAAAAATCAATTTCTTTTAATCTATTTATAACTTCAATTAATTTGACATTCTCTCTTTTCGCTTTAGCAATTTCTAAACCTAATGGAGACACATCCACGCCAAATCCAATTCTGCCTAGCTGATTAGCTTCAAAAACCGTTGTGCATCTACCACAAAAAGGATCTAAAACAACATCTCCTTGCTTAGAATATTTTTCAATGAAAAATTTAGGTATTTGAGGTGCAAAACATGCTTGATAAGGGACTATGTAGTGCATACTATGCCCTTGTCTCTGTTTTTGTATCCAGAATTGTCCTCTTTCAACCAATACTTGTTTACCTGCTATTGTTTCGTATTCGGATTTTCCACCTCTTTCTATAATATCTAGAATTGTTTTCTGCATAATTTTATAGTATCTATTTTGTATATAAAGGTTTCTTATTTTGCCTTTTTCATCTTATAAACCAAAAACCCGATTAAAGAGCCGATAAGGAACCAGAAAATTAGACTTACAAATATTGAAGTATATCCTTCAAGGTTTAATAACAACCCGGGCAATAAAGGTATTGATAAGAGAACTACACACAATAAACTATTCTTACACGAATAAAATAAGATTAATTCTATCAAACCAACTGCTAGAACTAATACCAAACCGAAAAGTAGCGGTTTATAATTTTGGTTAACCATTTGTACTATTCGTTTCCTTTAGATATATATTTCTTTCTAAAAAGCCAAGCTTTTCTTTATTTACAGATTTTTTAATTAGAGCCTTTGTTGAAGGTCTATTGTCTAAATCAATATGTGTTGCGAAAATGTTAAATCGGGATTTAGAACCGCTTATATTAATATTATCATAAATGGCTTTTTCATCTGTAAGCGAAACTACCCCATCACTAGTAACTCCTGCATTTCCATGTATTATGATAAAATTTATAAAATTAATATTTCCAGGTTGTTGGTCATTGGTTGAATTTATCCATTTATTATATTGCCGCCATATATTAGTTGATATTTTTTCTTCGCTTAATGAAATAGAATTTAATCCTAACATACCGATAATAAGCATTTCTGTTATCCCAATATGTTTTCTATTTTCTATATTTCTATTAATCTTATCATCTATCAATTTTATACCGCTCGCTCCTAAATCAAACCCCTCAAACGCACCCGGACACCCCACTGCTACAAACGTCTCAACTTTGCTGGAGTCAAATTTTCCCCTTTCCAGGCTGTCAAGGGCGCTTCTGCAGCCATTGGAAAACCCGACATACTGCAGTTTATCCTTGTTAGTAAAGTCCAAAACTCCGTTGAGCAGTGCAGGAACAAATATGTCAGTCAGATTATAAAAAGTGTAATCGATGCAGTCATCGCAGTCTTGAAATGGGCCTCCTGTTATCTCTATAAGCCAAGTGTCCCTTCCTGTGTTAGATAATTCAGCCCCAAGAATTTCCCAGGTGGTTAAGTTGCTAAATAAGCCATGGGCAAGGACAACAGGCAATTCAACAGGAACTCCAGTGGAATTCAGGTATTCAAGAAAGTCACTGCTGGCATTCGGCTTTAAATTCCTTAATCTCAATGTTATTCCGTTGCCGGAAACAACGCTTTTATCAAAGACATTGAACATCTCATCATTAAGCGCATTCCTGACTATCGCTTTAAACTGCTCATTGTTTACATTGTAATGCTCGCTATTGCCGCCAAGATGCAGATAGTCATAGACCTTAATAGCATCAATATCCTCATCATCAGCAAAAACAGCCTCTTTGTCTTTAGCATTCAATAACAAAGCCTGGTTTTCAATGAATTTCTTCGCTCCGATAATATCCCCTTCAATCTCGTTGCCGACAATCATCACCTTTACCCCACTATCCTCAAAAGCACCAACAAGCGCAGCATAAGGATTAGTTCCAATTTTGTCATTAAAAATAACATTCCCAAAATCATAGCCAAACTCAAATTCATCCAAAGTCTTGATGTTAAAATCCATGTTTCTGGGGTTGAACTTGCCGATATAAACAATAATATCAGCCTCGTTCTCATTTTCAGTATAGTAGCCGGAGCTTAGCTTATTTTTTATATAATTTTTAAATTCTGATTGAATCATGGAAGGCTCTAAATTGACAGTGTCAACAAACACATGAGGCAAGTCAACAAACTCCTTGACTGCAACATTATTGTCTTCATTGCTTTCATTTATTTCATTGTCAAAATCAACGCTTACCATTACTTTTTGGGTTTCTTTTAGCCCCAACAAAGCGCTGAATGTAAAATTTCCTGATTTCCTGATACTAATTGTTGCTGTCTTGTTTTCCAATGTTCGTGTATTGTACATTATTGTCTTAATTCCATTAACCTCAACTTCACCTGTGTTTTTGAGTATAGATGTGACATTAATATGCGTTGAATTAAACCTTGAAAAGCTGATGTCAAAAACGCTTAAATCAATTGTATAATTGGCGCTGTCTAAAAAAACTTTAGTAGTGTTGCCGAAAGTCCACACTAAATCAAGACCTTTGTTGCCGTCAATGTCAACAGCAACAGGATGAACATCACTCAAAGAAGGCATGCTGAACAGTATTGTTCCATTAAGCTTGTAAATATCATGTGATATAATAATTTCCTTTTCACCATCATTGTCCATGTCAGCAGCCATTGCAGTCCCTTTAATCCCGTCTTCAGCATTGCTTAAGTTTACCTTTGCAATCTCATCTCCTGAATAATTGTAGCAGTTCAGTGCCATCTTCTCAAATCTGGTAATACCGATAGATTTTTTGGCATCCTTTATGAAGCAAATGTCATCTATTCCATTTTTATCATAATCCAGGACAAAAGGGTTTGTGCCTTCCCATTTGTTTACTTGGCCGTCGCCATCATTGCATCTTGTACTAGGTGCTACGGGATTTATAGAGCAGTTGGAAAACAGCTTTGCCCCGTTTGCGCTGTAGACGAATAATTCCGTAAACCAGTCGCTTACCCCTTCGCCAGTCGCTGAATCGTCATAAAAAACGCTTGCAGCAATCTCCAATTTATTGTCATTGTTCAAGTCAACTAAAACAGGCTGTCCCTTTAGCACATATCCGGGATATCCAGGAGCGCCCTGGACGACTAAATTAGGGGAAAATATATTATCCACAATGCCGCTGTTGTTAAAATTTGTTTCCAGGCTTCTGTTGTTTAAATCAAAAACAAGAAATCCATAGCCGCTTGAATTATCCTCATCAAACCACCACACTGCTTCCATATTTCCGTCATTGTCTATATCCCCTATAGCCGGAATTGTATGCATTCTCTCTTCATATATGGAGGTGTTATAAGAGCTGTCTGTCCTTGAAGTCAAATTTATTAGATGGATATAGTTTAATTTGTCCTTAAAAATGCAGGAATTAGTTCCATTTAAGTTAAGGCACTTAATGCCGCTGAAATTAGCATCGCTTAATGTTATGTTGAACTCCTGCTGCAATTTTGTGTTATTGAACTGGTAAGCAAAAAAATAATCTGTTGAATTCTGCCTTGCATTGAATATGATTTCAATCAGATTGTCATTGTCAAAATCAAGCAATGCAGGCTGCCCCTGAATATTCCCAACTCTTGTTTGGTTCAATATTTTTAATTGGAGATTGAAAACAATCAATGAATTATTTGAGAATATCACAATTTCATTCTTCCCGTCTGCATTCAAATCATCAGCAAGAAGCTGGAAATCCATCCCAAGCGAGTCATCGCTGAAATTTGATGTTTTTAATGGAAAATATCCAGTTCCGTTTGAAGCTCCTGTATTCCTTAAATCATTCTGATAGGTTTGCCAGTAAGCATAAGAATTGGTAGCTAGAAATAGAAACAACACTAAGGATAAATAAAATTTCATCTAACACCCCTTTTTTATTGATATTTCAAGAATTAGTATTTAAGATTTGTTGAAATGAAAGCTAGCCTGCGCTTCTTTTTCTTGCATATTTTAGCAGTTCCAGATTTTTTCCTGTTACAATATCACAAACCAAATCCGAAAGATTTTTGTACGTTTCAAAAACCTTGCCTATAACTGAGCCTTTTCGCGCGGAATGCACGTCAGAACCAGCATCGTCATTGAGGGCTTGCCTCATGAGGTAGTAGCCAATGGCCACTCCTCTTTCAGATATTTCTCTCAGCGTAGGTATTTCCTCAGTTCCAGGCTCGAATGTGAATGATCTTTTTGCCGTTTTTTTAAGATTACGAATATCCTCATAATTGCAAGGCACTGCTTTGGAAAGCCTGCCAGGGTAAAATCCATCGTTGGCAAAATTAAGGAGAAAACCAGATTTAAAAATTCCCCCTGCGCTTGCAAAACCAGTGAAATTAAACCCAAGGCCGTCAAGATATTCTTCAAATCCCCTTACAATGCTTCTGCCAAGATAGAATGATAAGGGAAAGGACTTTCCGGAAAATAGCTCGTTGAGGCTGCTTGCTAACTTTTCCTCAAGTTTTCTATTCATCTTTTAAAGAATTAGCGCGTTAATTTAAAAATTTTGCTCAATCCAGCACCAATCCGCACTTCTTGCAGTAGAACTCTTCATTCGCATACTCAATATCCTTGCTGTTGCAGTCAGGGCACTGCCTGACCAAGTCTTCCCTCTTGACAGTTTCCAAGCTTCTTACATTTCCTGAATAAGCCATATTGATTCCCAACGTATATAGGAGTGCCTAAATTTAAGGGCTTTTTAAAGCTTTCGGTTTTCAATTGCCGATATTACGTGCTGGAAAAGCATAGCCCAATTACTCATTGGAATTCTGCTTAGCTTTTGTCCTCTCTTCATGGATTTTTTCAACTATATATCTAATTTTTTTGTACATTTCTCTCGGCACTTCTGAGCATTCTGCGCTTTCAATATATCCATCAGGCACGCTAGCGGTAATCTTCCCATCGCTTGTCATTGTGAATATATCATACATCACAATTAGCTTGTCTCCTTTAAAATAAGCGCTGGCAGTCGGCCATTCCAAGGGCTTGCCGTCATGGTCAGTTTCAAAAACATAAAATGCATCGTACTCCCTATTTTCAATCCATCGCCTCAAGCTCTTAGGCTCAGCAAATCTTGTGGGAATCTTCCTAAAGAAATCAACAGAAAATTTTCCGGATTGGTCATTAATGTTTATTGTAACGACATAATTTTCATCCTGAAAACGCGCCCTGTTTGCAAATAGCCTTTCAATTGTGGCGCATTCGGATGATTGGGTCTTGGGTTGGAAATTGGGTGGCGCTGCCGCCAGTAAGTTCAGTACAATTCCTGCAATCCCGTCGAACACTCAAATCACCACACTAACACTGTCCTGCTTCTCCACCCTTATCACATTCTCCACAAAGCTCTCTATCTTGCTTTCATGCGAAACTATGATTATTTGCTTCATGCCCAATTGGTTCAAGACATCCCTGACCTTGTCCAATTGCTCTGCGCTGAATCCGTCTGTAGGCTCATCCAGCATTATGATGTCCTTTGTCTTGATATCAGCAACAATGTCGTTTATGACCTTGTTCAAAGCAAGCCTGTAAGACAATGCAACAGATGTTTTCTCGCCTCCGCTCAGGTTCTCAATGTAAGTCTCGTAGCCGTCCTGCTCTATCACAGGAGTAAATTCCTCATCAACTCTGACATTTATTGACTCGTCCTCCATCAAAATATCAAACCAATTCCTAAACAATTCATTGAACTGGGAATGGATATTCACCATCACATGCTTTTCCATGGTTGACATCAGATTGACAAACAATTCGTCTATCCAGTTGCCCAACTGCAGAATATGGGAAAGGCTTTCTTTTGCCTTTTGCTTCTCATTCACTTCCTTATCCAGGGACAAAATGAACCTTTTGATGGATTCTTTTTCAGTCTCATATTTCCTTTTCTCAAGCTCCAGGAACCTTTCCTGCGGCAGCAATTCATCAAGCTCCTTTTTGGCAGCCTTGTATTTCTCCTCTGCCTCTGAATAATTTGCTATTTTGGAGTTCATCTCGATTTTCGCTGAATTCAGCGAGCCGATTTCCTTTTTTATCTTTTCCTTTAACGCTGATTTCTCCTCTTTCTCATTTCTTTTGTCCTCAAGATTCTGGAATTTGAGCCTTAAGAAATTAAGGTTATTCTGCTGCCTCGCCAGGCTGTCAAGCTCTTTCCTGAGCTCAAGCCTTATTTTCTCGTATTTTGACTCCCTGTCCTTGAAGTCCCCTATCTGGGCAAGCAATTCGTCATATTTTTTCTCTTCCCTTGAGTTCACATCGTGCTTGTGCTGCTCGTCAACTTTCTGCTCGCATACAGGGCAAACATCAAGCTCCCTTATTTTCCTGGTTGTTTCGGTGCATGCCTCTATTTTCACCTCAAGCTCCTTTATTTTTCTTATGGCAGACTTGTAATTTGCCTCAGTTTCATTTATCTCCTTTTCCTTTCCTTCTATTTTTCCCGCTATCTCATCGGCATTTTCCAGCTTTTTATTTTCAAGCTCTTTTTGCAGCCCTGCAATTTGGCTTTCAAGCCTTCTGATGTCCTCATTGAGCCTGTTGTTTTCCTCTATTCTTCTGCCCATATTGGCTTCTGCGGTGCTTAATTCCCTTCTCAGCAAATTTAATTCCCTGATATCGCCCTCTATTCCGTCAATTTTCTTCCTTTTTTGGCTTATTATGCTTTTTACATCCTCAATTTTCGGAAGCATTTCGCTTATTTTTTTGTCAATCCCAGAAATCTCATTTTTTTTCTCTTCAAGGTCTCTTTTCTTGTATTCAATGTCCAGGATAAACCCTTCCAGGTGCCTTTTTCTTTCCCTGAGCGATGCAATGATCATCTTTGAATTGTCCTTTATCCTTTTGTACTTGTCGATGTTGAAAACTTTTCTTAAGGTGTCAAGCCTTGTGTCTTTGCCTTCATACAAAATCTGCTTCATCTCCTCCTGGGGAGTATAAACAGTATAGCGGTAAATCAAATCCTTGCCTTTTTTTATCAGGTCTTTTGGGTAGCCGAGCAGCTCAAGAACTATTGCCCGCAGCTCTTCAGATGTGCCTTCCTTTTTCAGCCCGTTTACAACAACATAGCCTGATTCCTGCTTGATATCGTCGTTGCCTCTCTTCAGCGACCTTTTTATTATAATGTCTTTGCCTTCAACACTCATTTTTAATTCGACACTTCCCTCTTTTTTGCCGTGCCTTAGCAGGGTATAGGCTGGAAGCTCGCCCTTTTTAGCGCCAAAAATCGCGAATTCAATTGCGAGAAGTATAGTTGACTTTCCTGCGCCTATGTCGAAATTTTATCTCTGCATTCTCATAGCTTCTTATATTGTTGAGCCTTATGGATTTGAACAGCATAAGCATGCAAATCTGCAAAATTATATAAAAGTTGTTGAAAAAATGCGCTAATTAAAAAAATTTTACTACTTTGAAATTGTGAAATTAGAAATATTTATATAGCTAAATTTTATCTCCGCAATAAATGCCAACACCTACATATCTTCAACACGATTTAGTAACATCCATCAGGCATGAATTAGGTTATGAACCCAAAAGTGCTGCTGGATTTGGTGGGAAACTAGAATTTACAGTATCAATTTTAAGAGCTCCCAAGAATAAAGGTCCTGTTGCATTTCAAGATGAAGTAGAAATCTTGAGACATGCCTCATCCAAAGCCGGTGTTGAATGTAGTACATGGCCCAACACCATTGATGATAGATATAACGCAATCCTGTATCAGGATCAGGTAGCTACTTTTAACGAACTTGCTAAAGCTGGGCTTGCTGCTTATCGCGCATCTAGTACAAAATTAGGGCGAAGATATTATGCTGTCGTGAAGGCAAAAGAAACAATAGATAGTTTGGCAAAACCAAAAAAATAGTATTTTTACTTCAATTTCTTCTTCAAGTTCTCAATCACATTGACTGGAGTCGGGTCAATCCTGTTTGCCAATGCCAGATAGTAAGAAGCAAAGTCACCATAGTAAATGCCTGAGAAAATTCTTGACAATAAGCCTTCTCCTCTTGTGAAAATCTCCTCAACTTCAACCCTTGTAGATATAATCTCTTTTGTTATATCCATTCTGAGTTTTATCCTTTCATGGTCATGCTTGTCCCTGATAAAAATTGCAGCCCAGTCACTCTTGTTCATAAGCTGATAGCCAACAATCTCGTTATGGTTCAGTTCTGCAAACACATGGCTGAATGCAGGAGATTTGCTGTTCTCATTGAACTGCGTTTTCCACCTGTAGGCAATTGGGGCAAGAAGGCTTGAGGAATAGATTATTGGGGTTTTTTCATGCAGTTTTTTTGCGATTCTCTCTCCATTTATTTTGAATTCATCAGTTTTTTCCAGAATTTCAAACATTTCCTCGATATCTTTTCCTTTTACATCAACTATGCCGGAATTATTCAAAATCCCCAAAACTGGGAAAAACAAGTAGCCTAGAGCAGCCCTCGGCTGCAAGCCGCCTCTCTTCGTATGCGGATAAAGTTTCTTCGGTGTTGCCGGAATATGACACCGCAAAGAACAAAGTGTTTTCATCCACAAAGTTTGGAATGCTGTAATCCCTCACCACAAAAACGGGAATTTTGGAATCGTGCATGTATGTCTTGAGCAAATCCCCGCCAACAGCAGAGCCGCCCATGCCTGCGACTACAATCTTGTCCACTTTACCCGATATTGCCATTCCTTTTGCCAAGTCTAATGAAGTCCTGCACTGCTTGGGAAAATCCTCTATTGTTTTAAGCATATTAGAATTATCAACAGGCATTTTAGGCTTGATAATGATTATTTGTATAAAAATATTTGGTTTGTCAACTCAAGTAATATCTAACTTCTCTGCTGCGCAAATCCTTCAAATATTCCAAAACCGTTCCAGGAGCAACTCCAAGTCTTTGGGCTATGGCATCTTTAGAAAAACTTAGCCTGACTTCGCCGCCCCTTATTTCGCCTTTCCTGTCTTGAATGTCGCTGGCTATTAACCTAACCATATGACCAAGATTTCTTATTCTTTGTTTTTGCGACGTCCTGCAATTATCAGCTTGCTTTCGAAATCGCAATACATCCTCAGCAAGCTGCCCTGAAAGGTCTTCGTAAGTATACATGACATTAAAGTAATTTCATATATTTTTTAAATTTTGCTTTATAATCTTATATTTTTCAATACTTTTATAAACTGAATAAAAATCCAAAATCAAGGGAAATGTAGGCAATTGCTCGCCTGAATCCTGTAAATAAAACAACGGAAGCTAAAAATGGGAATGTATCAATATATTAGGGAAGCTTGGAAAAAGCCGAGAGAGCTTGGTTTTTGGCAGCAAAGACTTGTAAAATGGCGCGAAGAGCCTGCTACCTTGAGAATAGAAAGGTCGACAAGGCTTGACAGGGCTCGTTCTTTGGGTTACAGGGCAAAACCGGGATTTTTAGTTGTGAGGCAAAGGGTCAATAGGGGTGGAAGGCAAAGGCCCCAGATAAGGCATCCCAGAAGATCGAAGGCAATGTCAAGAAGAAAGGACTTGACAATCAACTATCAGGCTGTGGCTGAGAACAGGGCAGCAAGAAAATATCCAAATTGCGAAGTTTTGAACAGCTATTACGCAGGAGAAGACGGCTTGCACTATTGGTATGAGATAGTCCTCGTTGACAGGTTCAATCCGTCAGTAATGGCTGACCCAAGAATAAGCTGGATCATGAAGCATAAAGGCAGGAGCGAGAGAGGCCTTACAAGTTCTGGAAGAAGGGCAAGAGGATTATTGAATAAAGGAAAAGGCGCCGAGAAAATAAGGCCGAGCCTAAGGGCGCATGACAGAAAGGGAAATTAAATTTTCATTTTTCAATTCTATATACTCAATATGCTTATGCCCATATAATGCATAGATTAAGTTTTAATTTTCTGGTATATACATATTCTTAGAAAATTGGCATTGGGTGGTAAAAATGGTCATGAGGTCAAAAAAATTCTTGAATATTGTGTTAATTTGCGTATTTGCGCTTATCTTAAATTCTTTATTTGTTGCAGCCGCAGCGCCTGTGCTTGATCTTATCGGCGGCAAGCAGGTTGATGAAGGGAGTTTATTGGAATTTACGGTCACTGCATCTGATGCTGACAATGACACATTAACTTTCAGCAAAAATGACAGCAGGGGAGATTTAAACCAAAACACGGGCCAATATTCATGGGCACCTGGTTTCAGCGAAGCGGGAATTTATTTTGTCCAGTTCAGCGTTTCTGACGGTGCAGAAAGCGCATCAGAAATAATAATGGTGAATGCCACAGAAGTTGGAAATCATGCGCCGATATTAAATTTGATTGGGGGAAAGCAAGTTCTCGAGGGGCAGTTGCTCGAGTTTACAATTTCAGCTTCGGATCCTGACAGCGATGCCTTGGCATATTCTACAAATGCGTCCCTTGGAATTCTAGATTCAGCAGGCAAGTTCAGCTGGCAGACAGACTTTGATGATGCGGGAATTTATTTTGTTCTTTTTTCTGCATCTGATGCAGCAGAAACAGCATCAGAAATAATAATGGTGAATGCGACAGAAGCAGGCAACCACGCCCCTCAAGTTTCAGTAATCGAGCCTTCAGGCCTTTCTGTAAGCGGGAATGCAAGCGTGTCATGGAGTGCAAGCGACCAGGACAATGATGCCTTGGAATTTTCAGCGTATGTTGCAGGCAGGATTTACGATAATGGAATTTTAATGGGAGAAAATCGCACTAAAGTGTGCGCTACAGCCCTAAGCAATTGTGTTTTTGACAGCACCATGTTTGCAAATGGAAACTATACAGTTATTGTGCTTGCAAATGACAGCATGAACTATACAGAAGGCTACAGCAACGATTTTATGATAAGCAACAGCCAAGAAAATGAGGTTTCGGCGCAAGCGGAAACACAGGAAACACAAAATGCAAATTCCGACAGTCAAAACAATGTGCAGAGAAGCAGGACCAGCGGCAATGGAGTGCCTCCTCCATTTTGGTGGCTTATTAATACAAGCGCTGAGCAAGGTAACGTGCCTGATGTAAATGAACAGCTGCAAGGTATTGAAGATGTAAAGTTGCAGGATGCCAATATCGAGAATCAAAGTGCGCAATCAAGTGCATTGCTGCCAAAGCAGCCTGAGGAAAGTGCGATACCCAGTGCTGGATCAGGCTCCAAGTTTTATATGTTTGCGTGGCTGGCTCTCCTGGTTTTGATAGTGCCAATAGCCTACATTCCATACCGCACTTTGAGCAGGGACAAAATAGCGAGGCTGCAGGCTTCTGTAAAAAAGAAGTTTCAGAATGCGGCAATCAAGATGGGAAATCTGCATAAAGGGGCAATGAGGGCATATGGCAGATTCTGGTAAAATTTTGCCGGCTAAATTGGCGGTTGCACTTGTAACGCCTGCATCCCTGGCAGTTTTACCCTCTTCAGCTCAAGCACTTGATGCTAATGTGCTGGCACAAAGGATTGCCAAAGAAATAATGCGGACTTCAGCTTTTGTCTATCATGCTTCCAGCATCCCAAGAGCAGATTTAAGCGCTTCCCAGATGGAGCGTTTTATTGAACAAGTAGAAAAATTGACTGGTGGAAGGGTGAGGGGAGAATTCGCGCAAAAAGACGGCGACATATGGGTTTATTTGTTCAAGCCAAATCCAGACTACTATCCATATTAAAGATTCATAAAGTTTATATACTTCTTACTTCAAGGTAGTGTTATGCTTGACCTTGAATGCAGAGGTTGCGGGTATAAATTTAAGATTGCAAAGATGCCTGCAAGGTGCCCTTATTGCTCCAAAGAAGGACGTGTTGGGCTACGCAAGACAGCCCAAGACTTGCTGGACGAGACATTTGGGGAAGTAGGCCTCATGGAAGAGGAAAGGAAAAGAAGAAACGCCTGATTCTTATTCGTCATCATTTTTCTTGTCATCTTTCTTTCCCCTGATAAGATTCATTATCGGCTTCCTTCCATACCTAAAAACAAGCAATAAGACAATTACAGTTAATGCAATAGGCGCTATCAACGGGTTTTTTGCCAAAACTCCGTCAGCACCCACCAATGCCCCGCTTATTGATGAAAGCCCGCTGGCTATTTTTTTGTAAACCGGCCTGTTGTCGTGGATTTCAACATTGGCAGCCAGCAAATTTTCGTTTTCTTCTGTTTGTTCAGGCAGCAAGCTTGCATCCTTTGCAGATTCGGCAATGTTTTCAATTACCCCTTCGACCTTTTCCTTTAGAGGCTCAATGCCTTCCTTAAAGGGAATTTTTACATTATAAATGCCCAATGGCACCTCTTTCGACAGGTCTATGCTCAGTATTTTGCTTGGCTCAACTTTAATGTTTTTTGTTATAGGGTATTTTTTGAGTTCGCTTTCAAGTATGAAAGTAAGCTCGTCTTCAAATGCCACGTTTCCTATATTTTCTATAAAAACAGTCTCATTTTCATATTTTATTTTCACTTCCTTTATTGTTGAGATGTTTATCTCGGTTTTAGCCAATAGGTTTTTGTAGGCGCTTGTCAGCATGTAGAGCCCCGGCTCTGCATACTGGCTGAATTCATATTCCATATTTTCATTGCTTTGCACAGTTTTCCTGAAAACCTTGCTTCCGCTTGGTGAATTCAATTCCAAATCCAAAGAAACGTTGATTAATTCATCTGCCTGGTCGTACAGCGAAGAAATGATGCCTGCCTTTGCTCCGGGAAGCAGCTGGCTGCTGCCCATGTCCAGTTTGATATATGTTGGAATGGCAGTCACATCAAGCTCCGCTAAAGCCTCTCCGAAATTGTTCTTTGAATCAAAAGAGCTTATTCCAATTGTGTGCTTTCCAGATTTTATGTTTTTTGCCAATTCTATTGTCAAATTGAATTTCCCTCCAACAGCCTCAACTGTATGGGAATCATTGTCCAGGGTTATTTTTGCAGTTGCTTTCAAAATATTGTTGCCAAAAGCCTCGTTGATTACCCCAGACACGAGAATTAAGTCGCCAGGCGAAGCTGTGATCTTTCCATTCACTGGAAGCATTGTCAACTGCCTTGTGATTTTAAATGAATTGGAATTTTTTTCCTCTACGATTAAGCCCTCGTTTGTTGCTAAGTCAGCTATAATAGTGCAGTCACCAAGCATTGAAGAAGTCACTGGCAGCTCTGCAAAGTCAAGTCCGGGAGGTACAGTCCTGAAATTCGCTTCTAAACTTAGGGTATTTGAAAAATAATTTTGTAGTTTGTAATTTCCACATGACAGGGTTAGCTTAAAAAATCCCTCAAAACTATCTGCCTGCAATACGGAAGCAGACACCTTGATTTTATTGCCAAGATTGTATGCGCTTTGGTCAGTCGTTACGGCTATGTCTGCGAAAGCAACTGGCAGAATAAGAAGAAATATTGGAAGCAATACAGCCTTTTTCATAAGTTAAAACTCAAATTGCTAGTTTATATAATTTACTATTAGAAAATTAAAACACTAAAGCCCCAGCCTATCATCAATCTCTTTTGCAACTTCCTTTAAATCATCGCAAGCCCTTTTAATATCCTTTTCAACCTCCTCAATCAGGGCTTTAAGGTTATCAACTCTCAATATGTATCTGTTGCCTTCATGAATTACAAGGCCAGATTCCATAAGCTTGTTTATATGATGGATTATAGTGCCTCTTGACAAATCAAGCCTTGCAGCCAGCTCATCGCTTGTCAGCTGATTATTTGATTTCGCAGACTTCAAAAGCTCTATGAATAACCTGAAAGTGCTTTTATCCCTGTCCCTAAGGTTAAACAGCCCAAGCGAAGAGCCAAACCATTGAAGCTCCTGGTTTACATTATGCTCAGCCGGCTTTCTTATGTTCACTATAGTTATCCTTTGCCTTATAAATACCATATCCCTATTTAAAAAGCCCTTATATTTAAACCTTTGCCGAAAAGTTTATATACTAGTTTAGGTTACCATCTTTTCGTTGATTTAAGGTCAACCAAATAAAAGCGGAGGGATACTAAAATGGTAAGATACCCAATTAGCGAAGAAACAGGAAAGCCTTATGGATACCCTGATGATGTTATTGTAGATAATCAGGGATATGATATTGGGAGGAAAAATGAATCTCACAAAAAAATTGATGGGTTTAGTCAAGATTTAATTAATATTAGTCAAGACTTAATTAAAAGTTGTCAAACAAAAGGAGCACATCCAAAAGAATTAGGGGAATTAAAAGACTTTCTAGAAAAAAAAATTCCTGAATTAAAAAGGGTCTATGATGATGAGAAGCAAAAAAACGAGGAACTAGTAGACATATTAAAAAGAAGGCAGGCAGAGTTTGAGAATTACAAAAAACGAGTTGAGAAAGAAAAAGAAGAATTTACAAAATACGCAGGTGCGTTAACGATTGGAAAGTTATTGCCTGTGCTTGACAGCTTCGAGATTGCTTTAAAAAATACAAGTGACAAGGAAAAATTCATTGAGGGCATAAAAATGATTTACGCCCAGTTCCATTCGATGCTTGAGGCAGAGGGCTTGAGGCCCATTAAGTCTGTTGGGGAAAAGTTTGACCCTTACAGGCATGAAGTTTTGATGAAAGCAGAGTCTGACAAGCCAGATGACACAATTTTGGAGGAATTCCAGAAAGGATATATGTTAAATGACAAAGTTTTGAGGCATAGCAAGGTTAAGATAAGTGGAAGATAGTCATAATAAAAAATCAAAACTAGGAGGATAAAATGGCAAAGGAAAAAATAATTGGGATAGATTTAGGCACCAGTAATTCAGCAGCTTCAGCTTTGCAGGCAGGCAAGCCTACAATAATACCGAGCGCAGAGGGCACAACTGCTTATGGCAAGGCGTTCCCAAGCGTTGTTGCATTTACAAAAGACAACCAAGTTCTTGTTGGGGAGCCGGCAAGAAGGCAGGCTGTTTCAAACCCTGAAAAGACCATAATGGCTGCAAAGAGGAAGATGGGCACTAATCACAAGTACGATATTGACGGC
>JACPMW010000046.1 GCA_016185805.1 Candidatus Woesearchaeota archaeon | reverse complement strand
GTTTAATTCCAGGACACTTAGGATAATTTCCTTGTCTTTTTTCATACAATAACAAAAGATGCCGAACTATATAAAGAAATGTGGTGATATTAAATCACCATAATATTTAAATAATCGCTCTGCTTGCCTTACTGTATGGAAGCCATCCTCTCAAAGATTGGATTGACAAGAAATGAGTCAAAGGTCTACCTTGCTTTAATTAATTTGGGCACTGCGCAGGCAGGACAGATAACAGAAAAATCCGGAGTGCATAGAAGGAATGTCTATGATGCAATAGACAGGCTCATGGAAAAAGGATTGATAAGCTTTGTGACTGTGAACAATAAAAAGTTGTTTTCCCCTGTTAACCCGAAAAGGCTTCTTGAGCTGATAGACGAGAAAAAGTTTGAATTGGACACTATCAAGGCAGATTTCCAAAAGATAATGCCGCAGCTTGAATTGCGGGCAAACATGCAGGAAAGGCATGACGTGCGCTTTTATAAGGGATTGGAAGGCATCAAGACAGTATACGAAGACATAATAAGGACGGGCAAGGATTATATTGGATATGGGCCTGGGCAGCAAATTGAAAAAGTCCTGAAAAGCTACTTCAGGCATTTTGTGAACAAGAGGATAAAGGCAGGAATCAAGCTTACTATAATTTATGATGAGGCATCAAGAAAGACTGTCGGGGTAAATCCATTAAGCACGGTTAAATATTTCCCCAACCAATACAGTTCAAGGGCTGCATTGAGAATTTATGGGGATAAGGTCGCATTAATCCTTATGTCCGAGGAAGAGCCGCTTGCCATAGTGATAAAAAACAAGTCAATTGCAGATGGCTACAGGAAATATTTTGAGGTTATGTGGCAAGCTGCAAAGGCATAAAAATAAGAAGTGCACGCTCAGCAGTTACTTCCGCATTTCATTGGATTTCTCCTCAAAGGGTGTTCAACCCAGTCATCGCGTACATATTAGTCGTAAAGCATATCCCTTTTTAAGACTTTTCCTTTCAAGATTTGTTCTAATGCTCTTTGTTTTTCTGAAGCGTATAAAAATCCTATTTCATTATAAAACTTAGTTAAATTTTCCTTTCCTTTTATATAAAATCTACCTGAAAAAGCTCTCCCTTTTTGTTTTCTTAATTGAATATGCGAAGTTGAAATGTCGAAATGATTTAGCATTGCCCTAATTTGAGTAAGAAATTCTAATAAATTTGGCACATGCTCTTTAGTTTTTGATAGAACAAATTGTATTCTCCACCTATTGTCTTGAGGTTTAGAGCCTTCATTTCCATATAGAGTAGATAAAAATGCTCTTTTTACGAGATTACTACCATTATAAATCCAAGTAGGAATTAAAAAGGGTTTGTGAACTTTATTTCCTTCTGGAACTCCCAGTAAATTGAAAAATCCTGCTAAATCTCTGCTGCATATTCCTACTCTATAACAGCATGCCGCATAATTAAGCAATAATTTTTCTTGGTTAAATATTGATAAAAAATCTGATTTAAATGATTCTGCATCTTCTTTTTGATTGAAAAAATAATGGACTTGACTCAAGTCTTTATTCAAGTGGCCATCACACATAAGAAATCCAATATTTATTCCTATAAAAGTTCCTATTTTTTCTTCCAGAATGTAATTTAATCCATATTTATTGATAAAATTTGAGTTATTTGGTAGATGGTTATTAATAGTTTCATTAATTCGTAAATCTTCAAATTTATTCTCTACTATAAGGTTTATGATTTTTTCCCTATTCAAAAAATTGTAGGGCAATAGATAATCATCTTATAATTTATTTAATCCATCATAGTTATTCATGGAATATAAATAACCATTTTTTAATTGTGTTTTAGTTCTTAACATCATTCCCTTTCTGAATAAACGCGATAAAATAGTAGTTGATCTGCTAATTTCCAATTTATCTTTATATTTAGAATTGTAAAGTTGGCAGATACTTTTATTATTAAAAATGATGTTTGGGTTTTGATTTATCAGTTTACATACATTTTTAGCTTTTGAACTGTCTAAATTAATCTTAATCACCTCCAAAGTTTATATTATCACAACTTTCGGAGTCCAAATAAAAGAGAATGTTAAGCGAAACTGCATAAAAGATTTTCAATTGCTGAAAGCTGAAAAGTCTTAATTTGGCAGTTTTGAGTCTTCTCTTTTTCTATTCTAAGATACAGAATGTGTTTATATAGTTTAGGCAGAGATGTCCAGTGGTCAATCAGCCAAACATCGCAGCATATTCTTTTCCTTCAAGCTTTTCCTCTTCTTTGACCTTGGTGATTGCTTTTAGGAAATCCTCTTTTGTCACATAAGTCCTGTTGTTCCTTATGGCAAAGTATCCTGCCTCTGTGCATACAGCCTTTATCTCAGCTCCTGAAAATCCCTCCATTTGCATGGTTAGGGCACCAAAATTAAGTTTCTTGTCGAAGCTCATGTTTTTAGAGTGTATATTAAATATATCCAGTCTCGCTTCCTTGCCTGGAATCGGAATTTGGATAAGCCTGTCCAGCCTTCCCGGCCTTATGACAGCCGGGTCTAATATGTCCTTTCTGTTTGTTGCTCCTATAATCTTGACATTGTCCAATGGCCTGAAGCCGTCCAATTCTGCAAGCAGCTGCATGAAAGTCCTGTTGACTTCCCTCTCGCCAGAAGTGCCCACTTCAATCCTTTTTGCAGCCAGCGCATCCAGCTCATCAATGAACACGATTGCAGGGGCTTTCTTCCTTGCAAATTCAAATATCTCCTTTACAAGCTTTGCCCCTTCCCCAATAAACTTCTGCACCAGTTCAGAGCCTACCACTTCAATAAAAGTCGAATTCGTGGACGCTGCAACGGCCTTCGCAAGCAGCGTTTTTCCTGTGCCTGGCTCTCCGTAAAGCAGCACCCCTTTTGGAGGAGTAATCCCTATTTTCCTGAACAGTTCCGGCTTTTTCAGGGGCAATTCCACGACTTCCTTTATCTCCTGTATCTGCTGGCTTAAGCCCCCTATTTCCTCCCATGTTATCACAGGCTTTTCCACAATGACAAATTTTTCGACATTAAAGCGCCTGGTTATGGGAACTTTTTTTATTATTGTGAGGTTTTTCTGCTCCACAAGAATCAGGTCCCCTGACCTCAGCTTTCCGCAGTCGCTTGACACATTTACAAGGAATTGGTTGCCGTTTGGGATTCTTATCAGCACATTATTGCCGAATATCTCTCTCACCTCACATACCATCAATGGCATTGATTTGAACCTTTCTATCTCCTCCTTCAGCCGGTTTATAGTTTCCTTTAATATCCTGTTTTCCTCCTCATAAGGGTTCGTAGAAGTTGAGTAGCTGTACATTATGCTGTCGATTATATTTTTCGGCTTTGATTCTTTGGCTGGCATTTAGTTAAAATGGATAAAATTATAGTATAAAAATATTTGGGTTTTAGGCAATTTTGCCATTTTTTATGATTATCCTGTCGTCAGCATGAATTGTTGGCTTCCTGATAACGACGTCCACATGGAATGGCACATCAACTTTGCCTCCAAAGTGCCTGCTGTTTCCAAAGGCAATGTGGCAGGTTCCATAGACCTTTTCATCCTCAAGCACGTTGCCGGTTATTTTTGCCTTGTAGTTTGTGCCTATCCCAAGCTCTGCAACATTTTTATATAGCTTGCTTTTCAGCATCTTTTTGAAAGCATTTGCAACCTTTCCTCCATTAACGTTTTCAATAAAACCGTTTTCAACAGTAATTTCAATGTCCTTGTCGACTTTTCCGATGCCGCCAACGCTCGCATCCACAATTATTTTCCCGCTGGCCTTGTGCTCCAATGGCGCAATGAATATCTCTCCTGCAGGCAAATTCCCGAAAGAGCCTTTTTTTGTGTAGATCCCGTCATCTCCAATCCATTTCCTGCCCTTTAATTCGAATTCAATATCAGTGCCTTTTTTTGTTATTATCCTTGCTTTATTCTTGTTTTTTAATTTTCCAGTCAGCCTGTTATTCAGGTTTTTTATTCTGTTGAAATTGATGTCCAAAGCCCTTTCCATCATGCCTGTTGTGATGCCGGGCATGCTTGCAATCCGTATTCCTTTCAGCGAAGCGGTTTTTCTCGCTGTTGTGTGGCTCAATGACTTTGTTGTCGCAAGCAATATGACATCATATTTCAGCATTTCATCGGCAATCCTTTTAGGCGGCTCTGTTCCATGTGCTTGTGGTATTGTTGTAAGAATTATTTTTGATTTATTTGTTATTTTCAATGATTTTTTATATAATATATTGCCAATGTGCCTCAATTTAGAATCAGTAACCACCAAGCAGCTTTCATTTTTCTTCAGATTCATGCATTGCCTGAGAATTATATAAGAAGACTTGTCAAGCGGCATTTTAAGCTGCAAATTCCCCATTATTCAATATCCAGTGCTTATTTCCGCTCTTGTCAATCCCAAACACATCAAGCTTCTGCCTTGGCGCATTGAAGACAATGTCCATGTGGTATTCCGTGCTCCTGTCCGGCTCAAATCCTGAGCCAAGCGCAATGTGCATCATCCTTGCAATTTTCTCGTTGACAATTAAATATTCGCAAAGCCTTGCCTTTGGGTTTGTGTTTATTGCAAACTCTCCAATTCTTTCAAAGTTTTTCTTTTTCAGGTCAATTATATCCCTTGGCAGGCTCTTGTTTTTCTCCGCTTCAAGCAGCATTTTCATCGCGTCGCTTTTTCTCCTTTGACATATTCTGGGGTTGTGAATGCCTCCCCTCCTGGAATATTGCCCATGTTGCCAGCCCTTATTCCGGTCATCTCAAGATAAGTCTTGTTTATCTTTTCCCTGACATCAGTGTCGCTTCTTCTTACCCACCTTCTTGCTCCATCCGGCTTTACCAATCCAACCTCAAGTTTTGTAACATATTTTTCTTTCAGCTTGCCTTCCACATAAATGACATCACATTTGTCCATTATGTCTTTTATCTTCTGGTTCCTTGCCCTTATGTCTTTCCAGTCAACAAGATTGGTCTCGATAAAAATGTCTATTGGTATTGTTTCCGTAAATGCAACCCTTGCAATAGGATCTCTTTCCTCATGTTTTGTCTGGGGATAAAAGTCCAGCTTGTAGATCATCTGCGCAGGAGTCTGCCATCTTGTTTTTTTGTTTAATGAAGGGTAGCCAATCACTTCTCCAAAAAGGTGCTTCCCGGGATAGCCTTTCGCGCTTATAGAAAAAGACAAATCAACTGGCTTGATTCTGTTAAGATTCAGCAATTTTGACAGCTTTTTGTATTTGATGAATGGCTCCTCGTCAATCTCCTTGTCAAGCTCGCATCCGAGCAATGTTGCCCTTAAGTCAGAGATTCTTTCGCTTTTTTCAAGCATTGAGCTTCTGAAAGTGTATGCGTTCATTACAGGCTCTGCTGTTTTTGCAGATGTTTGGGTCATTGCCCATATTATTGAGTAAGAGTCAAGATAATCCTCCCCACCCTCTCACCTTTTTTTAGAGCGTAAACATCCTTCCATAGAATATCGCTTGTCTGTATCAGCTCATCCATTCTGTATTCATTAAACCATTCTGCATGGAATGGCAGCTTAAAAGAGCCTTCAAACCCGTTATTATCTGCCTCAAGAATAAAATCAGGGATTTTGAATAATTTTTTGAAATTTCCACTTGCTTTCTTGTCGACTTCTTCGATAAAGTCGATCAATGCTTTCGTATTTTCATCCTTTGTTCCTTTTTCATGCTCCTCAAAAGCTTTCCAGACATCTTTTAAGGCATCCAGTCCCTCTGATTTTTTGTTTATTGCTGTGCAGCTTGCATCTGCCCCAAGCTCGTGAAGCGCCCTTGACAATGGGGCCAATGAATAGAAAGCCTGCCTGTTGCTTACGCCAAAAATAATGAGAAAATTTTGGTTTTTTGCAGCTTTTATCAGTTTTTTATAGTCTTCAACAGCAGAATTGAATGCGTCTTCATCATATTTCATAAGGAAAAGCAATTTCAAATAATTAATAAATCTTTTGATGTTTTTGTCAGTCTTATTGGTTTTTTGCTGAACAAGACAGTGTCTTCTATCCTTATGCCAAATTTTTGGGGAATGTAAATTCCAGGCTCTATTGTGAACACCATGTTGTCTGTTACCCTGTCTTTAGAGTTCAATGTCAGATTTGGCATCTCGTGTATTTCAACTCCCACCCCATGCCCGAGCCCGTGAGTGAAATATTTTTTGTATTTCCCAAGTCTTGTGTTGACAAAATCGTAAAGCTCCGAGCATTTTTTGTTGCTCTCTGCAAGCTGGATTGAGTCTTCCTGGATCTTTAGCAGGAAATTGTAGATTTCTTTTTCCTTTTTGGACGGATTGCCAACGTAAACTGTCCTTGTAATGTCGGAGCAATAGCCATCGTATTTGACGCCAAAGTCTATGACACAAAAACCATTTTTTATTTTTTCATTGGCTGGCTTGTGATGCGGCATGCTTGCATTGCTTCCAGATGCCACAATTGGCTCAAAGGCAATATCCAATCCTTTCTTTTTTGTCTCGTATTCAAGAAATGCAGCTGCCTCGCTCTCTGTTTTGAATTTGTTGAAATTTTTAATTAATTTCTGGATGATTTTGTCGGCATAGGCGCATGATTTTCTCGTGAATTGTATTTCCCTGCTTGTTTTGATTTCCCTCAGCTTAAGGCACTCATAGGCTATGTCTTTTGCCTTCGCTTTTTTGAATTGCTCCTTGATATGCCTGTACGCGTTCAATGTGACCGCGCTTTTGTCTAGGGCTATGATCTTGGCTTTTAGCTTATTCTTTTTGGCAATATTATAAATTGATTCAAAAAATCTTTTCTTATCCATAGAAAATACTTTCCTTATTGAAGATTTTCTTGCCCTCTGAAATTCCATCTGGGGAGCTATCAGGAATGGCTCTTTTTTTGATGGAATTACCAATGCACCAATGCCGCTGTAGCCTGAGAAATAAAGCATGTTTGCATTGTATTTTGTTGAGTCGAAATTGTAAAAGACCGCAAAATCAGCCCCTTTTTTTTCCAGAATGCCCCTAAATTCCTTAATCTTCATTTCAATTCATAAATCTTATAAACCATTTAAAGTTTTTCTTTTGCCATGGAGAAGTACAGGCTAAAAAATGGGATTGTGGTGCTTTTTGAAAGAAACAATTCCAAGTCAGTTGCTGTGGAAGTGATGTTCAGGTTTGGCTCTAATTTTGAAGATAAGAAAACTCTTGGATTAGCGCATTTCCTTGAGCACATGCTGTTTGAGGGGACAAAGAATAGGAAAGACTCAAGGGAAATAGCAAATGAGATTGAAAAGTATGGGGGGGAATTCAATGCCTACACCACAGGCGACAGGACTGCATTTTTCATCAAGATAATAAGCAAGAGGTTTGATGTGGCTCTTGACATCCTCTCTGATATGGTCACAAATCCTATATTTGACAACAAGATTATTGAGAAGGAGAAGCAGGTTATTTTGAAGGAAATCAATATGGTTACTGACGACTCAAGGCTCCACCAATGGATATTGCTGCACAAGGTTATGTTTGAAAAGCACCCGGTAAAAGACCCTACTTATGGAACTGTTGAGACTGTGAAAAGTTTTGACAGGAGCCATA
>JACPMW010000021.1 GCA_016185805.1 Candidatus Woesearchaeota archaeon | reverse complement strand
GTGTAAAACAACTGCGTTTTTCAAAGAGAAAGATGCCCAATCATAGTATTTAAAGCTTTCTTTTTCGGTTCTGCCATAAAATATTTTTGGGAGAGATTCTATACTCCAACAATGTACAAAAAGTTAAATGCTCCCGCCGAGACTTGCATGCGGCAAAACAATGCAGCTTGCCGCAATTTGAACTCGGGTCACCGGCGCGAGAGGCCAGTATGATTGTCCGGGCTACACTACAGGAGCAGTAAACTATAGAATTTTTCTTAATTTTTAAAGGTTGCTGAATAACCCTACCTTTTTAAACATTCCTTACTTACCAAAGCACATGGACAAGAGCTTTTTGCCTGTATCATTTGAGGAGGGAAAACGACATTACAAGGATTTCCCTCAGTTTGATGTAGTTTTCGTTACAGGCGACCCTTATTACGACCACCCTTTAAGCGGGATGGCAATCATCGCAAGGCTTCTAGACAAAAAAGGATACAAAATTGGAATCATAGCCCAGCCTGTAAAAGATGAGGATTACAGGGCATGCGGCATGCCAAAATATTTCTTTTGCATCACATCAGGATTATTGGATTCGATGCTTGCGAACTACACCCCAATGCTGAAGAAAAGGGAAAACATACTTGTGCCTGAAAGGGCCCTGATGGTATACACACAAAAGCTCAAGCAGCATTTCAGAGGGTGTGTCACAGTTCTTGGAGGGGTGGAAGCAACCATAAGGAGGTTCACGCATTTTGACTACAGGGACAACAAATTAAGAAGGGGAATTTTAAATGACACAAAGGCTGATTTGCTGCTTTTTGGAAATGCCGAGCGCTCAATCTTAACATTGCTGGAAAGAATGAAAAAAATAAAAACTGGAACTTTTGACGAATTAAAAGATAATCTGGATTTAAATTCAATTGAAGGGGTATCTTTCAGGATAAAAAAAGAAGAAACAAATCCAAAGACAAGAAAGCTGCCATCTTATGAGGAATGTGTTGTGGACAAGGAAAAATTCAATCTCCTGACAAGGACATTTTATCTTCTGCCTGATGAGCCATTCATTGAAGGATGCGGCAAAGGATTCATACAGCACAACAGGCCATGCCACACCTTGGCCGAAAAGGAGATGGATTACATTTATGGACTTCCATTCACAAGGGAACTGCACCCTTCATCAAAAAATTTTGAGCTGAACGAGAGAATGGTTGGGAATCTTCATGCATCTGTTGTCATTGGAAGGGGCTGCTGGGGCTCGTGCTCATTCTGCGTCATTCCGCTTGTGCAGGGAAAGGAAGTTGCAAAGAGAAGCAAGGAAAGCATTGTAAAGGAAATTGAGGCTCTTTATTTATCCGGAACCAAAAAAATAAACGACCTGACACTGCCAACCTTGAACATGTACGGCTCAAGATGCGCGCTCTATAAGTACGAATCAAAATTTTATTCTCCAATAATAGATGAAAATATTGCCGTTTACGACAAAAAAGAATATTGCAACCAGGAATGCGTTGGCTGCAAGTTTAGGGTTTTGAGCGATGACTTGTACCCGCTGCTTGAAGAAGTCGAAAAGCTAAACCAAAAACATTCCAACACGTCTTTGGAGCTTAGGAGCGCGATAAGGCATGACATAATTATTGGCCAAAAAAAGCTTTTCAGGAAAATCATGCAGTTTGTGACAAGATTAAAAATCGCGCCTGAAAATTTGAGCGACACTGTGCTGAAGCAGATGAACAAGGCAACAGCATCCGCATTCAAAGAGTTTCTTGAGGAATACAAAAAAGTGAATGAAGAAAATGGCACAAACAAGAATCTTGTACCTTATTTCATAGCAGCCCATCCCGGAAGCACAAAAGAAAGCATGGAAGAGACAAGGAAATTCTGCAGGGAAAATGATATTTTTGTCAATTTGACCCAAGTGTTCACGCCAACACCCGGAACTTTGTCGACTGCAATGTACTATACAGGGGAAAATCCGATGACAAGGGAAAAAATTCATGTTCCAAGGACTTTCAGGGAGAAGAAAGACCAGAAAAACATCCTTTTAAGCAAGGAAGAGGATATCGTGGATGATAATGGATGATTTCTTGCAAACTAATTTAAACTAGCAGCAGACACAAAATTTATGCATATTCCGAAGAAATACGGCCAGAGCAAGCTTGACAAGTGCCCCTTCTGCCAGAAACATGCAACAGCAATGAACAGCCAGAAAGTTCCTGTCTGCCAGTCCCATAAGGAAGAAACGCTTGACGACTTCAGATGCGCATGCGGCTCACCTCTCGATATAATGCACGGCAAATTCGGGACATTTTTTTCATGCGTAAAATGCGGCAACATCAATATGAAGAAGGCTTTGGAATTCAATGATACAAAGCCCAAAATGCAGAATCGAAATTTTCCTCAAAAAACACAACAAAATAAGGAAATGACCGTGAGGAGCGATGACCCAAGATATTTCGACTAAATACGTCGAGCTGAACACATTCCTCAGGATAATTGGAATTGAAGGGACAGGGGGAAAGGTTAAGCTTATAATCCGCTCAGGAATTGTGAAAGTGAATGGGGAAATTGAGACAAGAAACAAAAGAAAATTAAAGGCTGGAGATGTTGTCGAATATTTGGGAAAAGAACACATAGTCAAAGAGGAATTAATAAGGTAACATATGCGCGCTGTTAAAAGCAGTAAGAATCTTGCCTAAAACCGTAAAGTTTATATAGTATGTATGTTTTTAGAATACATATGGATGTTAATAACATACAATTCACAAAGATTGAAATTCAAATAGCTAAATACATGTTTAAGCATTACAGGGATAGGCCTAATCCCAGGCAATTGGCTAGAATATTGAATATCAATCATGCTCATGCCAACAAGTTGTGTAATATTTTGGCAGATAAAAAACTATTGGCAAAAGAGGAAATAGGCAATTCTGCCTTTTTTTCTTATCAGTATGATAACGAGCTTGCCATTAAATTTATGGAATATGTTCTGAGTTTGGAAGAGAAAGAATTTCCCAAATGGTTAAGTGTATTATTCCATAGCCTGAAAAAATTTAAGGACCGCATTGAAATGGGCTTGGTTTTCGGCTCATCTATAAAAACCAGGAATTTTAACGATATTGATGTTTTGCTTATGTATGATGCTGAAAAATCCAAGGACATCAAAAAAATAAAGGACGAAATAAGAAAATCTGAATTAGTTGAAAAACCAATAAGATACGTGGATATAGCTGAAAAGGATATCCTCCTTAATAAAGAAGACAAAACTTTTTATAGCATACTCTCTGAGAGTCTTGTATTCCATAATCCTGAAAAATATGTTGAAGCGGTCAGAAAATGCCGCAAATAGATGAGCATTTGAAATGGTGCCTTAAAGATCCAAAAAGGCTGGTAAAAACAAAGTCTGATTTGATTTTGGCAAAAAAGCACATTAAGAAATCTGAATATAATTATGGAGTAGTGCAGACTCTTGAAAGGCTAAAGATATATGACTGGGCTTTTAATGTTGGGTTTTATGCTATTTATCACTGCTTTTTAGCAATCCTTGCCAAATACGGCTATGAATCACGAAATCAGGCATGTACAACAACTGTTCTTCTTACTTTGATAAATGAGGAGAAAATGGACTTGGATAAAGACTTGGTTATTCAGTTTGATACTCTTGATGTTGAAAAGAATATCACCAATCCAACAGTAAGGGAAAGCAGGGAAATTTCCACCTATGGCGTTGAAACAAGCATAGATTTGCAGCAATTAAAGAAAATAAAGGAATTAACATTAAAAGTGCAAAGAGAGACTATAAGGTTATTGGGAGAATAAGGAAAATAGAATGACTTGTGTTTTGACAGAAAGACGAAGAAGCTACAAAAATGCACAAAAAACCATCGAAGAATAATTCTATCAATTTTTGTGGTATACAATACCGCCCCCTTCCGTCATATTATAGTTTGTGTGCCCAAAGTAGTAATTGATTTTAACCCTGATTTCTAATAGATTTATTAAGCCCCTCTAATTTCTTGCAAATATGAACTACAAAGGGCTTGAGCTGGACAAATTCCAGGAAGACGCGATAAAAAATATCGAACACAACAAGTCTGTTGTAGTTTCAGCGCCGACCGGCTCGGGAAAAACACTTATCGCAGATTACATAATTGACAGGGATTTCAGGAAGGGAATAAGGGTGATTTACACTGCCCCGATAAAAGCGCTTTCGAACCAGAAATACAAGGAATTCTCGAGAAGCTACGGGGAAAAGAATGTCGGGATAATAACAGGGGATGTGCAAAAAAATACGGATGCATTGATACTTATAATGACAACCGAGATATACAGGAACATGGTGCTGAGCAACGACCCTTTCGTCAGCGAAGTCTCATATGTGATTTTTGACGAGATACACTACATAAATGACATTGAAAGAGGTTATGTCTGGGAAGAGTCCATAATCTTCTCAAAGCCCAGTGTGAGAGTTTTGTGCCTGTCTGCAACCATCCCAAATGCGGAGGAATTTGCGAGATGGATTGAAGCAATAAAAGGGCATGAGGTTGTTGTTGTCAGGCATGATGAAAGGCCTGTGCCGCTTCATGTGAATTTTTATGATGCAGAGCTTGGAGTCACAACATTGAAAAACCTCAAGGATGCGATGGGCATTCCTGATTATCATAAAGTTATCCACAAGCATCACAGGTTCAGGCAAAAGCAAAAATCAAGAATCCCCTCTCATTTTGAGCTTATAAGGGAAATAAGGAATAACCTGCCTTGCCTGTTCTTCAGCTTTTCAAGAATCGGCTGCCAGAAAAAAGCATATGAGCTTTTCCAGAAAAATCTGTTCAAGCCAAATCCTGAAATTTCAGCCTTTGTAAGAAACAAGCTTTCAACAACAAGCCCTGAAATAAACAAGCTTGATTCAGCGAAAATATTGAGGCAGATACTCCCATATGGGATTGCATTCCACCATGCAGGCCTGCTTCCCATCCTGAAGGAGATTGTAGAGGAGCTTTTCGAGAAGGGAATGATAAAAGTCCTTTACACAACAGAGACTTTCGCTGTCGGTGTGAACATGCCTGCAAAGAGCGTCTGCTTCGAGGCGTTGAGGAAATTTGACGGCATATCATTTCGGCTCATGAACTCAAAGGAATATTTCCAGATTGCCGGAAGGGCCGGAAGAAGGGGAATAGACACTGAAGGCTTTGTCTACATAATGGTTGAGAGGAAATTTTTTGAGCCTGACAGGGTAAAAAGAATAATCACCTCGGACACTTCTCCAATAACATCGCAGTTCAGGCTCTCTGTAAACACCGTCTTAAATTTGATAATGCTGCACGATGAAAAGGAGATTGATGAAATACTGTGCAAGAGCTTCCATTCTTTCCAAAAATACGGGAAAAATTTCATGGACAGGGAAAATATCGTGAGCCATAATGCTTTTTACAATTACAAGAAGAAGCTGGAAAAAATGGGGTATGTCCTTGGGAATTCCTTGACTGAAAAGGGCGTTTTTGCCTCAAAAATATATTCTGACGAGATTTTGATAGGGGAGATGTTTGCAACTGATTTTTACACAAAGCTGAACGAGTACCAGATGCTGATGGCTGTCGCATGCCTGTGCTATGAGGCAAGGGAAAAGACGGAATTTTTCAGAAAGCACCATTCAAAATTTACAGATGAGCTTAAACAGATGCTCTGGAAAAATGACTATAAACCTGACTGCATTGGTGCATCCCCTTTATCATGGTCAAAATCTGCTGAAGATAATTGAAAACACAAACCTGCTTGAGGGAGATTTAATAAGGTTTTTCAGGCAGATTGAAGACAAGCTAAGGCAGGTAAAGAGCGCGACGGAGGACAAAAGTTTGAAAGACATGCTTTCTAACTGCCTCAAGATTGTCGAGGATTGCGTTGGGCAGTTTGACACGATTTGATTAATTCTTTCGGGATAAGCTCAGTAATTTTTAGCGGCTTTACTGATAGGGGAACATTTCTACGGAAATAAAACTTAAGAATAAATATTTTAATATCAATAATAAGGTTTATAATCATTGAAGAATAAATTACCTAAATGCAACTCAAAATTAATAGAAAAATCCTGAAAAGTGGATTAAAACTATTTCATGTTCAAGTTCCTTCAGATGATGTAACAATATTATACGGTGTTAATGCCGGATCAATCCTTGAATCAAAATCTAATGCAGGCATTTCTCATCTTATAGAACACATGTTATTCAAAGGCACAGAAAAGAGGCATTCGAGAGATAGCATCTACAATGAAATAAGGCTGTTGGGCGAAGAAAGATTTTGTCATACCAGTTACACCAATATTCCATTGGGCATGAGAGTTGTCCTAAAGGATTTTGATCATACACTCAATTTGTTATCTGACTTATTATTTAATTCTACTATGGACTCAGAAGAAGTTACAAAAGAAAAACAAGTTATTATGGATGAAATGAGAAATAGGGCAGATAATCCTTATTATTATATCTGGGAAGAATTTATTATGTCCTCATTTAGAGAAACTCCTCTTGAGAAACCAATCATTGGCTTTCCGAAATCCGTGATGAACCTTGGACAGGAACAAGTATCTAATTTTTATCGAAAAATTTTTACTCCTTCCAATTGTGTATTGATTGTTGTTGGTCCACAACCATTTACTAAAATCACACAAAAAATAGAAAAAATTGTTAATGGTTATCCTTCCAAGAAAATCATTTATCTTCCAAAATTAAATTTTCAACTAATTAAAACAAAGAACAGAACAATAAAGAGAAAATTAGATAATGTTCACCTAATGGCTGGTCAAGTGTTTCCAAAGTTAAATTTTCGTGAATCTATTGCTTTAGATATTGCATCAAGCGCCTTATCACGTTCTATTTTTAACAGGCTTGTTAATGAAGATGCAATTTCATACAACGGATGGGCTTATTATTACAATATGGGGTCATTTGGGATATTGTCCATATATGCAACTTCACGTAAAGAGAACATAAGTAAATTAAAAATAGTTATACAACAAGAATTATCCAAATTTAGCAAAGGACAGATAGATTCCCAATATATTCAAGATGCAATCACTTCAAAGAAAAAGGCATTCATCTTAAAGCATCCTTCAACTATGGATAAAGCAAAATTATTGTTAGAGTTTTACCTTCAAGGAGATATTGATAGAATAAATCTTGTTTCTCAAGAGTATGACATAACACTGCCTAAAACAGTTAAAAAAATAAGTAAGAAATATTTAAACCCAAAGAATTTGGCGTATGTAATTCTAGGAAATCTTTAGCACTCTTAACGAACAACTAAAAATACCCCCTTGATGTTTGTTCTTAACTGCTCACTTTGTTCGCTAGATAGAAATGAGCCGCTAAAAATTACTCTGTGGACGCAATCCACCAGAACTACGTAACTGATGGAAAGTTTAAAACTGGCGCATACGGTAATGCGTAGTTTTTTAAATGAGACTGCTTAAGCAAGAACGCAGATGTTATTCTGGAAATTTTAGATGCAAGAATGCCGGACATTACAAGAAACAGGCGACTGGAGCAGTATGCTGCAAATTCCGGAAAAAGGCTGATACTTGTTGTAAACAAAGCAGACTTAATATCCGAGAATGCAATCAGGAGCATAGAAAAAAGCTATTCTGGCCAGGATTATGCGCTTGTATCTTCCAAGAGCCACAAGGGCCTGAGCAGATTTATCGGGATGATAAAAAGCAAGGCAAAAAAAGGCAGGCTGAAAGTGGCTTTTATCGGCTATCCAAACACCGGAAAGAGCTCATTGATAAACATTTTGTCCAAAGGCGGAAGGGCAAGGACGAGCTTGGAGTCAGGCCTGACAAGGGGGATACAGCTGATTACAGGCAAAGGAGATCTCATGCTTATAGACACTCCTGGGGTAGTGCCTTATGAGGATAGGGAAGAGGTTATGCTCGGATTGACTTCTGCAGTCAGCCCCGATAAGCTAAAGGATCCTGAGTCTGTTGCATACGAGCTTATTGGGATATTCAAGAAAAATAATCCAGCTGCCCTGGAAAAAGAGTATGGAATAGATGCAGGCATGGAGCCTGAAGAATTGCTGCTGGAATTCGGGAAAAAAAAGTGCATGCTCATGAAGGGTGGAGTTATTGACGAGAGAAGGGCCGCAATCCAGCTTCTTACAGACTGGCACAATGGCAGGATAAGGGTTTGAGAAAAAAAACGCCGAGGCTGGGACTTTCAAATAACTATCTTGTTAAGTCAGGCAACAAGCGAAGCTCAATGCCCATAGATATGTTATTTTTGAACCCAGAGATCCTTTCGGAAACAAGCTAACCTGATTAATTCCAGGCTTGCGCACGACCAGGTTGTGCATCCCCGGCATAAGAAAATTTAACAGCCCTTTATTTATAAACTTTTGTTGAAATGATTTATGAAACGGGTCACCTTCAACGCGATTAAATAAAGAGGTCGTTCTCGTTTTTGAATTAAAATTAATTCATTTGTAGACTATTGAAAAATTCAATCCCGAAAAGAGGCCCATGCTAGGCATGCAATAATTGGTGCCCCTCAAGATTTTATAAGAAATCACTCAATCATCTCTATCTCAATGTTTAAACCTTCAGGCAGCGCAAATCATAGATTTGCTGGCCATTCGGGACTCAAATAAAAGTAGCAGAGAAATTTACTCTATCATTTCTATTTCGATATTGAGTCCCTCAGGAATAGGAACCCTCATGACCAATCTTAGAGCCCTTTCGTCAAGGCCAAGGTCAATCAGCCTTTTATGAACCCTCATCTCGTAATGCTCCCAGGTTGCTGTTCCCTCGCCATCTGGAGACTTTCTTGTTGTCACCTTCAGCCTTTTTGTCGGCAAAGGAATCGGGCCTCGCATGTCAACACCTGTCTTGTCGGCTATGTCTTTAATATAAGAACATACATCATTGATCTTGTTGATGTCAATGCTTGCCAGCTTTATTCTTGCTTTTTGCATAAACGGTTTCGCCCCTTTACGACGAGAAACTTTTTTCGCAAAAAAGTTTCATCAAAAATGTACCATCTTCGATGGCACGTATCACTCTGTGTTGAATTAAGCAACCTTGTGCCACATGATAATTGTTAGTTTACCATGACCTCAAAAAATGAGGATAAAATTTGTGGTTTTTTAGTTTTTATTTGTAGCTTTAAGTAATTTTTGTGGGATGAGCGAAGCGAATCCTACTTTTTTGGTAAAACTTTTTCGTAAAAAGTTTTCCGCCGTCAACTCGCGGAAGGGTTGAATTACTTCTTCACTAAGTCAATGCACATGCCTGCTGCGACTGTCACTCCTGAATCCCTGACAGCAAACCTTGCCATTTGAGGAATCTCGCTTTGCTTCTCGATGCAGAGAGGCTGTATCGGCTTTATCTTGACTATTGCAGCATCCCCATTCTTTATGAAATCAGGCTTCTCCTCCTTTGTGGCGCCTGTTGCAGGATCAAGCTTCTTTACAATTTCAGTTATCTGGCATGCAACTTGGGCGGTGTGCACGTGGAACACTGGAGTGTATCCAACAGTTATGACAGTCGGATGGTTCAGCACAATAAGCTGCGCTGTGAATTCTGTCGCGACATTTGGAGGATGATTGACATGGCCGAGAACATCGCCTCTTGCAATGTCCTTCTTTTCAATGCCCCTTACGTTGAATCCAATGTTGTCTCCTGGCTCTGCTTCAGTAAGCTGCTCGTGATGCATCTCTATAGTCTTGACTTCACCTTGAATTCCTTTGCCTTCCCTTGCCGGAACAACAACTATCTTGTCATTTACTTTCATAACGCCTGTCACAACTTTTCCAACCGGAACAACTCCTATTCCTGTAATGTTATAGACATCCTGGATTGGAAGCCTTAAGGGCAGTTGAGTCGGCTTTTGGGGCTCCTTGAACGCATCCAATGACTCAAGCAATGTGTGCCCTTTGTACCACGGCATATTCTCGCTTTTCTTTGCAACGTTGTCTCCGGGGAATGAAGCCCCTGCAACAAAAGTAATATCTTCTATCTTGTAGCCGACCAATTTTAATTGCTTTGAAACCTCTTCCTTGACTTCATTAAATCTTGCTTCGCTGTACTTTGCCATGTCCATCTTGTTGACATAAACAACAAGCTGGTTGACTCCAAGAGTCCTTGCCAAAAAAATATGCTCTTTTGTCTGGGCCTGCACGCCATCTCCGGGATTTGCAGACACTACAAGAATGCCTGCATCTGCCTGGGCAGCGCCTGTTATCATATTCTTGATGAAATCCTTGTGGCCCGGCGCGTCAATTATAGTGAAATAATATTTTGGAGTTTCAAACTTCTTGTGGCTCAGGTCAATTGTGATTGCCTGCTCGTCTATGTTGCCTGTATCGTAAAGCAATCTTCCTACTGTGGTTGATTTTCCGTGGTCTACGTGACCGATGAACACAATGTTCATGTGTGGTTTTCCTTTAGCCATTTTTATTGTTAACCTCCAATAATTTAATCAATTGTGAGCGAGTATTTTATACTCGCATCTCCCTGAATTTTAGCCCTCTTGGAAATTCAACTTTATTTAAAAAGGTTGTGTTTTTTTGCGAGTGAAAAACTAATTCTGCATTATGATAAAGTTTAAATAGTAAATGCCAAAAGCATGATTATTTTGGGAGTGGCTTATCATGGCAGAAAAAGATCCTAATTTTGCAAAGAAAGCAAAGGAAACAAAAGTTCCAGTCAAGTGGATAAAGAGAATAATCTTTGGCATAATACTGTTTATACTTATCCTCGGCTCATTCTTTGTGGTGCCGGCAGGGAATAAGGGAGTTATATTCAATACATTCACGGGCATTAAAGACAAGACATATGATGAGGGGCTTCATTTCAAGCTGCCATTCTTTGAAAAGCCCTACAGGTTTGAGGTAAGGACAAGAGTTTATAATGACGATGCGGCTGCAGCATCAAAAGACCTTCAGATTGTTTCAACAAGAGTGGCTTTGAACTACCACATAGACAAGGACAAGGTAAACACCTTGTTCAAGAACATAGGGCCTGACTACGAGTTTAGGATAATAGACCCATCAATACAGGAGGTTGTCAAGGCGATAACTGCAAAGCACATTGCAGAGGAATTGATAACCAAAAGAGAGAATGTAAAGGAGGAGATAAAATCCTCGCTGAAGGAAAGGCTGGCCAGAAGCTACATTATTCTTGACGAGCTTTCAATAACAAATTTTGACTTCAGCCCTGAGTTCAACCATGCAATCGAGCAGAAAGTGACTGCAGAGCAGAATGCCCTGAAGGAGCAGAATAACTTAAAAGTTGTTGAGTACCAGGCGCAGCAGAAAATAACTCAATCAAAAGGAGAAGCAGAGGCTATAAGAATTGTCAATGAGGAACTGCTAAAAAGCCCGAAATACATTGATTACCTTACAATCCAGAAATGGGACGGGAAAATGCCCCTTGCGCTTGGAAGCGGAAGCTTGTTGTCTATAACCGGGGAGAGGGGCTAATATGGGCAGGCTTGTAAACATCATATTTGCATTGGCATTAGCGGCAGGGACAGCCCATGCTGAAGTCAAACAAAACAACGACCCTGTAAAATTGTCAGATTTGAGGCCGTTAAGCAGCAATTATGATCCCAGATTCCGCGAATTGATTAAGAACTGCGAAGACTTTTGGCTTCATGAAAATGCAAGCGAGTTTCACGTACGGGGTGGCAAATGTTACGTGGCATCTTCAATTCCTGGCTATAAAATTCTAGAAAAATAAAAATATAAAAATTAATATACCTTTTAGCTTATTTTCTCCCATGTTCGACAACTTTGCAAAGGAAAAGTCCGATTTTCTTAGGAAGAAAGACAAGAGCAAGAAAGGCTTTATAGACAAAGACGCTGTTAAAATTGTTAACTGCATCAATTCTAAGAGTGACTATTATACTACAAGCAGCTGCGCGGGAAGGATTGTTTTATTGGAGATGAA
>JACPMW010000041.1 GCA_016185805.1 Candidatus Woesearchaeota archaeon | reverse complement strand
GCAACCTTTTTGAAAGCAAAAAGCTTGACCAAAAAACTGTGACCGCTAGACCACAGGCCCAGATTAATAATTTGTAGAAATGGACTGTATAAAAAGGTTATGCTGCAATGCATACATCCGCAATAAAGCCCTGTGATTTGGCCTCTTCCTCGGAATTGAACCAAAGCCTGTTTTCCTTGCTTATCCTCTTTGCCCAGTCACATTTAGCGATATGATATTTGGCTGATTTTTTGCTGGCGATGTACTTGCCGGGAGTAAAGGTCTTTGTTATCGGCTCTTCGGTTTTTTGCACAGGCTCCATCTTGTCGATATAGGGGTAGTAGTCTTTTGTTTTTTCGTATTCCTCCTCGATTATTCTATAACTGCGGGAAGGCCCCAGGTTGAACAATGCCAAAAGTATTCCAACTGCTGAAAAGAACAATGCTGTAATGTGGGGAGTCTCAAATATCCCCGTCAGCAAAAAAATGAAAAATAGGTCGACGAGCAATAGCATCAAGACTGCTGCAAGCATTGTCCATCCCCATTTTCTGCCGTGGTAAACTGCAAACATTGCAAAAGCCAGAATGAAGATGAATGCAAGCAGCAGCATCAGCTCAAGGACAAAAGCAAACCTGTGCAGGTCAAAGACAACAAGGATAAAGCCTATGACTGCAAAAAGCAGGATAAAAATCATGGCAAGAAAGCTTATGTTGAGCCTTTCCATGAAGGGTGGATAGCTGCTATTTATTTAAATATTGTGTTTAGAATTCCTCAAACTCTTCCAGCTGCTTCAAGTAGCCTTTTCTCTTTAAGTAGGAGGTCTGGGTTGGGGTGTATTTGTAGAGTATGTCGCCTTTTTCATCCCCTGAGTATTCCCACGGCTCAACAATCACTATGTCGCTTTCCCTCACCCACAATTTCCTTGTCAGTCTGCCGGGAATCCTGCAAATTCTTGTCTTGCCGTCAAGGCACCTCACTCTCATCCTTGAAGCGCCCAATCTTTGCTCAATGACTCCAAAAGTTTCCTTGCCTCGTGGAAGATGGATTCTGGAAATCTCCTGCTGCATCTGCTCCTGCTTCTGCTGCTCTTCCTTCTTCTTGCTCATCAGTCATTCGGATTTTGGATGCTTTATATATCTTTCTATAAGAGCCAAAACCCAAATTTTTATATATCCTCTTCCATTAACATGCCTATGAAAAAGCTGGATCTTCCGAAAGAAAGGACATTTGTGGGGCCTGCCTTGGTGTGGAAACGAGTTATTGCATTCATGGTTGACATGCTGATAATAAACATTGTCGTGCTTTTTCCGTTTCGCGGGCTTTTCGAGGACATACTTCCAAAGGATTATTCTTTTTCAGAGGCGTACAGGTTTCTTTCAAGCAGCGCAAATTATGCGGGCTTTTTGACATCTGTTTCTTTAGTTATGTCAATACTGGTAATCATGTATTTCTACCTGATGGAAAGGAAAATGTCCCAAACAATTGGGAAAATGCTGATGAAAATTTACGTTGCAGATGCTAGCGAGAACGCTAGCTCGCGTTCAACTGGCGACAACAAGGATTTAAAGCCATGGCAACTGCTCGCGAGAAATATTGTTTTTATTCCCCTGTTCCCATTTGTTTTGCTTTGGGTTCTGGATCCGCTGTTCATGTTTTTCACCAAAACAAACCAGAGATTGAGCGAGGTATTGAGCAAGACAAAAGTGGTTGAAAGGTACAGCCTGGAGCAATGATGCAAATGAAAGAAGAGCAAAAAATTTTTTTATTGAGGGTTGATGTGATGCCGAACAACATACAGACGTCCATGAAAACGCAGAATGTTACTCCTCAAGAGGCTATTGGCTTTTTGGAGATGGCCAAGGACCAGATACTTGACAACCTGAAGCAGGGAAGAAAGGACATATTTCAGGCTTTCAAGAAGGATGGTGACGAGTGATGAAGCAGGAATTCAGGTGGGGCTATGCAATATTCGTTTTATTGCTGCTCAGCATACTCGGGTTTATATCGGTAGGCATTCTTTCCTTATTTGCTGGAATTGATGTTGAAAGCTTAACAGGAAATGTTGCCATCATTCCCATTGAAGGGGTCATTGTTGGCTCTGAAAATGATTTTCTTTTTGAGAGCGCTGCAGTATCTAAAGATATAATTGAGCTTGTGGAGAAGGCTGATGAAAATGCAAACATAAAGGCGATAATACTTGAGATTAACAGTCCTGGAGGGTCGGCAGTTGCATCTGAAGAAATAGCGAATGCTGTCAAAAAAACAAACAAGACGACTGTCGCCTTGATTAGGGAAGCGGGCGCTTCAGGGGCTTATTGGATTGCATCTGCCTCTGACCATATTATTGCCAGCAGGGTTTCAATTACAGGCTCTATCGGAGTAATCGCATCCTATCTTGAATTCCCCGGCTTTTTGGAAGAATATAATGTCACTTATAGAAGGCTTGTATCCGGCAAGTACAAGGACATCGGAAGCCCATTGAAAGAAATGACACCGGAAGAAGAGGAGATTTTCCAGAAAAATCTGGACTTGATTGGTGATTATTTTGCAGGCGAAGTGGCTAAAAACAGGAATATGAGCAAGAAGGATGTTGACAAAATCGCAAATGGGCTGTTTTACCTTGGGGTGCAGGCAAAAGAATTGGGATTAGTGGACGAGCTTGGGGGAAAAGACGAGGCTGTTGCCTACATTGAGAGGAGAGAAGGCATAAAGGCAGAGGTTGTTGAGTACAAGACTGAGAAAGGATTGCTTGAAATATTAACAGGTGTTTTCAGCAAACAGTCATTTTTTGTCGGAAAGGGGATTGGAAGCTCGCTATTGGACAGGAAAAGTGTTTCAAGTTTGAGCATAACGACATGATATTCAACTATTAAAACTCAAAAACAATAAATTCAAACAACTTGAGACCCATGCACTGCAGTGGAATGCGAGAGCTCACTCTCGCTCGCTCAGCTGCCTAATGGGTGCCCCTCCGTGGGATTGAGCAGTGGCATGCGAGTGAGCGAAGAGAACTCGCTCACAACTTACTGAAAATCCCACTTGAATAATTTGTCAACCGAATTTGCAGTTGAAAATGTACGTCAAAATATTAAAGAACATGGCTGGAGTAACTTTGATAGGTATTGGCATAATAGGGCTTTTTGTCCCAATACTGCAGGGAATCCTTATGATAATTGCCGGGCTTTTACTGATGGGGGTAAAAAAAGAGCAGATAAAAAAATGGTTTAAGAAAATACAATTCTAACTTTGCGCATATTTGCAATATTGATAATAATTACTAAATTTTAATTCTTGGGCAAGCTTT
>JACPMW010000008.1 GCA_016185805.1 Candidatus Woesearchaeota archaeon | reverse complement strand
GCCATGGCAGAGCTCATTTTCAAGGATTTAAGCTTTGAAAGGGAAAAAGACAAGGTTAGAGTGAACTTCCTCAGGCTGTTCTATACTTATTTGGAAGAAGTCACTCTCAGGAAGATAGCCCCTTTTGAAGTGAACAAGAATTCCATTTTATTCAAGGATGTTTCAGAGCATAGCGCAAGGAAGAAGTTTGAGTTTTTATTGTTTAATTCATTCAAGCATTTGAAAAACAGGCTGAACAACAAGACAACAGTCTATATACACCAGTCTTCCGGCATTCCTTTGATGGGAACAAATTACTTTGGATTGATAGACAGGGGCACTAATATAATCGAGGTCAAGCCAATCACAAGCTGCAACATAAGCTGCATCTTCTGTTCTGTGGATGAAGGGCCTGGCTCAAGGAGAAGGGTGGATTTTATCGTCGAGAAAGATTACATCCTCAAAGAGCTGAGGAAGCTTGTCGAATTCAAGGGCAGCAGCAACATAGATGCACACATAAATGCCCAGGGCGAGCCAACCTTGTATGCCGATATGGTAGAATTGGTAAGAGGTATAATGTCAATAAAGGGCATCAAGACAAGCTCTATCGACACAAATGGCCTCTTGCTTACAAAAAATTGGCAAGGTTCGCAAGGGAAATTGGGGCTGGGAAGACAGGCCCCTATATAGGCATACAAAACATGCTAAATTATAGGTTTGGACGCAATCCAATAGACCAAGTATCAATGGATGAGTTCTATGCCAAAATGAAGGAGTTTGAGCAAAAATATGGCGAGAAGCTTGTCATAGACAAGCATTCTTTTGAAGTTGAGGAATTGCCCGAGCTTCCAAAGCCGTTTAGGAAAGGCCAAATTATAGAAGCAGAGATAGTATTGCCCGGAAGAATAGGCAATGAGAAGCTGGCTGTGGCATGCAATAGGCTTATTTCTGTGCCTAACTGCTACAAAGAGGAAGGCTCAAAGGTTAGATTAAAGATAAAAAGAACAAAGCATAACATCTTCTTGGGAGAGTTGTTGGGTTAGAAAAGTTTATATAGTTTTAATCTACAGAATTATTATGTCAATAACCTATATCTTAAGTGAAAGTTCTCTTGTCAAAGATTGGCTAAATGAAGATGAGGACAAGGCGTGGGAGCATTTGTGAAGAGATAATTCTTAAGGATATAGTGGAATTTTAACGGGCAATGACAATTTTACATCCTTTAATCCCCGAGTTCTTTTCCTAAAACCATGTATGGCTACTCCAGTAACTTTATTTGTTTCTTTGTCTATCCTTTCAAAGATACCGTTGCCTAAATTTTTAAAATGGCCTTCTGTATATTCCCCTATATTCAACTCTAAGAAATCTCCTTCTTCATCATAATAAAGGTTTAATTCGTTGCTCATTTTTATCTAATCAATTCCACATTTTCCATGCTTTCAAAAGCCCTGTCACCTGTCAGAAAAATTCTTTTGTCTTCCAAGGAGTAGGCATATCCTAAACAATCAATGTAAGAAAATCTTGTTTTTGTATGGTTATGTTTAAAAATCATAGCTTTAGCAATAAACGTAATTGGCAATTCTACAACTATTTTAGAAAATTTATCTAGGAAGAAATCAGCTGTTTTATCATCATACTTCTTCAATAAAAAGTAGTATAACTCAGCCAAATTATCCTTTAAAGTAACAGCATCACTATCTACGTATTTTTGATATTTAGGGCTACCTTCCGCTATTTCAATCAATGCGTATGTATCTAGAAAATATTTCATTCTTAATCAAGTCTGCTTTTTAAATCTTCGTCGACTTCTTTTAACATTTCCTCGGTGGATTTAGTAGACTTCGCCTTGAATTCCTTTAATCTCCCAAAAGCATCTTTCAGGGGACTTGATTTCTTTTTAAGTATAATCTCTACCTCATCATTTATAGATAAACCTTCCTCTTTGAGGGCTTCCTTAGGCAAGATCACCCCTATAGAATTTCCCCATGCTTTTAATTTAGTTTCCGATTTAAACATTTGGTTAATTATATGTATAATTATATATAAATCTTTCTATTTTTAGAGGTATAACAAAGAAAGATAAACAAAAAAAGAAGAAAAAATAAGGGTTAAGCCCTTAAGCTGTTGATGGAGCAGCTACTGTTAGCTGGTTGTTAACTTTCTTGACGGTTACTTTTGTACCCTTCAAGTTGGCTTTATAGTCGCCGTAGTTAGCAACAACCTGTGCTGCATTTCTTGTGTCTAATGCTGCGTATCCTGCTACCAGCATCGCCACATTGCCGTTTGAGTGTTCCCATACTTGGATCATACCTTCTCCAGGTGTGAATCCTGCTGTACAGTCAGCTGGGTTGCCCATAACAGTTGCTGATGCTGCGTTTGCACATGGGCCTCCTACAAGGATGGCATTCTGTGCCTTTACATCAGATACCTCTGATGCAAGCTTTGCAGCTCCAACCTGTATCCTTTGGACTGTTACTGCCTCTGATACAGATGCTCCAGACTCGCTGAATGAAGCTCCTTTTGCAGCTATGTAAACCAATGGGTACCTTTGCGATTCAGGCCATTCAACCTCAAGAGTTGCTGGGTCACTTGTTGGTGTTTCTCTTGTTATAAAAGCACCATAGCTTGTGTAGCCGTATGCAACATTTGTCTTGCCATCTGGCGTTCTCAAGCTTAAATCTAGTCCTCCTGATTGTCCTGATCCAAAACCAGCTTGTTGACCATGAGCTACTTCTCCAGACGCAGCTGTTATGTTGACAACAATATCGTTCGCCCTTACATTCTCCCATGAATCTCTTGCGCTTCCGTCTCTGCTTTCATCTGGGGATTTAATTGTCAACATTATACCCTGTGCGCTTCCTTCTGCTCCAGCAGCACCTTGGCTCATGTTAGTTAGTCCAATTTCTGCACCATACCTTGTTGTTAGGTTGACAAATGTGCTATTGCCTGCATTAAGTGCTCCGCTTGCATCCATATCAACATTGATTGTAAAGTCATTTTGACTTAAGTCGCTGTTGGTATCGCTTTGTGCGCTTCCATCCCTTGTGCCTGCTGCAAATACCCTATAGTCAGCACCACCAATCTTTACTGTAGCTAGCGGAGATGCGTTACTGTACGTTTGCTCTATTGTATTTCCGCTTCCCAAGTCCTTGAACTTAAGCACTGGGTTGTCTGCTGTTACCTTGTCAGCGCCTTTGTATTGCAATACAAACGACTTTCTTTCTCCTCTCTTTCTGCTGCCATCAGTTACAACAAGGTAATCGTCTTTAGAGATTGTCCTGTTTTCATTGTTAATAAAGTCTTTGTCTGTATCACCAAATAGCACACCGCTGCCGCTTGGGCTTTTTGCTATTGGCACGCTGACCTTATTGCCATTTCCGTCAATAAACTCCAGGTTGTATTGGCTTGTCCCGCTTGTTTTTAAAGAAATCTTTTCTGTGTTTACTTTCTTCAGGCCCTTGTATTCAATGTCCCAGTTCTCTGTGAACAACACCTGAGGCTCTGCACCTACACCTTCTGCTTTAATAGTTTCACTTAACTTTCCTCCTGCTGGAACAAAGAAATTGTCGTCAGCAGTCATATTGACGTGCAGCTTATTAATCTTGAAGGTTGAATTGTCATCAGTTCCTTCTATGATTACTGTTGCATCGTCTATTGTCTCGTCATCAACTTTCAAACTGTTTGAGTGAATAACATCTTTGATGCCAGTATCCTTCAGCTCCAACTTATTTGCACCTATAAAGAATGTTGAGCTGTGAATACCTCCTGCATAGTCTTGGTACAGGACATCTGTTACACCCACAGTTGTTCCATCAGCCAGCTTGTCTGTGTCGCCATCCTTAAGCTTTCTTGTTGTTTGCCCATTAATAACAAACTGTGCCTCATCAGCATCAACGAAGCTTAGAGTAACCTCATAGTCTTTTCCGCCAATTGTATAAGACTTTGTCTGCTTTTCAAGCAATGTGTCTTTTCCTGCTCCGCCCATCAAGGTTAAAACAACATTGTTTCCAAGTGTTGATGTTCTCTTTGCAGTAACGATTGTATATTTTTTTCCAAAAAGTGGAATATCCACGTCTTGGAAGTCTGTCAGGAACAAGCCTGTCGCTGATGATGAGCCAGCTGAATCATCAACATCGCTTTCCAAGGCAGTTGTAAATTCAAGCAAATACCTTCCTATTTCCCTTCCTGATTTGAAGTATAGAAAATCTGCTGTTGAGTCGACATCATTTTCTGTATACTGCACATAACCTGTGTCTATAGAACCATCTACACCCGGTCCTAGCAAGTATAGATATTGGTTGTAAGGTGCCGTTCCTTTGTTGTTGTTAATACTTCCAGAAGATAATGCTTTTAAATTTGCTTTGTCAATATAAGTTGTTATATTTCTTAATGTTTCCCTGTTATTCACAGATGATCCGGTTAGTGACTCGCTTAGTTCCAAATGGTTTGATGTAGATACCAGCCAAGCGTCTCCTTCAACTGAAACAGTTCCTGCTGCTGCGGCTGCCGCTTTCTTTGTTGCTGCGAACTGCAGGCTTGAAATAATGTCAGAAATGCCAATGACATCTTCTGCAGCTGCCTTGTCTCCAACCACCAATACACCGCTGAATTTTCCATCCTTGACGAATGGTGCTGGATAGCTAGCCAAATCTGCTGCTGCAAATACAGAGGAACTCAGCATAATTGCTCCTGTTCCTAATGCAATCATCCTCTTTATAGCTTTTTGAAATCTCATCGTATAAACACCTCCAAGTGTTTTATTTTTTTATTGTATAATATTATCGTGAATATTATACTGTGTAGCAACGCCTCTTATGAAAGCGTTTCTTGGAACATTATTATGATTATCCATATTTAAAGCTTTTGGTATTATCATATTTTTAAAAATATATGTTTTAGTATATATTTATTAAAATTATGTATGAAAATAAATTAACTAGGCATTGTTTTCCTACATAGTTTATATTTGTTTTGGTTAATTTCAATAATATTGAATACGCGTAAAAGTCTATAAAACAAAATAAACATTTAAATAAAACCATTTAAGAATACCCAAAATTATGTCACAAACAATCTCGTTATGCATGATAACCAAAAACGAGGAGAAATGGCTGGAGCAATGCCTGAATTCTGTCAAAGATATAGTAGATGAGATTATTATCATTGACACAGGCAGCACCGACAAGACAAAGGAGATAGCAAAGGAATTCAATGCAAAAATCCATGACTTTAAGTGGAGCGATGACTTCTCTGCTGCAAGGAATGAAAGCATCAAGTATGCCACAAAGGACTGGATTCTGGTATTAGATGCTGATGAGACTCTCGATAAAGATGGCATCAAGGCAATAAAAGATTTAATCAAAGACAAAGCTAATGGCGCATTTTTATTCCTTCAGAAAAATTACACTGATGATACAAAGATTGCCGGATTCGTAAATGAAGGGCATTCCTATGAAAACAAAAAGTACAGCGGATGGTACGGCTCGTTCATAGCAAGGCTTTTCAGGAACAAAAAAGGATTCAAGTTTGAGGGAACTGTCCATGAGCTTATAGAGCCGTCTATAGAAAAGAAAAAGGGAAAAATAGCTGCAACAAAGGTTGTGCTGCACCATTATGGGAATGCAGACCCTGAAACTGTAAAGAAAAAAAGGCAGCTTTATCTGGAGCTTTGCAAAAAGAAAGTAGAGCAAAAACCAGACGATGCTTCTTATTATGAATGCGGGGTCTTGTACAAAGAAAATGGCGATTTTGACAGTGCAATTAAATCATTCAAGAAGGCAATTGAGCTAAACAAAAATCATAACATGGCTTTTTACGAGCTTGGAGTCGTCTATGAGAAGCAAAAAAACTACGATGAGGCTATAAAAAATTATACTGAGTCGTTAAAGATCAAGGAAAATGCCGAGGCATTCCAAAGCCTTGGGGTATGCTGCCTGAAAAAAGGCATGAACAAAGAGGCTTACAGGAATCTTGTCAGGGCCATGCTCTTGAGCCCCAATAAGTATACTATATATAACAATCTGGGCGCTGTTCTGGAAAGAAACAACAATCTTGATTCAGCGATTCAAATGCTGAAGCTTGGGATAAAGCTCAACCCGAACAATGTAATAGGTTTTTACAATCTTGGCGTTGTTCTTGACAAAAAGGGCAATTTCGGAGAGGCAATTGAAGCATATGAAAAGGCTGTTGAGCTTGGCCACATCAAAAGCGAGGAAATCAAAAAAAGAGTTAAGCAGCTAAAAGGGATTATCTCAAGCCTGCCAAGCTATAAGTATGGGTTTAAGATGGGCGGGTAAGTTTACCCCTGCAAAATCCTGTAAAAAGTATACTCACTATCGTTCGTGACTTTTTATCGTATTTATATCTAACCCTGAAGGATACGATAAAAAGTGTCAAATATGCTTGTGTCGGTTATTGCTAAATGATATTCTATTCCCAATTTGTTGCACACTTCCTCTATCCTTGCGCAGTGCTCGTCCAGCTTTTGCTGGTAATCCATCCTCATCCTTGGGCTGATGAAAGTCCGCAATAGTCCTTTTGTCTCGCTGTCAATCAGCTTCATGTCCCCTTCCATTTTCAGCTCTTTTTCAACCCTGTCAAGCACCTGTATTATCTTTATGTCATGGTCTCCAAGCAAGTAGAATGCCTCCCTTACCTCTTCTATGTTTACAAGAAAATCCGATGCAATGACAAGCATGGACTTGCTCCCAATCACCTTTTTGTATTGCCTTATAGTATCCAGCAATTTTGAGTAGCCTTTTGGCTTTATTGAGTTCAGGTGCTGCACCATTGCAGCCAAATGGCCCATTCCTCTTCTCGGCTGGAAAATCTCGAGCTGGTCTGCAAAAGTCGAGAACTGGAATTTTTCATTGTCCCTCAAAGCAAGATAAGCGAATCCAACCCCAATCATTGATGCATAATCAAACTTGCTCAATGGCTTCCCAAACCCCATTGATGCGCTTCCGTCTATTATGATATGCACCACAAGGTTTCTTTCCTCCTCATGCACTTTTAAGTATAGATTATCAGTCCTTGCGAAAACCTTCCAGTCTATCAGCCTTATGTCGTCTCCTGGAGCGTAAATCCTGTAGTCCTTGAAAGAACCTGTTCAACTGGTCCAAAAACTTTGTGTCAATCATTTTATTTGGTTATTTGAATTCTATCTATTAAACCCGTCGCTTCGCGACATTAATTTGTGCACCTCGGCATTCTGATATTGTGCTAAATTTTTCCTGTGCTCCTCCTCGGTGCAAATTTCATTTAAAGCGGATTACTTCTTTTGCGCTGTGAATAGGAAAATAGCTCTTGGGTTTGAAATTTTTATTTCGTAATGTGTTTTTGATTCGTCAGTGTTTTTAAATGATTTATTTTGTTTTGTCCAAAATCTGCTTTATTGCATCGTCCCTTGACATGCCTTTTCGCTCTGCTTCAAAATTCAATATAATCCTGTGCCTTAAAATTGGATAAGCCAAGGTGTTCAAATCCTCGTTGCTGACGTGGTTCCTGCCCTGCATCAATGCCCTTGCTTTCGAGGCAAGCAGCAATCCTATGGAAGCCCTTGGAGATGCGCCATATTGTATTACTTCCTTGTTTGTCCTTGTGCTGTTTATTATCTTGACAGCCCTTTGCTTTAGGTCATTTGCAATCGGCACCTGCCTTACAAGCCCCTGCAAAGTCAGCAAATGATTTTTGTTCAGCATGACCTTTAATTTTTGGTCTTTTGACTCTGCTGCATATTTGTCGACTATCTGCAGTTCCTCTTCATATGTAGGGTAGTTCACGCTGATTTTGAGCAAAAACCTGTCAGCCTGCGCTTCCGGCAATGGATATGTGCCTTCCTGCTCGATGGGATTTTGGGTTGCAAGCACGAAAAAAGGCAAATCCAGCTTGAAAGTGTTGGTTCCGACAGTCACTTGCTTTTCCTGCATTGCCTCAAGCAAAGCGCTTTGGGTTTTGGGAGTCGCACGATTTATCTCG
>JACPMW010000045.1 GCA_016185805.1 Candidatus Woesearchaeota archaeon | reverse complement strand
TGCGGTATTGATGAGAGCCGAAGAGGTCCAGTACTTGGAGTTATGGTAATGTGCGGAGCGATGATTGAGGAATCAAACTTGCCTAAACTAATTAAGCTCAAACCCAAAGACTCAAAATTATTGACTAGAGAAGAAAGAGAAAAATTATACCCTAAAATTCTGTCTGTGCTGAAATATTACAAAGTAATTATTATGCAGCCAAAAGAGATTGACAAAGCTGTACATGGGCATGATGGATTAAACCTTAACAAATTGGAGGCGCACAAGCAGGCAGACATCCTTAACGAATTCAATCCTGAAAAAGCGATTATCGACTGCCCGAGCAATAATATTAAATCTTATCACCAGCAATTATTAAAATTATTAAAAAACAAAAAGATTGAACTGATTTTGGAGCACAATGCAGAGCGCTATCCTTTGGTTGCGGCAGCCTCAATAATAGCAAAAGTGACTGGCGACAATGAAATAGAAAAAATAAAAAAGCAAATCGGCATTGACTTTGGAAGCGGCTACATGTCGGATCCCAAAACAGTTGAATTTTTAAAAAGCAATTTTGAAAACTATCCAGAGATTTTCAGGAAAAGCTGGTTTCCATACAGGGAGCTTGTCAATAAAAAATTCCAGAAAAGTTTGACTGATTTCACGCAGTTCCTAAAGGAAGAGAAGAAGCACAAGGGACATACTTTGGAAGACTTAAAGAAACTTGAGGATTTCGGCTATCATTTTGAAAAGCCAAGATCAGAGCATGAATTGGCGGTAATGAAAGGGCCTGCAACTGTTATTCTTTACAGGAACGGGAAGCTGCTTGTGCATGGTAAAGATGACGCGAAAGAATCAGTAAAGAAATTGCTTGGACAATGATTCAAAACCAAAACTTTTTATATAGCAAATCAGCCAAAAATTTTCAATGCAGGACATAATAAAGAAAGACATTATTGACGTGCTTGGCAAACTTGCTGATATTCTGAAAGTCAGTGAGGAAACAGACATAACTGAGATAAAGGAGCTGAGCAACAGCACCATGCATAATGCAAGCGTTTTCCAGGACGAGGATTCCATCAGCGTCGCTGTTTTGATTTACTCTTTGTCAAAGATAATGGAAAGAAGGGAGCTGGATTATGGAAAAATAATAGGTATGATTAATTCCTGCATCTCTTACCTTAGAAACAACCAGGATGACATGTTCAGAAAATCCATTAAAAACATGTTCAATTTTGTGAGGTCTATAGATGAAAAAATAAACCTGTACATACATGAAGTCATAAGCCATGCCCAAATAAAGAAGGGATGCAAACTTTGCGAGCATGGCATTTCAATTGCAAGGTCCGCGGAAATTTTAGGCATATCACAGTGGGAGATTATGCGCTATATTGGCAAGACAACCTTGGTGGACCAGATTAGCGAGCCTGTCAATGTTTCAAAGAGATTAAAATTTGCAAGGAGCCTGTTTTCATGAAATCGCTGATTTTTGACGCAGGCCCTGTGATAAGCCTGACAATGAACAATCTGTTGTGGATACTGGAGCCGCTGAAAAAAAAATTTAACGGAAAGTTTTACATTACAGAAAGCGTGAGGAGGGAGCTGGTAGACAGGCCGCTTGAGACTAAAAAATTCAAGTTCGAGGCAATCCAGGTTGAAAGGCTTGTGGAAAAAGGAATATTGGAAATTATGGACACCAATTTTATAAGGGAAAAGACACCTTCATTGCTGAGCACAGCGAATGAGATATTCAAGGCGTACAACAACTACATAAAAATAGTGCATTTTGCGGAAATGTCAGTTATTGCAGCTGCAATGGAGTCAAAATCAGATGCCATAGCAATTGACGAGAAGACGACAAGGTTCCTTATAGAAAACCCGAAAATGATTGTCGAGATCCTTAAAAAAACCCTGCATACCCCCATAACCATAAACGAAAATAATTTAAAACAGATTAACCTTGCGGTCAGGGACGTAAAAGCAATACGTTCGGTCGAGCTTGTTGCAATAGCCTACGAGCATGGCATCTTGGACAGCTTCATCACAAAACTACCTGATGCAAGAAAAAACCTGCTGGAAAGCCTTTTATGGGGAGTAAAACTAAACGGATGCGCGGTGTCAAAAGAGGAAATCTTCCAAATACTGAGATTGGAGGCAAAATGAGGCATGAATCCGAAGAATCTAAATCGGAACTTTCCACTAATCTCCAATCAAACAGCGTCAGCCCGACTTTCTGCGTTGCCATGCTCAGGAACGGCAGCACCGTTAAAATTGAGGGGAATGCAGATGAATTTCTTCCAACGCTGAAAGACGCGGATTTTGCATGGATAAACGTGCAGGTTAGCGATTTGGAAAATGAAGGCGGCAAAACAGCGTCCATGCTTGGGTTTAACCCCCTCATTATCAATGAGCTGGCAAAGCAGAGGTTTTCAGGTTATGACGACCACACCACAGAGCTTGGGCTATTGCTGCCTGCCGTGAGGGTCACAGAGCTTGAAGTCGAGATAAACAAGCTTATCATCCTGATGAAAAACAATCTCATTGTGACCATACACGGCGAACATGTAACAAGGCTTGTGAAGTTTGCAAGGTATGCAGTCACTTTCTTCAAAAAAGTCCCAAAGAACCTTGATGACATAGACAAGATTTCACTTGTCCTCATAAGGATACTTGACGAAAACAATGAAAGAAATTTTGATGGGATAAGGGCCATACAAGAGCAAGGAGAAGAAATAAGCAAGTACCTCATAGAAACAACCGGCTTCAGGAAAGAATTGGGCTCTGACATATACAAGATGAAGCATGCATTGATTTCTTACCTTGAAGCCTTGTGGGCCACCCTTGATGTCGTGCATTATTTGAGGTATGGGGATGCGGAGATAATAACAGACGACCCCATAATCCTGCAGAAGGTCGGGATGCTGAGCACGGACCTGACAAGGCAAATATCAATAAGCGAGCAGATGTCGACAGTGCTTGCATCGGGCTTGGAGGTTTTGCAGAGCATTTACAACAACCAATTGCAGATTTTGAACAATAGGATGTCACTGATTGCGGTTTGGATGGGAGTTCTTGGGGCAGCTTTTATCGTGCCAAACACTATCGCCACTGTTTTTGGAACACCCATAGCAGAGCACGTGGAGTGGCGCACACAAGTCACCATTCTGGTTTTCTCAACAATAGCTTCCGGCCTTTTGGCTTATCTTATCTTTAAGAAAAAAGGCTTTTTGCCGCCAAAGATAGACTGAACCAACAACTTTTATATACACTGCCTTATTTTTCACTTTTGGGTGGTTATCCATATGCCGATTAAAGGCCAAATTATTTCTGGGGAATTCGGAAAAGTTATTGCAAGGCAGAAGGCTGGAGGGGACATAGAGATTGGAGAGCTGCTGGTTGCAAACCTAAACGACCGCAAGATCCTTATGCAGGTTTATGACTTGATCTATGGAAGCCAGATATCGCAGCAGAATCTTGAGCTGATTTCAGGCATGAAGATGGAGGAAAACACTGAATTCGAGCTTTTTGACGCAAATCTGCGGAATTACATGCTGGCTATGATGAAAAGCCTTGTAACAATCAAGGACAATAATGCTTTTGTCAGCAAATCTTTGCCAAATTTTTTTTCTGAAGTAAGGGAAATAATCGAGGAAGATCTGTCTTTTTTGGCCAAGCCAAGAAATCCGATAGCCATCGGCAAACTGAGAAGCGGCTCAAAACTGCTTGATGTTCCCATTTATCTTGACGGCGAGAAAGTTTTCTCGCACCATATCCTCATTGCAGGCACAACCGGAAGGGGAAAAAGCGTGCTTGTTTCAAATCTGCTCTGGAATTCAATTGGCAGGGGGTTTGGAATTCTGGTGCTTGACCCCCATGACGAGTATTATGGAAGGAATAAGATTGGGCTGAAGGAGCACCCAGTCAAGGAAAATGTTTTGTACTACACAGCTAAAAATGCCCCTATCGGAACCAATACCTTGAGGGTGCATCTTGAAATCATAAAGCCTATTCATTTTGAGGGTGTTGTGGATTTTAGCGACGCACAGAGGCAATGCATAAACATTTACCACAAAGAGTTCGGCAGCAAATGGATAGAAGCCATAATACTTGAAAAAGAATTAAGAATAGGCAAGGTGTTTAAAGATGATACGATGGCTGTTGTTAAAAGGAGATTGCTGTACCTGCTTGATTTGGAGTTTGCTGACAACCAACTATTTTGCAACGGGATTTTCCAGCTCAATTCAGGATTTGCAACAATAAGCGACATATGCAGGCATCTTGAAGAGGGAAGAATTGTCATAATTGACACCTCAAGCTTCAGCGGGGCAGTCGAATTGCTTGTTGGAAGCCTTATTGCAAATGAGGTATTCAACAAATATAAAAATTATAAAATGGATGGAGCATTGCAAGGCAAGCCAGTAATATCCATTGTCCTGGAAGAAGCCCCAAGAGTTCTGGGAAAGGAGGTGCTTGAAGCGGGGCAGAATATATTCTCAACCATAGCAAGGGAAGGAAGGAAATTCAAAATTGGCCTTTGTGCCATCACGCAGCTGCCTTCACTCATTCCGCGCGAGATACTTGCAAACATGAACACCAAAATCATACTTGGCATAGAGATGAAGCCCGAAAGACAAGCAATAATTGAAAGCGCTTCCCAAGACTTAAGCGATGATGACAGGACAATAGCATCCCTTGACATAGGAGAAGCGCTTATAACAAGCAATTTTGCAAAGTTTGTAACACCAATAGGCATTCCATATTTTGAGGATGTTGTACAGCAAACTCTGGAAAAAAAAGAAGGTTTTGCCATGGAATTCAGCGAATTGAAATAATTCTATATACTGCTATATACATTTAATAGTGAATTTATATATACTTAACAATATTATATATCTTGGGGGTAAAAATGGAAGGCTTGAAAGATTTTTATCTGAAAAAGAAGAGGGCTTTACAAAAAATAGTTCATATCCCACAGAAAGATGATACAGAGTCGCAAGAGACTCTCAACAGGCATATGAAAGCCCTTCCAAGGCTGAAGAAATTCAAGGAAGCCGAATACTTTAGAGAAGAGTTTATGGAGCCTCAAATTGATGAGGCAAGATCACAAGCATGATCATCGGGAACTGCACTCCAAAACCCAAGGCAAATCCTCGATTCCAAAAACGGAATTCAAAGGGACAACAAACAAGCTTTTGGAAATCTTTAATCACCTAGCGAATACCCGAACGAAGTAAGGTATTCTTTTGAATAAAACAACCGGAGGTGATGCAAAGGAGATATGCAGTTCCTAATTTTTAATTCTATTTATATCCTTTCTTATTTTTTACAAATCTTTTTTTCAGCATTTCCAAAATTACAAGAACAGCCATGCCTAAAAATATTATAAAACTTGAAAAAATTAAATTTTTAATATTAAAATTAACAAAAAATGTTATTAAAAGAAAAATAATACCAATAACAATTATTGATATTCCAGCACCATATATGTATTCATAAGTGGTATCTATTTTTTCTCCAAGGTATTGGTCCAGTGGTATTGAATACCTTTAAAAATTGCCATATATTACCTTTAATCCATGAAATTCGCCCATTTAGCGGACTGCCATATAGGCTCGTGGAGAGACCCGAAACTGAAGGATACAAGCACTCTGGCATTTTGCAAGGCAATTGACAAGTGCATAAAAGAAAAAGTGGATTTTATCCTGATTGCAGGCGATTTGTTCAACACCTCTTTTCCAAGGCTTGATAATTTGAAAGCAGTTGTCACAAAATTCAAGCAATTAAAGGATTTGGAAATTCCAGTTTATATAGTGCCGGGCTCGCATGACTACAGCCCGAGCGGAAAGACAATTCTTGATGTCCTGGAGGAAGCCGGATTGTTTGTAAATGTGTTCAAGGGAAGCGCTGAAGACGGCAAATTAAAATTAAATTTTACTGTTGACAAAAAAACAGGTGCAAAGATAACAGGAATTCTTGGGAAAAGAGGCTCATTGGAAAAATCCTATTACGAAAAGCTTATTCTGGAAAATCTGGAGGGAGAAGAGGGATACAAGATTTTTATGTTTCACTCCGGGATTGATGAACTGAAGCCAAAGGAGATGGAAAACATAATCTCGCAGCCATTGTCTCTGCTGCCGAAGGGCTTTGACTATTACGCCGGCGGCCACGTCCATATTGTTGATGACAAGCAGATTGAAGGCTATGGGAGAATTGTTTATCCGGGGCCATTATTTCCGAACAGCTTTGCGGAATTGGAGAAACTGGAGAGGGGCGGCTTCTACATTGTTGAAGATGGAAATGCAAGATGGGAGCCTGTACAGATTTATAATATCTACAAGATAAACAAGGATTGCAGCCATAAAAGCCCTGACGAGATTAAAAATGAGATTTTCAATGAGATAAAAAACAAAGAATTCAACAACACAGTTGTCTTGATAAGGCTTTTTGGAACGCTCGAGTCAGGCAAGCCATCTGATATCGATTTCAAGGAAATTTTCAATGAAATTTACAGCAAGTCGGCTTATTTTGTAATGAAAAGCTTGCACGCACTAGCATCACAGGAGTTTGAGGAGATAAAGACAGACGCAAAGAATGTGGATGACATAGAATCATTTTTAGTCAAAGAGCACCTGGGCCAGATAAAATTGGACAATTTGAGCACAGAGAAAGAGGAAGAGCTAATAAAAAATTTGATGAAAATCTTGAGCACGGAAAAGCAGGAAGGGGAAACAGTTCCTGATTTTGAGGGAAGAGTAAGGGAAGAAGTTGGCAGGGTTCTGGAGCTGGATTTATAATTTCGGAGTTTCAAATGGGTTACACCAATGAGCAAATTGGCTACATTAGGGAAGCTTATAACTCTAGCAAAGGCTTGGCTTCAATAGCAAGAGAACAATTGAGAGGCCGTGTAGCTCCACTTCCTTCAATGCCTAATCTTAGGCAAATATGGGAAAATGAAGGGCTTCTTAATAACCGGGTAATAAAAAAGGCAGGAAGAAGACCAATAACCCTTGGTGAATTAGATTCAATCATAGACAGAATAAAAATGTATGGCTCATTAAAAGCCGCAGCAAGAAAACTAAAGCATTCAGAGGAAGCAGTAAACGCTAGACTATCTGAACTGGGTATGCTTGAGCAGGTTCTTGCTTTTGAGAAAAAAACCTAAAAGTCCAGCAGATTAGACAGCATCTTGGCTGGAAAGGTTTTGGGTTTAAATTGTTCGTATAACGTACATTTTAGGCGAACATAGTGAGCGATGCCTTTGATGGCTGAGCGAACGAACTGCCTAAAATGTGTTATATGAATTAAGCCGCAACGAATGAGGGCTTTGATGCCCGATTTCGTGAGGATTTAGTTGTTCGTGCCGCCCGAATTTCCTTTGATGGAAAATTCGGCATTTAGCTTCTCATATGGTTTTAGTGGAATAACATCTTTTTGCAAAAAAGTTTCTTAAACTAGTTGAAAACCCGCCATAAATCCCAGTTGTCGCCGTAATTTACTCTTCATTATGGTATTTTAATTGATTTTTGACCACTGGACATTTGTGGGCAAGCTTTATAAATCAGTTCCGTATATTATAGGAAAACAAAGGGTGTGATATGCAAAACAATATATTAAGTGCCGTTTCAAGCATTGTTTCTTTTGGAAATAATGATTTAAAGAGCTATGCTTCTAAGTATCTGATAAGGATTAATGCGGTTGGGGAGCAGCTTGAATATTACGTTAGGGATGCCATAGCAGACTCATTTAAACTGCCCCAAGAGAAAAAAGAGGAAACATACTCAAAAATATTCTCTTACCTGGGCAACCAAAATAACCCGCCGGACATGATTATTAAGAATAGCGATGCTTTTGAAATAAAGAAAATTGAAAGCCCAAAATCTGCGCTTGCGTTAAATAGCTCACCTCCGAAAGATAAGCTGTTGTCAACAGATGCCAGAATTACAAAAGCATGCAGAAATTGTGAGCCCGGATGGAAAGAAAAAGAGCTATTCTATGTTATAGGACACGCAAAGAATGGAAAAGTTAATTACCTCTTCTTTATCCAAGGAACTTGCTATGCTGCTGACCATGATGTTTATAATAAGGTGCATTCGCCAATAAAAGAGCAAGTTGACAAGGTGCTTGACAGCCTAAATCTTGAAAAGGGAGAGACTGTTGAAATAGGAAAAGTCAGAAAAGTAGACCCACTGGGCATCACTGAATTAAGAATTAGGGGTATGTGGCACATTAAGAATCCCTTGAGAGTATATGAAAGTCATTGCAAAGTAGAAAGCGATGGAAAATTTCACTTGTTTGCCATCATGAAAAAAGATAAATATGACTCATTCCCAAAGGAAGATAGGCAAAAAGTGGAGAGCAATAAGGAAATTTCAGTAAGTGAAATAAAAATTAAAAACCCAAATAACCCAGCTAAGCAGATTGACGCAAAGCTAATATCATTTAAGGAAAAATGAAAATAGCATCATTTTTTTCAGGAGCCGGTGGATTGGATTTAGGGTTTACAAATGCAGGATTTAAGCTAGCATTTGCCAATGACAATTGGGAAGGCTGCTGGGAAACATTTGAAAAAAACCATAAAATTTCTATTAATAAAAAATCTATCACTAAAATAAAAGCTGATGAAGTTCCTGATGTTGTTGGCTTTGTTGGAGGTCCGCCTTGCCAAAGCTGGAGCCTTGCAGGGGCAATGAGAGGAATAAATGACCCTAGAGGTAGAGTTTTTTATGATTATGTTAGGCTAATTAAAGAAAAAAAGCCACTATTCTTTTTAGCTGAAAATGTTGCTGGGCTACTGTCTAGCAGGCATTACACTGAATTTATGAAAATAGTTAATGCCTTTAAGCAAATTGGCTACAATGTTTCCTTTAAATTGCTTGATGCGAATGATTATGGGGTTCCGCAGGAGAGAAAAAGGGTTATTGTTGTAGGCTACCATGAAAAATTTGGGAAGAAGTTTGAATTTCCAAAGCCTTTAGAGGCTAAGTCAATGTTAAAAGATGCAATTGGTGACTTGCCAGAGCCTATTCCCGCGAGCCAGAAAAATAAGTCAAATGGAAAATTAGAAATATACAACCATGAATACATGAATGGCGGATTTTCTACTATCTATATGTCAAGAAATAGGGTAAGAGGCTGGGATGAGCCTTCTTTCACAATTCAGGCAGGCGGTAGGCATGCGCCTTGCCATCCAAAGGCCCCAAAAATGAGGCATGTCCAAAAAGATAAGATGGAATTTATAAAGAGCAAAGAAAATCTCTACAGGAGGCTTTCAGTAAGGGAATGTGCAAGGATACAAACCTTTCCAGACGATTTTGTATTTTATTATAGTAATGTTGCAGATGGGTATAAGATGATAGGTAATGCCGTGCCTGTTAAACTGGCTGAAGCATTGGCCATGCAAATTATGAAAGACCTATTGGAGCTAAAACAACAAGGCAAGATAAAAGAGTGGTCGGCAAATTTGGCAAAAATACAAGAAGAAAAAATTATTTTACCTTAGGAAAATATTATTGCCTTTCCTTCTAACAAAAGTAAAATCATCTTCTGTAACATCTTTATTGTCTTCTACAATTTTGTGCAACTCGGCAAGCTTAGAGCTTAACTCATCGGCATAGTACAAAACTGCTGCCTCAGGAAACATAGGCTCTTTTGGTGACCCGTATTCGAACTTTCCATGATGACTTAATATAAGATGTATCAATTTTTCTTTGGTTAAATCATCAATTTGAGAGGACTCAAGCTTCTTATTAACATAAAAAGCCCCCATTGTCAAATGTCCAATCAATTGACCTTTCCTGGTTGCCTTTATTCTAGTTGTAACCTCCAATTCCTCTATTTTCCCTATGTCATGGAGTATAGCTCCTGCAATCAAAAGATTCCTATTCAATGAGCCATTAATCTTAAATGCAGTTTCACATATCTCAATCACTTCTAAGATATGTTCTAGCAATCCTCCAACCCATCCATGATGGTACTGAATGGCTGCTGGATGTATTTTGATTTCCTCTTTGAAATCTTTTTCTACCACTTCGAGCAGTAGGATTTTTATCTTTTCATCAGAAATAGTATTTATAATTTCAATAAGATTCTTATACATTTGCTCTATGTCTTTTTTTGTTGTCGGTATAAAATCCGAGGAATCATACTCCCCTGGCTTTAATAACTGTATACTATTATAATCGTTAATTGCTAGTTGCATTATGCTTTGATAGGAGCTAGCTTTCCCTGAAACTTTCAAAACAGAATCTGAAGGTATAGAATCAAAAAGTGCCTTTACTTTGTTTTCATCTGAGTCTCCCCAAAACTTAAGGTCCAAGCTTCCCCCACTGGAATCCGTAAGAACTAGAGTGAAACTGTACCCCTTACTATAAGGCTTGAAATCTTTCTTTATTTTAACAACAAATATATCCTCCACTACATTCCCTTCTCTAATATCTGAAATCGAAATTTTCTTTTTTATCTTTTCCATAATGAATAGGTAACATGTTGCTACTTATATTATTTTCCATTGTAGTTATGACCAGTAAATTATTTAAAAGGAATCCCAGCTAATAGGGATTATGGATGTTTTTACCAAAAAAAAGCGAAGCGAAGTAATGTCAAAGATACGCTCAAATAATACAAGCCCAGAGCTGTTTTTAAAAGCTAGGCTAAAAGGGACTTACCTTAGATATCAGCCAAAAGGAATACTAGGAAATCCAGACTTCGGTAGCAAAAAACATAAAATTGCAGTTTTCCTTGATGGCGACTTTTGGCATGGTTACAATTGGAAAAAATTGGGAAAAGTGCCGCCTAGAAAGTATTGGCAGGAAAAAATTCAGAAAAATATTGATAGGGCAAAGAAATATAATAGAATGCTGAAAAAAGAGGAATGGAAAGTAATCAGAGTCTGGGAGCACGATATTAAGAAAAATCTAGAAAAATGCATCAACAAAATAATGAAATTTTATTTATCAAATTAATAATGATTAACATAATTTATTTTTTAAGTAGTCTATGAAAACCATTGCTGATTTATATAAGTTATAAATTTCTATTGAAGTTTTCTCTAAATAGAAAGTAGCAAAATTTTGATGAATTAACCTGTCCCTTGTCAATCCTATCTCCAAGAAAGACTTAACTCCTTGCCCCAAATCTTGATTTAATTTTACATCTTCTTCTGCCTGTTTTTTAAATTCATCTCCAAAAATTTTAAAAAATCGATTGGCATTATTGTCGGTATCAAAGTCAAAATAAGTATAATATTGGCGCCTGATGCCTTTAAATTTACTGAAAAATATTAATCTACCATCATTAATTTTGGTTTCTATAAGCCTATTTAGGGTGTCTATAATTTCCTGTTCAAAAAAACTAGCAATGGCTATGACTAAAACTTTTTTAAAATTATCATCAGCTTCACTTCTAAGCGAAATCTCTTTATTTTCTTCCAAATAATTTAATAATTCTAAGTGCCGTTTATAGAATTCATCTATAATGTTTTCTACCATGAAAATGAATCATTACAATAAAATTTCTCGAGCTCTGCTTATTCTTATTAAAACATTTTTCTTACTAGTAGTTTGTCTTTGAATTGCATCACTAAACTCCTGATCTTCCTTTAGCGCATTCAGTTTGTCAGCATCAATTATTTTAACATTCGTGTCCTCATTTTGATAAGGTTCAGTTGTAGCGGCAACAAAAACTGCCTCAAACATAGAAACATTAAATTGACCTGACTGAGTTAAAAAAATTTTGTTAGGCAAATTATCACAGGCATCTAAAAATCCTTCAAATAATTCTTTTAAGTAGTCTATTTTTTGTGTAGTGAAGGTTTTACTTTTTTGGGAAAATGTATTAAGAAATTTAACCATTGAAGGCTTATAATTTTGATTTTCCATTAACATGCCAAAACCCCTAACTATAATCTCAATATCTTTCATATGCAAATCCGGTTCTGGTTTTGTTAATCTTCTCCATTTACTATTCAAGTTTAATTTAGAAAGCATATCATAAAAATCTGAATGGTATAAACTAGCCCTTATTTCTTGTGGATTTAAGTTCATCCCGCCAGTGTTTAATCTATAAAATATCTCATACATGGCAGAATGGTCATCTGGAGGATGACTTTGTTTTATTATCACAATTCTTATAGTTCTTAAGTCAAATGTATTCCTATCGTTATCTTCTAATGTTGAATAATTTAAACCATCTAGCCTGTTATCAACCTCAGGGACAGGTTCTGTCAGCTTTAACTCAAAATCTGTAAAATAACTGTTACTTTCAAGGATTCTATCTGGAATTTTACCTTCGGTATCAAAGACTTTTCTCAATTCAATTCTTTTATCTTGCCTAGGGAATCTTTTTTTAAAAAAATAGTAGATTGTCATAAGTCTCTGTTGACCATCTATTACTAGAAAGTCATTCTTATCTTTTTCATACAAAAATATCTGAGGAATTGGCAACCCCATAATTATGGATTCTATTAACTTAGAAGCTCTTTTTATGTCCCAAACATAATTTCTTTGAAATCCTGGAATCTTAACAATCCCCTTTTCCATAAAATCAAATACAGTTTTTGTATTAAAATCATTTGGAGAAGAAGTTATATTATATTCTAAAGGCGTATCTTCTCCCCCATCATCGTCTTCTTCGGGCATAACCCAGTTTTCCTCATTATTTGCCATAAAGACTGGAGGTCTTTAGTAGTTTAAAATGTTTACTGTTATTTTACTGCATTAGAAAGGCGACAACTAAAGGATTTACGGTTAATATTATCAGGAATAGGCGGGTTTTCTCGAATTATGCGTACACTAGTTTAAGACCTGCGTATAATCTTCCAGATTATGCGAAAGTTATTCCACGACCTGCAAGGTAAAACCATAATGAAGAAGCGGCACGAACGAACATATAACTATTTTTTTGCGAAGTTTTGCTGAAACTTAGGCTGAGCGAAGCGAACCGCAAAAAAGCGGTTATACGGGACAATTTATGAAAATAAAACAAAATCCAGGAATTTTATTGGCATTTTACCTCTCATAAACTTTTGCTTTGCCTGTAAAGCCTGCAACTTCCGATGCTGTCTTGCCTGGAAACAGCTCAACTTTTATTTTATTGTTATCAAGCATCTGGACAAGTATGATGCCAACAACATTATTGCTGTTCCTTGTGCAAAGCGGCTTTCCCTGTGTTACAAATCCGCACTCATTTCCGATGTCATCTATTGACACCAGCTCAAGATTTACTAATCCGTCTTCTGCACTAATTTTTGCAAAGTCTGCATTTCCTTTCATGCCATACGGGCCCTGAGGATACCATCCGGAATAGTCTCCAAATGAAACTCTGGCTTGGTCAGGATCGACAAAATCATACACAAATGCAAGATGCCCGCTCCAGTAAGGACATAACTGGTTTCCGCAATATATCGGGATTTTTTCCTTTGAACCCGCATAGTCTGTGCCTTCCAGGAACCAATTGCCAGACAGTTTTCCGGGAACATCAAAATCTATCTTGCCCCCTTTTGGCTCTTTTTTCCTTGGATTCTTTTCCATAAGCTGCGATTTAAGCTCTGGCGTGAAATAATCGAATGGAGGAACAGCGTGCATTTTCCAGTCTTCCCCTTTATATTTTTCAGGATTGGCAAATCCGGGAAGCGTGACTTTGGTGTCTGCAATCAGCATCCCAAGCAAGCCCCATTCATTTGCCTTTCCAATAATTTGTCCTGCTTTTATGGGTATGTTTGGCCAGATGCTTCTCTCATTGTCAGGAACCTCTTCCAGAGAATCCAGTCTCTTGAATTCAGGAGATGCTTCCAAAATTTCAGGCGCAATCTCTGTCACATGCACATAGCTTGCGAACATCGAGCAGGAAAATTCTATGTATACATGATAATTCTTTGATTTTAGCTCGCCAAAGGGCCTGTTCCTTTCCACTCTCTTGATGTACCCGTCTGCCATTGCATAAACGTTAATTTTTGTTTTTGCATCATACTGGAATCCAGCATGGTCGCCCGGAGTTACATGCCCTGAATTTGTAAGCTCTCCTTGAGGCTCAACCGCCGTTATATCCTCAATATCCAAGGGAAGGCTTGTGAATACAACATCTTTTTCTTGACACCCATCTAGTTTTGTATGCAGGACTGACCAGCCAGATTGTTGGGAAGATTCCTTTCCATGCTCAATATCTCTTTCTTCCAAAATGTCGGATTGTTGTGCTGTATCATAATCATTCTGCTCCTGTTCTATACTTTCCTTGATTTCAGGAATTTGGGTAGCTTCCTGCTGTTCTACTTTTGCTGTGCAGCCAGAAATTATAAAAGAAATCAAAACTAATGAAAACAACAAGCTCTTTTTTGACATGAATCTTTCTTTTTAGAAGGCATATAAAAGCTTTTTGATGGAAATTATTTAATTAGCTTCACAATTATCTCATTGACTTCTTAGGGGCTGCCTTTCCTTTGGTTTTAACACATTCCGCTCTTCAAAACCGAAAAGCTTATAAGTAAGAAAATTCTTACCTTCATCATGATTGTTAAAACCATAAAAGTTTCTGACAAAGGGCAAATAGCCATTCCGCAAACCATTAGGGAGCAGGCAGGCATCAAAAAAGGGGACGAATTAGTTATTTTTGAATCCAATGGAAAAATATTGATAGAAAAATCACACAGGGTATCAGCAAAAATGAAAGACCATTTCAAGGATTTGATGAGATTTAGCGAACAGGCGCTTAAGGACGTCTGGGGCAACAAGCAAGACGATATCTGGAATAACTATTTGAAAATTAGTAAAACCAAAATCTAGAAGTTTTACAATGGTTAAACAAAAAGACATAGTTCTATTGCCTTACCCATTCACTGATTTGGAAAGGACAAAAGTAAGGCCTGCGCTTGTAGTTTCAAATGATTTTCTCAATAAAAAATCAAACGATAGCATAATGCTGCCCCTCACTACTGTTATAAGGGATGAGACTTACTCTATTCTTATAAATGAAGAGGACTTGAGCAGCGGCAAACTCATTAAACCAAGTTGCATAAAAATTGACAAAGTATTCACGGTTGAAAAAAGATTAATAGTCATGAGAATAGGAACTTTAAGCAACGCGACCTTTGAGAAAGTAAAATCTGAATTTATTAAAGTTTTTTGATTATCTTTTATTTTATCATCCTCATTAAAATCTCATTAACCTCTTTTGGAGTTGCTTTGCCTTTTGTTTTCTGCATCACTTTGCCCACGATGAAATTCAACGCTTTCGCCTCGCCTTTTTTGTAATCGTCGACAGCCTTTGGATTCTCTTCAATTGCTTCCCTGCAGTATTTCTCCAATTCCGAAATGTCAGAAACAGCCTCTAAACCTTCTTTTTTAACATGTTCCTTTACATCAAACGGTTTTTCAACCAGCTTTTCAAGAATTTTTGCCGCAACATTGTCTGTGATTTTTTTGGCTTCAATTAACTTCAGCAAATCAATCATGTGCTTTTCATTTATTCCTGTTTCGTGCAGCTCTTTTTTGCTGTAATTCAAAACCCTCAACAATTCCCTTCTCAGCCATTTTGCTGCAAGCAATGGGTCTATTTCTTGGGCGACTTTCTCGAACATCTCTGCAAGCTGCTTCCCTGCTGCAATGATTTCAGCATCTTCTTTCTTGAGCTTGTATTTTTGTATGAATTTTTTTACCTTGTCCTGTGCAAGCTCTGGCATATGCTTCCTTATCCCGTTAACCCATTTATCCTCGATTTCTGTGACAACCAAATCAGTGTCAATTATGTAGCCATAGTCCTCTTCCGTCTCCTTTTTTCTCAAAGAAAATGTAATGCCCCTTTCAGAGTCCCATGACCTTGTCTCCTGCCCGATTTTAACGGCTTCTTTCTGCCTTTTCACTTCGTAAAGCAAGGCCCTTTCAATCTCCCTGAATCCAGTTATGTTTTTAATCTCAACCCTTGTGTAATTGCTCTCTTTTATGGAGATATTAGCATCAGCCTTTATTATACCTTTATTGATGTCAAAAATCTCAAGATAGCCAAGGACTGTAATCAGCTGCTTCATGAAATCCCTTGCCTCGTCAGGAGATGTCAAGTCAGGCTCTGTGACTATTTCAACAAGGGGGTTGCCGCTCCGGTTGTAGTCAACCAAAACATAAGCTGATTCCTTCATGCCGGCGGGATGTACCAAGGAAGCCGGATCTTCTTCCATGTGAACTCTTGTAATTCCGATTTCTTTGTTGCCGATTTTTAACTTTCCTTTTCTTCCAAGAGGAATATCATATTGTGTGATTTGATAATTCTTGGCCATGTCAGGATAGAAATAGGATTTTCTGGAAAAAATCAGTTCAGGTGATATTTCGCAGTTTAATGCAAGGCACAGTTTTAATGCAAATTCAACGGCTTTTTTGTTCAGGACTGGCTTTGAGCCCGGATGCCCGAGGCATATTGGACAGGTCCTTGTGTTTGGCTCTTCATTTCCTTTTGTCGGGCAGGGGCAGAAGAGTTTTGTTTTTGTGGATAGCTCGCAATGCACTTCTAAACCGATGACAACGTCAGATTGAAATTTCATTGATTAACCCCTTTATTTTTTAGATTCAATTCTTTTCTGGCTTTCGGGCTTATCAAGGTAGTTTTCTTTTGTTATGATTTTTCTTTTTGTTTTCCTTTCCAGCTCCAGCCTTGCATTCTTTGATATTGTGCCACCCTCCCTTGATGCCTTTTTATGCTGTAAAAATGTTTTGGGATCTTTGAATTTCTCAATTTCAGTTGTTGATGCCTCTCCAAGCATGGTAAATATCAGCTCTAAATCAGTCATGTGGTCACGAAGATTCTCTTTGTCAAGTTTCTTGAGTTTTTTGTATTCAGAAGGAGTCATGCCAAAAGCTGCCTTGGATATTTCTGCTGTAAGAATTGAAAAATCCTCCTGTTTATTTAGCCCTCTCTTTTTCCACTCATCTGTGAGACCTTGCCTTACAGCAATGCCCCTCAGTCTTCTGTCAATCCATGACTTGGAATATCCTTTTTGCTCATAAATTTCCTTCATCCTTTCCTGAGAAAGTTCCGGGTTTTCTATCTCCTGCACCCGTTCGTATCCAACTTTTGCGAGCCATAGCTTAAATGGCTCAGCTTTTGGAGAAGCAATACTTGCGTATTAGCACAATTCATCTTTTGAATTCCGCCTTGGGTATAGACTGAAAGGGTATGTACAATCTGTACCCACCCTTTGGAAAGCTCTTCATCCCTCTGCTTCATCTTCTGTATGTACTGTTTAGGGTCTTTTGAGTTAGTTAGCGCCAGCACTACATCTTCAACCACAAAATTCCATTCATTATTGTGCCAAGTCCTTCTAATCTGATTTCCTCGAAACACAGCTAATGATTTTTCTTGTTCCATTCTTATTTTGTATAAACTTACCCTTTATATATTTCACCCGCAGATGTCCAGTGCTATTTCAATGATTCCTCGATAATTTTCTTTTAATCATGTTATTACTATCATCAGGTAAATAGTTAATTTTTTCATTACCAATCATCCTTTATGCGGCAGCAGTTATATCTTCTGGATTATGTTCTCTTCTGCCTCCACAACCACCATACATTACATAATTTCTCATTTTCCCTTCTCCACAGCGCTTCCCAATTGTATCAGTTTCCCTTCTTGCAAATGGTCTGCTATCAGGAGCATTCCTACTGGAAGATTTTTTTCAAAGCCTACAGGCACATTTAAATGAGGCAGGCCAGCGACATTTGGGGAGACTGTCATGACATCAGCCAAATAATGCTGCAATGGAGTCAGCTTTTCAATCTCTGAGAATTTTGGGGGAAGCATTGGAGAAGTGGGGCTAACTAAAGCATCAAATTTCTTGAATGCTTTTTTATACTCATTAATCATCAATGTCCTGACTTTTGCAGCTTTCAGGTAAAAAGCATCTCGATAGCCTGCCATCCTTGCAAATGTTCCGAGTATAATCCTTCTCTTGGCTTCCTCGCCAAAATTATTGCTCCTGACTTTCGTAAAGTATTCATTAAAGCTGCCTTCAAGCTTTTCGCTTGCGCCATACCTCATGCCGCAATACTTTGCAAGATTGGTGCTTGCCTCGCTTGTTGCAATCATATAATATGTTGGAATGCCGTATTTTATTGGAAGCTCAAGGGAAATTTCCTCTGCTTTTGCGCCTTCCTCTTCAAGCTCTTCTATGCCGTTGTATACATTTTTTTCAACTTCTCTCTCAACTCCTTGTCCAAATGCCTCTTTTATGATGCCGATTTTCATTCCCTTAATCGGCTTTTTAAGGTATTTTTCATAATCTTCGCTTTTGGCATTTAAGGAAGTGCTGTCATTTTTGTCATGGCCGGCAATAATATCCATCAATAAGGCAACATCCTCAATTGTTTTTCCAATCGGGCCTATCTTGTCCATTGAGTTTGAAAAATCTATCAATCCATGCCTTGAAACCCTTCCATAAGTCGGGCATAATCCATAAACCCCGCAGAATGATGAAGGCGTTGCAATCGAGCCTCCTGTTGACTCACCCAATGCAATGTGATTTTTCAGCTTTTGGCTTAATCCGGCTGCTCCTCCAGAAGAGCCGCCGCAGCTTCTTTCCCTGTCAAAAGGGTTTTTTGGAATTCCAAATGCGGAATTTATAGAAAACGTTCCAAAACCGAACTCATCTTGTGAAGTCTTGCCTATTATCATTCCGCCTTCTTCCTTTATTCTTTGAATGACAAAAGCATCAAACAATGGCTTGTAGCCTCTAAGAATCTTTGAACCGGCAGTTGTTTCAACATCTTTAACACAAATTGCATCCTTTACAGAAACTGCAATGCCAAGCAATTTTTTGTTTTTTATTTTTTTATCTTTGCTTTTCAATTGTTTTTTGATTTCCTTTGCCTGCCCCAATGCCAAATTTTCAGAAATCGTGTTAAGATAGCCGTATTCCTTATTTATCTGCCTGCATTCCTCAAGAATTTTTTCAGTATGCTCGACTATGTCAATTTCTCCGCTTTTTATTTTTTCAATAAAATTAAGTGTATCCATTTTTATTCATCACTTATATGTATTTTATTCATCCTGTCGCCAACTTTTATTTTTTCCACCACCTCCATTCCCTGAACAACCTTTCCAAAAACCGCATAATTTCCATCAAGGAACGGGGTATCGTCCAGAGTGATATAGAACTGCGATGATGCGCTGTCAGGATCCTGCGAGCGGGCCATGGCAAGCGCCCCTTTCACGTGCTTCAATTCATTATTTATTTCAAGCGGTATTGTTTTTCCGGAGCCGCCTGTTCCGTCGCCTTTTGGGTCGCCGCCCTGCACAACAAATCCCGGCTCTACCCTGTGGAAAGCCAGCCCATTGTAAAATCCCGAGTCAGCCAAACCGATAAAATTTTTTGCCGTAACTGGCGCTTTGGACGTGTAGAGTTCTGCCTTTATAATCCCCTTTTCAGTTTCAATTATTGCATACTTTGTCATTTCGCTCTCCGTGCTTTTTTCCATATTTGTTGATTGGCCTTTCGGTGCGCATGAGCTGATAAAAAACAGAATCACCAAAGCCAAGCAGGCTGCCTTCTTCATATCAAACAGCCCTCGGCCCCTTGAAATAGCCGTCTTTTTTATGTTCTGTCAAGGACAATGCTTCATCCTGTGAAAGGCACTTGCCTTCCTTATCTTCTCTCAATATATTTTTCAGCTCAACAGGCTGGAAGCTGGGCTTTGCATCGCCTGTTTCAATGCCTTTTAATTGTGAAAAGAATTCCAACAGCTCCTTGAGCTGGGGAAGAAATTTCATTATTTCATCTTCGCTTAATTTGAGCCTTGCGACTTCTGCAACATGCTCCAGAAGCTTTCTGTCCACTTCCATAGAACAAGTTAATCAAGGCATTATTTATATATTTTGCCTACAGCCCGAATGCCTTTTCAAACTCCTTCATTTCCCTCAATTTCTGCAAAAATTCATGGCCCTTATTGGTTATGATGACATAGTCAAAGTCGTTCTTTTTCACTTTTTTAATCAGCTCCTTCTGCACCAGGTCGTCAATATAAGTCTTCATCTGCCCATGCGACATGTTTGACTTGTACATCAAATGGGTTGGTTTTATCTGGCCTCCTTTGCTGACTATGGAAGAGAGCATATCTCCTATGATGTCAACCCTTGTTCTTTTCCCTTCCATGCTTGAGCACCGTTATGAAAGCTGTCAGCAGTACAGTATACCCTATAAGCTGCATAATCTCTCCTGCAACATAAAAATGTTTTGTAATACTGACCAGCATAAAGAAAACCTGACTTAAGGTTATTATAGAAAAGCTTGCTGCGAGCATTCCTGAAGCTTTGCTTTTGTTTTTCCTGTAATTTTGATAATATCTGTTGGATATTATGCCTAATAGAATAAGGCTGGTTAAATAAAAAAGGTAGTATTCCTCTTTGCTGAAGAAAATTGATATAAGGATAAAATACACCATTAAAATTATGTTTGCCTTGGACTGCTTTTCATATATGGAGTAAAGCATGAAAAGCCCAAGCAGTGTGAAAAACCTGTAAAAGAACAGCCCGCTGACAGCAAATATTTCAGAGGATTTGAGTATGGTTTGGGTGTATGTCATGGAGCCTATAATCTGCGTATGAAGCACCTGGTAGTAGATAGTGAAGTTAATGAGTATTTTTGAGAAAAAGGACAATGCAATCAGATAAAATGAAAGAGCGAGATAGAGGTAGTTCCTGCTTTTCTTTATCCAATAGTATTTTGTGGCAAAAATTGCTATAGACAGCAGCACCAGCAAAGCAATTGAGTCAATGAAGATATCCTTCCCCCAGAACCATTTCGGGCTGAAAACAACCTGCACCATGGAAACAGCCCTATATAAATGATTTATAAAGCTTGTGAAAGATGCTTCCAGAAGTAATGTTCACATGGTATATAAACATGGCTGCATTCTTTAAGTTAAAACAATAGCGAGGCTATTGAAATCCATCATTTGCCTTGGGTTTTAAAGACTCCTCTTTGCCCAAGGCAAACACCTCCTTTTTCTATCTCACTAATTTACATGTTTTTGTTAAAAAGCTTTACTAATAGAAATGCTTAAATATGAATTGCGGCAAGATAACAATACATAATGCCTGACGGAATTGCCGGAATAGTTCAAGGCTATACAGGAAAGCCTGTTTTGGTCTCGGATATCACAATTAATGCCAGTGTGTACGAAGCAGAGTTTAAGGGAAGATTTGAGCAGATTGCCCCGCGCTCTGTAATGGGAAAATTAGAGTCCGATATTGAAAGACTGATTATTCCCAAATACGAAGCTAGGATGGCGCATGAGGAATTAGCTTTGTTGATTGGTTCTTCTATAACCCGTTTAAGGAGTCATACTAGCGGAAGGTATGTTGGCCTAAGGCTAAGTGGTATGGAGCCAGAAGCTGCATTTGAGAAAGCTATGGAAGAAATAGGCGCACTTATTCAAGCTGTCAAATCAGGCTGTACACCAGATGACTTTGATTTTATGTTAGAAAGACAAATCCAAGAATCGATTGATGGAAATGGCAATGGTTTGCCATCAAAGAAAATTTAGTTATCTCACCAGTTCCCTTCTCCTTATCTTGGAAACAAGCCTTTCAAGAGTGTCAATCTTTCTCATCAATTCCAGCTTTTCCCTGTCCATGTCTATAAGCTGCCTTGCGAACTTTGTAAGCTCAAAATCCTCCTTCTTGATGCTTTTGCTTATTTCTATGAATTTGTTCAGCTCGCCGCCTGTAAGGTTCAGTCTCGACAGAATTTCAGCGGCTTTTTTCCGCAAGTCGTTATAATCTTCTGTGTCTTTTTTCAACAATTCCCTGTTGACTTCTAAATCCTTCTGCAGCTCCTCCTCGAACTTGTCAAGGATTTTTCTCTGCAGCTGGCCTTTTAAAAGCTTGAATTCAACCAATTCCTTTCCGAAATCTTCCCTTAAGTTTTTGATTATTGCCAAATTTTCCCTGAAATTCTTTAAGAATTCTCCTTGTGACTTGTTGGTTTCAGCCAATCCGTTCCTTAATGTTTCAAGCTCGGCTTTCAATTCAGAAATAACTTTGTTATTCTCTTCTATATTCCTGTTTATAGCATCAATATCCTCTTTTACATTCATCAGCCCTTTTATTTTCTGGAGCATGAATTAAGATGTATGGAATTCATATTTAAAATTATTGTTTTGATAGCTTTGACATATTAGCCTTAAAATTCAAAAAATTTAAGACCCATGCACGCCATAGGCAAATGGGTGCCCCTTTACTTCTTCTTTTTCAACAAATATGCTCTTAATTTCAAGACAGCTTTTCTCCTGAATTGCTTTACTTCATCTGCATTTTTCATCTCGCCGTATGTTTTGTTGCTGCCTTCAGGGATGAATATCGGGTCATGCCCAAAACCATAAGAACCGCTTATTTTTTCAGCAACTCTGCCCTTTTCCTCCCCCAGAAAGCTTATAGGCTTTTTGCCTAGCTCGCAGTATGCAACAGCGCTTTTGTAAGTGCATTGCCTATCTTCTATTCCTTCCATCATTCAATGCCTTGATAAACAATCCGGAATCTTCAACAACAACATTCTTTTTTAGCTTGTTTGCCAGCATTTCTGCTGAATTTTTTGCTATTTCTTCGGGATCATCACTTCTCAATTCAGGATAAGAAAGATTGATGTGATTTACCTTTATTTCCGACTCCAGAATTTGCCTGAATTCCCTTACCTTGCCGGGATTGCTGGTGATGAAATTGATTGATTTTTTAGACATATCCAGCCCAACTTATTACATATTTATAAATTTTTATTATTATACTATAATCTATATATTGGAGTAGCACTGGACATTTTCAGGTGAAGTATTTAAAGGAAAAAGTAGTATATATTTAAATACTAAAATGGAGGATTACAAAAAAATGGGGGGAAAGAGTGGTATAGAATGGACTGATTCTAGCTGGAATCCTGTAACAGGGTGTACAAAAGTTAGTGCTGGGTGTGCTTTTTGCTACGCTGAACGCCTTGCAAAGCGATTACAAATGATGAATCCAACTGGAAAATATAGGAATGGCTTCAAGCTAACTTTGCATGAAAAAGACATTGAATTACCTCTATCCTGGAAAGAACCTAGAACGATATTTGTTAATAGTATGTCAGATCTATTTCATGAACAAGTACCATTTTCTTTTATTAAACGGGTTTTTGATACAATGGAAAAAGCAGATTGGCATACTTTCCAAATATTAACTAAGAGACCAGAAAGAATGCAATATTTTACAAATGAATATTATGGTGAAGTTTTACCAAATGTGTGGCTTGGAACATCAATAGAAGACAGCAAAGTATTGCATAGATTAGCTATCTTGAAAAAAGTTGATGCTGCAATACGATTCGTCAGCTTTGAGCCTTTGTTAGGCTCTGTTGGAAAAGTAAATTTACGAGGAATCCACTGGGCAATAGTAGGGGGGGAATCCGGAAAATATCACAGACCAATAAAAAAAGAATGGATACATGAAATTCGCAGGCAATGCAGAAAATATAATGTCGCTTTCTTCTTCAAGCAATGGGGAGGATTGACTTCTAAATCTGGCGGTAGAACACTTGATGGAAGAATTTATGATGAATATCCTGAAGTCAAAGAAAATCTTTTAGAAGTTAAAATTTGAGTTTTGAATATGGGGAAAATTACAACTACCATATGGGACATAGAGCCTCATACAGAAGCGAAACATGCCATCTTAAGAAAATATTTAGATGCTTGGATCCCAATCTTATCTAGCTGGGCGAAGAATGTCAACATTATAGATGGATTTTCTGGGCCAGGAGAATATAATGGTAAAGAAGATGGTTCTCCAGTTATTGCAATAAAGTCTGTTGCAGAACAAAGAATTCCAATAGCATCAAAAATATTTTTCTTATTTATAGAAAAAGATAAGGATAGATATGATTTTTTACAAAATAAATTAAAAACAATCTCAATCCCAAAAAATGTGAGTTACGCGTGCATATGTGGTGAATTTTCTGATGTTATTGAAAATGAGCTGAATAAGCTTAATGAAAAAAATAAGTCAATAGCCCCAACTTTTGTTTTTATAGATCCATTTGGATTTAAAGATACTCCTTTTGAAGTAATTAATAAGATAATGAAAAACGATTTTTGTGAAATATTAATAACTTTTATGTATGAAGAGATAAACAGGTTCATTGATGATACTAGATTGGAACAAACGTATATCAAACTCTTTGGAAATGAAAAATGGAAGGATGCAAGAGGCAAAAGTCCTGAGGAAAGATTCAAGATTATTCATGATTCTTATCTAGGTCAATTAAGTACTGTGGCTAACTTTGTCCATTCTTTTAAGATGAAAAATAAATCTAATAAAGATGATTATTTATTATTTTTTGCTACTAAAAGTTTGCTAGGGTTAGAAAGGATGAAAGAGGCAATGTGGAGGGTGGATAAAAAAGGTAATTTTGAATTTTCTGACGCAACTTATAATCCTAATCAAACTGTATTATTTGAGCTAGGTCCAAATTTTTCTGAATTAAAGAAGATGATATTAAAAGAGTATAAAGGTAAAAGAGTAACTGCCAAAAAACTAGAACATTTTGTTATTGCTAAAACCCCATTTACAACGTTTCATTATAAAACTAGTATACTTAAACCTATGGAAGAAAAAAGGGAAATACAAGTTTTGGGCCATAGAAAAAGAAAATTTTCGTATCCGGATGGAGTTACTATAGAATTCCTTTAAATTATTCTCATGAGATTGGACGAAGCACAAAAAAAAGGTTTACAAATTCTTAAACAGGTATCTCCATTTATAGCTAGGGGACGCTTAGGAGGAAGTATAAGAAGAAAAAACCCAGTTGTAAGAGATATAGATATTGTAATTGAATTAAAACCACAAAACTTGGATAAGCTTAAGGATTATGTATCTAAATTAGGAGAGCTAAAACTTAAAGGTGACAAATTAATAAGAGTGATAACAAAAGACAACACACAAGTTGATATTTATATTGCAAATAAAGAAAATTATGAGCCTTTACTATTGATTAGAACAGGAAGCAAAGAACATAATGTAAAACTGACTACAAGGGCTATATCTATGAATATGCAACTTACTGCTAATGGATTAATAGATAAAAAAACAGGCAAAATTATAGCAATTTCTGAAAAAAATATTTTTAAAGCACTTAAAATGAATTATGTTGAACCTCAAAATAGAAACTAATTTATAGAGTGGGCACTATATAAAGATTATAAGTTTTTACAATATGAAGAAATCAAAAATTGGCTCAAAACAGGAGAAATTAGAGAATTTAAAAGATGAGTTGCATTTAGATTCAAGCATAAAAGAAATAGAAGAAATGCTTGATTATATTGATAAAAGAAGGAAAATTCTGATGGATATAGGAAGACTTTGATTTCTTAGAATTTGCTTAAATTATTTGACTTTACCAAATTTCTGGTTAATTAAATTCATTGTTAGGGTTTTAAATGACGTTTTAATATTGATTAAGTAAATTAACTCATTTTGACTTTGTCTTCAATCAATTTATTCACGGCGTCTATCAATAAAGGAAAAACTTTTTTATATATTTTAAAAAATTCTTCTTCCAATACCCTTAAATCTTTACTTTCCAGTTTTCTTGTTTCTAATACTATTGGCCCATTTAAAGACATAGGATAAGAATGTGCAGCTATATTCCTAATATTAGTTAATCTTCTTAATTCTACATAGAATCCCCTAACAATTTTATTTTCTGGCAATAATTTTTCAAGAACTCTAATTTTTAGTCCAGTGCTGCAAAAATCATCGTATAGAAACTTAGTTAAGAAATCACTATGTTTATTCTCTAAAACAAAATAATTTGTTAAGAATGCATTAATTAAAAGTTCAATTTGAATATAATAATCAATAATTCTCCCCCTTATTTGTCCTACTTTTTGATTTGGATTAGTTGGTTCTTTATTAATTATAGTCCCTTTATTTAATCCCGTTATTTGTGTTTTTTTCATTTCATTTACTAAACTCCCCAATCACAGGATTAACAACTTTAACCAAATCCTTTGCCTTCATCTTGATGCTCTTGGTGTGCTGGCCGGCATTGAAGGCTAAAATTTCATTCTCTACAACAGACTTGTCAAAATAAGTTTTCAAATTAAACAGGTTTCCGAATGGTGGAACAGAACCGATATTGCAGCCAGTTGCCTGCTTGACTTCTTTTGCATTTGCCAACTGAAGATTTTTGAATAAAGTTAGTTTTTGAAGTTTAGCAAGGTCAACCTCTTTAGCTCCTGAAACAACTGCCTGTATAAAACCCTCTTCTGTCTTGACTATCAATGCCTTTGTGCCTTGCTTTAATTCAGTGCCTCTGACTTCAGCAGCTTCTTTGCTTGTAAAAACTGGCTTGTGCTCTAGCACTTCAAATTCAATCTTTTCCTTGTTCAAAATATCCCTTATCTTGCCGAATACAACATTCACCTGCTCTTTTACAAAGTCAAGCTTGATGTGCAGTTCCTGCATCTGCTTTTCAGAGGCTTCATTTGGCGAGCCGTCCATCGGGTTTTCAGCAGCCTTGTTTTTAGGAAAAGCGATGACTTCCCTTATATCATGTATGCCCTGCATTAGGGAAGCAAGCCTGTCAAATCCAAGCCCAAAACCCGCATGCTGCGGAGCTCCATACTTGTAAGCTTCCAATAAAAATCCGAATTTTGAGCTTATTTCAGCTTCAGACATGCCAGTAACCTTGAATGTTTTCATCTGCAATTCCGGGATATTGTTTCGCACAGAGCCTGAAAACAATTCAGAGCCGTTCATCACAAAATCATATTGGTATGAAACAACTTTTCCAGGCTCTTTTTCAAGATTTTTCCAAAACTCTTCCTTCGGCATTGTGAACGGGTTGTGGGCAAAATCCCATTTTTGCTCGTCCTCATTCCATTCGAACATTGGAAAGTCTGTTATAAAGCAAAAATCGAACTCATTCTCCTTTATCAATCCAATTGAATTCGCGAGCTTCAGCCTTATTTTGGAAAGCACGTCATTAGCAATCTTTAGATTGTCTGCTGCAAAAAGCAATAAATCATTTGGCTTTGCTTTAGTTTTTTCCAGCAATTCTTTCTGCACTTTCTGGGGAAAAAACTTTACAATGTTGCTTTCGAGTCCTTCTTTTGTCACTTTCATCCATGCAAGCCCATGAGCGCCATTCTGCTTTGCGAACTCTATCAACTCATCAATCTGGTTCCTGCTCAGTTTGTCTCCGCATTTTTCCGCGTTCAGGACTTTGACAGTTCCATTTTTTTTGATGACCTCGAGAAAAACCTTGAATTCAGAGTTTTTTGCAATTTCTGTCACAGTGCAGCATTCCATCCCAAATCTTGTATCGGGCTTGTCGGTGCAGAATCTTTCTATTGCATCTTTATGCGAAAATCTTTTGAAAGGAGTTTTAATGTCCTTGTCCAGAAGCTTCCTGAATACATGCTTGATAAGCCCTTCTGTAAGGTGAAAAATGTCGTCTGCATCTGCAAACGACATTTCCAGATCAATTTGAGTGTGCTCAGGCTGCCTGTCTGCCCTTAAATCCTCATCCCTCAAGCATTTTGCCAACTGGAAATATTTGTCAAAGCCTGCGATCATCAAAATCTGCTTGTATATCTGGGGGGACTGCGGCAATGAATAGAATTTGCCTGGATGAAGCCTGCTCGGAACTAGATAATCCCTTGCGCCTTCCGGAGTTGTCTTGATGAGCATAGGGGTTTCGATTTCAACAAAGCCCTGGCTGTTCAGATATTCCCTGACTGCAATTGACAAATTGTGCCTGAACATCAATTGCTTCTGCATCTTCGGCCTTCTCAGGTCAAGATACCGGTATTTTAAGCGCATTTCCTCAGAAGCATCAATCCTGTCCTCTACTTCAAGGGGAGGTGTTTGAGCTTTGTTCACATTAAGGATTTTGCTCACAAGCACCTCAATCTTTCCGGTTGCAATTTTCTCGTTTTCCATTCCCTGAGGCCTTTTTCTCACAATGCCTTCAACAACAACAACATCTTCCCTTCTCAAGGTTTCTGAAATTTTATGGGATGGCATGTCATTGCTCGGGTCAAACACAATCTGGGTTATTCCATACCTGTCCCTGAGGTCAATGAAAATCACACCACCATGATCCCTGCTTGTAGAGCACCATCCAGCAAGGGCTACTTTCTTGTTTATGTCCCTGTCTGTCAGCTGCCCGCATGTATGGGTTCTTTTCATAAAGGAACGAATTTGTAGAAGTTATTTAAATCTTATTGTGCAGGCTTTGCAAAATCCTTTTGATTGCAAGCAGGATTTGGCTCAGGGCTCATATCTTCAAATTCTTTAGAGCCGGTATTTGAGTAGTAGCTGAGTCTGGACCAGAGACTGCATATAAATGCATCCACTACCTTTCCATCTCTCACATTTTCTATTACAATATTTCTTTTTATATTATAATAGAAGGTGGATTCAACAACAGTCTCTTCTGAGGTTCTTCTGGCCGCATGCTCTTCACGATAGGGTTTAAAGCCCCTTTGTGCAAGCGGAGTAGCTTCTAGAATTATTCCCGGATTTTTGGAGATTGGAGCAGGGCCTATGCTGATCAATAATGCACTTATCAATGCCGCAATTTGTCCTTCCAGCCCCACAAAATGAAGATTTTGAATTTTTATTTAAATCTTATTGTCAATGCCTTCTCATAGAAACATCGTACATCACTTCTTCAAGCTTCTTCAAATTCCACTTTATAGAGTCTGATTTCTTTCTTAATTCACCGTTTCTCAAGTGCAGTTTCAGGAATTCGCCGTAGATGTCATGCACAAGCTCCTTTATTTTTTCCGCTTCATCAAATTTCTTGTGAATCACATCATAGATTGCCTTTCTGACCAATTCTCCTGTCAAGTCACATATGCCGCTTAGGTAGTCATCTGCAGAAACTCCAAGGCTTGCTTTTGAAGGAATCTTGTTGTTCTTCACGAATTCATAGAAAGCAATCGCTTCAACATATTCCTGGAAAGCGACAGAGCCTATATTAGTGTCTGTTACAACGTTTATTTTCCTCAGCTTGCTGACCTTTTCCTTTATTATTTTGATTGCATCAGAAGCTTCTTTTAGGTCATTTCTTTGTGCAGCATAGATTATCTGCTTTGAGATTGTAATTATTTCGCGGGAAGTCTGGATTATCGCTTCCCTTTTCAGGTCCAGATTGTGCATTTCATGCCTGATTTGTCCAAATTCCTTTTTGTTTAGCATATAGTTTAAGTTGATTGTTTTGTTTATAAAGGTTTTTGATTGTATTTTATGATTAACTTTTAGATAATATTGTAAAAATATCAAACCCGAGAACGACCTCTATAAGCAATGCGTTTGAGGTGACCCGCTTGTGCTCCTAAATGCTATATTGAGGGCACCAATTATAGCATACATTGCATGGGTCTAAAACGTGATTGAAACTTTATTCAATATTGCAAATATTCATAACCCTTAAACCAAAACATTTAAATATTCATTTTAAGCGTGGAAACTTATGGCTACTCCTTTCAGGGAAGTGATAGAGTTCTTTGACAGCATTGGCTTATTTGATGTTGTGCTGCCCTTCCTTCTTGTCTTCACTATTGTTTTTGCAATACTGGAAAAGACAAAGGTTCTGGGGACAGAGGATATTGACGGCAAGAAATACACAAAGAAGAACCTCAATGCGATTGCAGCCTTTGTAATAGCTTTTTTGGTTGTTGCGTCTTCCCAACTGGTTGAGATAATAACTACAGTTTCAGCAAATGCCGTTATTGTGCTGTTCCTTTCGGTTTTGTTCCTAATGCTGGTAGGGTCATTTTATAAGGAAGGCGAGCCCGTATTCCTTGAAGGGGGCTGGAAGGTTGTATTCATGGTGATAGTCTTTATATCAATAGTCGGGATTTTCCTGGACGCCATCAAAAGCCCTGACGGGAGGACATGGCTTGAAAGGGTTTTTGACTTTACAGGTACCGGAGGAGACGAGCTGGCTGGCTCAATAGTGCTGCTGGCATTGATAGTGCTGTTCATCATATATGCCACAAAGGAATCCGCACCGGCAAAACATTCATAAGATTTAAATAGTAATATCAAAATGAATTTGATTAAAGAGGTGCTAAATGGCTGCTGAGGCTTTGAAGCTTGAAGGCTTTGTAAGGACATTGGAAAGCTGGGGCTTGACAGATGTAATGCTCCCATTCCTGCTTATTTTTGTAATTGTTTACGCAATACTGCAAAAAACCAAAATTCTTGGTGAGGCAAGGAAAAATCTCAATGTCATTATCGGGATTGTTGTTGCGCTGCTAGTCGTCATTCCTCACGTTACTGGGAGATTTCCTGCGGATTCTGACCCTGTGCTAATAATAAATGATGCATTGCCTCAGGTTTCAATTGTTTTAGTTGCTGTTATATTTTTGCTTATATTGATAGGCGTTTTTGGCCAAGAATATGTGTTTTTAGGGGTTACGATGCCGGGATGGATTACGCTTGTCTCATTGATAACAATAGTTTTAATCTTTGGAGGATCCGCAGGTTGGTGGGACTCTGGGTTTGGCACCACTTTAGAAAATTTCTTTGGAACAGAGGGCGTGGCAATTTTCATAATGCTAGTTGTGTTTGGGCTGATTATTGCGTGGATTACAAGCGACTCAAAGGAGAAAGAAGGGGTTGGCATAGCGCGCAGGATGGGATTTGATTTTGAAAGGCTTTTTGGTGGAAAGAAGTAGCTGGATATACCTATAAAAATGGCAACATTTCTTGACGTGACAGGCTTGGAGCATTTCTCGAGCATTTTTGTTTTCCTTTTTGTTTGGCTTGTAGTATTTGCGGTGTTCTCATGGGTGAAGGTTTTGGGGGACAACAAATTCATTCATGCGCTTATTGGGCTTCTGCTTGCGATTTTTGTGCTTATATCGCCTGTGGCGACAAGCATAGTGGCAGACATTGCCCCTTTTATAGCTGTTATCTTCCTGTTTGTGGTGCTGATATCAGTTGCATCCCACATGTTTGGGGCAGGAGCTGATGCATTTCCAGCCCTGAAAGGAGTTTTTATAGTGTTCATTGTCATTATAGTTGTGATTGCTGCAGGAGTAAAGATAAGAGAGCAGGTAAATGTGCCATCTGAAACACAAACAGACCTTTCAAAGACAGTAAACCTTATTTTCCACCCAACTTTTCTTGGCACAGTATTGATATTTGCAATCGCTATTTTTACGATCGCACTGCTTGCCAGCAGGGGATAGCTTTAAGTTTTTTGGTGGAGCTAAATCGCTGAATTAAGATTGCCTGATGGAATTTTGAAATCCAGAGTGAGGTATATCCCGGGCAGTGCCAATGGAAAACCCAGATTGATAATTCACTTTGGAAACGATAGCCCTACTCAAGCTCAGGAGATTATGGGTTTGCTTGCTGAATATGTAAAAGTCCAAACAGGCACGGAGCAAAAAGTAATTTCAATGGGCGAAGGCCTATATTACATTGGTAACGCCGGAGCAGTATTGTCAAAAGTCAATTACAGAATTCTTTATGATGATTCTGATAAGTCGGAATTAGTCCGGGCAAGGATGGATATTCTTACTGATTCTGCCTGCACAATAGAACTTAAGACACTAGAAACATTTGTGAAAGATGTAGTTCTTCAATAAACTCATTTCTTCTGCGGCTCCTTAACACCTTTTGCCATCCTGTCCAGCTTATTGACACTTTCCGTGAGGCTTGGAAGCACTTTTTGAAATACCTTTTCCATTGCTTTTACCTCTGTGCCGACATCGACAATGTTCTGGTCGTATGCAGAAACTTTTGCCATCATGCTTTTTGTCAGGGAATCTATGCTTAACCTCAAATCAATGAGCTGCTGCTCAAGTTTTGCAAGCCTGTTTTCGCTGCTTTCCTTCCATTCAATTACTTTCTTTATGTCCTTTGCAAGGGCTTCCCATTTTTCGTCAATTATGGCTTCTGCAACTTCTTGGATCCTCTCTTCATCTATTGAGGCAGGCGCTTTTATTTCAGGAGCTTGAAATTGGTATTGCTGCTGCTGATAAGGCTGCTCATAATTCTGCCCATAGTCCTGCATTCCGGTTTCCTGTGGCTGCTCTGGCGCTGCCTCAAAGCCGCCGCTCAAGCCGGCCTGGTTGATTGCGTCAAATATCTGGTTGGTGTTATAGCCTTGGCTCTGCAAGGTCTGCACAATCTGGTTATTTGTGTAGCCCTGCTGCTTCATCATTAGAACTTGTTCAATTGGGGAAGTTGGAGCTTGGGGAGGGGCCTGCATTTCAGGAGAAGGCATCTGCATTTCCAAGTCCTCTTTTTTCTTCTTTCCAAACTTAAAGAAAGCCATCTGAAAGCACCTCTCTTTTGGTGTTCCACTTTCTATAGCATATTTAAAACTTTCTATTAGCCCTCTTTTTTTGCTTGGTTCCTTTTCTCGAGAATTTCGCTGATTATCTGGTCAACTTCATTTTGAGTGACAAATTTGATGGGGTTCCAGAGATTGATGTATTTTTCAAGCACCTTGACTTCCTCTTTTCTTGCTACTGTCTGCAATTCCCTTATCACAAGCATCAATTTGTCTCTTGTTTCCTGGATTTCCTTCCTTGTCTCAATGATATCGGATGACATTGTCTTGATTTCAGCAGAGAAGTGCTTGTTCTTTGCTATCATGTTCTCCTCAGTCACCTGAAAGAACCTTCTCAAATTTGTGAAGCCTTCCTCGAGAAGCCTTAAGCGCCTGCTCAATGCGTTTATGTCAGAATTCATGCTGCCGGCATCAGGCATTTCCTGCTGTTGCTGCTGCGGATGCCCAAATTTCAGGCCTTGGTGCTTTTTTGGCGGTGGCGGCAAAGTAGACTGCGGAACTTCCATCATAACCTCTTTTTTTGACAATATCTTTATTGATTTATTTAAAGTTTGTTATTTGGCTTGAATGGGAAAAGTTTAAATAAAAGAGTTTCAGAGTTATATTTGGGGGAGTTGGTTAATACGATAAAAAGAGGCTTTTTTGCCTAATGAATTTGTTAGGGTTGAACTAAGACCTACTGGAATTATATTACCCAAAATAATCCAAGTTACTTACTTAAAATAATTATAATGTAATATTTAATGGCACAGATGAGGAATTCAAGTCTGTACCCCAGATACTTAACCATTGAGCCAAAAATATTGACGACAGAACCAGAAAACTCATTTATAGTTATAGCCTATACTTATTTTGATACAGATATAAACCAGTTTAAATGATTAAACAAGTATGGAATGTGGTTATATCTAATATTCCAATTTACAAAAAATGAAAAATAAAGTATGGTTTTTGATATTTATATTATTCCTATTAGGATGTACACCCGAACAGAAAGAAAAAGTACAAAAAAGTGTTGATACTGTAACAACTATAGGAAATAATACATTAACGGAATTAAAAGACAAATCCTGTGATTTATATTTACTAACTTCCAACTTTTTTTATGAACACGATTTTAATTTTAACCTTAATGAGACTTCAAGAAACTTAGCAGTAACTTTGTCTTCAAAGATAGGTAATTTTGAGAAAGTTGATGCAACAACGTTTGAAAATTATGAAAAATTTGTAAAATTTCAAGATAATGTAAATTATGTGATTGGAATCATAAATGAGAACATAGGAACACAATTTCAATTAATGGATGTTAGCCCAGAAGAGTTTGATAATGTTGTAGATAAAGTACAAAAATATACCCCTTTGATAGAACCATATAATAACTTAATTGAAAAATCAAAGTTAGTTAACAAAAATGACCAGAATTCTGTTGGTAAATTTTATATTTCTGCATTTGCATTAGCAACCGATGTTTTTCTAGTTCAAGGCAGCTACATCCATAGTGCAATCTTTCCAAAAATAGGAGAATTGAATGGCGTATTAAAGATTTATAAACTTAAAGATTTTTGTGGAAATAAATGTTTTGGGCTTGCTCTATATAACGTTTATTGGTGGTTTAGGATTAGAGTGGAAAAGTTTACTATGAGTTTTGGTGAATGGGCAGGAGACCACTATGGGTCATTTAGATTATATATTAAAGATTCTATCGAAAAAATAGACGCTAATTGTCGAGGATTGACTTAAAATGAGTAATGGAGATAGAAGAATTAAAACTTTTTTACAGATATTTATTGCAGTATTAGTTATTCTAGCATTATTAGGGGCAGGACAAAAAGTTATGAATTTTGTTTCCGAATGGGGTACAGCTATATTCTTAAGCATAGTTCTTACAGTGCTAGCTGAATTAGTTGTTATAAAGTTTGGTGGAGAATCCCTTAGAAATTATCATATAACTATTTGGGGATTTAGAGTCACATTGTTCTTTATTGCGACAATGGCTGTGAAATACTTATTTTTGAAATAAAATTATAGCAATCTTTAAATACCTATTATATTATAAACTAACATAAACTATAGAAAAAATATAAAATATATTTTATAATATACTGCTTGATGAAAAAGCCAATCAGCGCTACGATTGATGAAGAGCTAGTCAATTGGATTGAAAAAGAGCTGCAGAACAGGGAAAAGTACAGGAACAAGTCGCATTTGATAGAGATTGCGCTTCACTTGCTTAAAAAGGAGGCCAAGAAGTAATGGCGTTATTTGGAGAGACTAAAAAACCATTCTCCTATGACATTTTGAGGGAGGGTGATGAAACTATACTTATGATTGATTTGGAGCAATACCAGCACACCCCATCGCTGGAAGACGACCCTGTGTGCATGTCAAGGACCATGGACATTCTGGCTGAAACTACAGGAGTAACAAAAATAGTGTATACACAAAAAAGGAATTATGAGTATGACTACAGCCAAACCATGATGATGCAGGAGATTGCGAAGCTATATTCCCAGCTGACAAAGAGGAGGGATGTTATCGGGTATGCAAACCTGCTTGCTGACCCAAAATGCACTAAATGGGCTGCGCAGTGGTACGCCTCATTGCAAAATCTTACAGCAGACATGCTGAAAAGGGATCCAATAGGAGCTTATGTTGAGCTGAAAAGAACTGCAAGGGACGAGAGAATAAGGATTGACAGGACGCTTGACCAGAATTACATAAATTGTGCAAAGAAATACATTGCAATTTTAAGCTATTTGATGGCGTTGCTTGAAAAAACAAAATTAATAGACGCGGCAAAGCAATATCTGTCAGGGTACAAGCTTAATGAGCGCTCTGTTTACAGGAGGATATTCACTCCAGATATAAGGCCGGATTTCATGTTTACGAAACTGATGGCAACCTTTCCGGCTGAAGGCGAGGAAATTGACAGCTACGAGATTGACAAAAATACAGAGGTGACAATTTTTGAATTGCCGGACAATGTGCAGTATCTCTACCATTTAATACCCCCGGAATTCAAGCTGAGCGAGGAAAAATACGAAATCCTTGACACAGCCAGGAAAATAATGGCGGAGCACAAGCCAACAAGGCAGGAATTTATCGATCCTGAAAGGATGAGGCAGGTCTTCTACAATATCGGCTCTGATTTGATAGAGGAGCTTGTCAATTACAGGAATTTAAGATTGAGCTCTGCAGAGATAGATGAGATGACGAAAATACTTGTAAGGTACACCGTTGGCTTTGGACTGATTGAGGTGCTTTTGCAGGATGAAAGAGTGCAGGACATAACTATAAATTCCCCATTGGGGGAAACCCCGATGTTCATTGTCCATCAGGATTATGCTGACTGCGTCACAAACATAGTGCCGACATCTCCGGAGGCGGATTCATGGGCATCCAAGCTGAGGCTGATTTCCGGAAGGCCATTAGATGAGGCAAATCCAATCCTTGATACAGAATTGACAATTCCAGGAGCAAATTCAAGAATTGCTGTTGTAGCACCCCCATTAAACCCGAGCGGGCTGGCATTTGCTTTCAGAAGGCATAGGGACAAGCCATGGACTTTGCCATTGTTCATACAAAACAAGATGATCAACCCAATGGCAGCCGGCATCATGAGCTTTTTGATTGATGGTGCAAGAAGCATGCTGATTGCAGGGACAAGAAGTGCCGGAAAAACAAGCCTGCTTGGGGCTGTTTTAGTTGAATTGATGAGAAAATATAGAGTGATAACGATAGAGGATAGTGTAACGGGAGATTCCAGCATTATAATCCAAAGAAATGGCAAAATTGAAAGAACTACAATAGGCTCTTTGATTGATGAATTAATCAACAAATATGGAAAGTGGTATAACCTTACGGAGCATGAAGTTACTGGCAACCCTGAAAACATAAAAGTATTTGCAATGGACAAGCAAGGAAAAATAAAATTATCAGCAGTAAGCAAATTCATCAGGCATAAAGTAAAAAAACCAATTTACAAAATAAGAACTAGAACTGGAAGGACTATAAAAGTAACAGGTGACCACTCTCTTTTCGGGCTTGATAAAGATGCAAATATAGTTGAGACCAAAGCCAATGAATTAAAAGAGGGAAGTTTCATAGCTGCTTCCAGATTAGTCAATATTGACAATAAGCCCATCCACAGGTTGAATTTGCTAGAGCAGTTAGTTAGGATTCCAAACACATTCTTTTGCGGAAATTCCATCAAAAAAGTGCTTTTGGAAAATAAAAAAGATATTATATACTTAAGAAAAGAATTGGGTTATAGCAAAGAAGCTGCTACAAATTGGTTTAGAAAAGGCTTGCTACCGCAGCAAGTGCTTTTATCTTTGATAAATCAAAGAATCAAGGTAGGGAATGACGCTTATTTCTCCTATAACAATAGCATAACAAAAATTCCGATAAATATCGAGCTTAATGAGGAATTCCTCACTTTCATAGGCCTATGGATAGCTGATGGATGCTACGATAAAAACAGTGTTATAATATCCTGCAATGATGCTGAAGACAGGGAAATATTTGATGATGTGGCTAAGGTATTCAACTTAAAGAGAAAAATTCATTCCGATAAAGTTTCTTATATGATAAATTCCAAGCCATTAAAGATTTTAATGAAAGAATGCTTAAATCTGGATGGAAATGCTTATACAAAAAGGATTCCAGAATGGGTCTTTAATCTTTCAAAAGAACAGATAGCACAAATCTTGAAAGGGCTATTTTCAGGAGATGGATGTGCAACAGACAAAGAGATTGTCATACCGCTTTCATCAATTAATCTGTTAAAAGACGTGCAATTCCTGCTTTCTCTTTATGGAATTAATCTCAGAATCAGAAAACTCAGAAAAGATGGGACTTATAATGCTAGTATAAGCACCTTAAAAGATTTTATTAGATTCCATGAAAATATAGGATTTTTGCAACATTACAAGGCATCTGTCCTAAAAAAGCTTTGCAGCAAGAAAAGCACGCACGATAGCTCTGATGTCATACCTCTGGGATTGGAAACCAAAAAGAACATTCTCAAAGAATATAATGATTTTAAATATCATGATTACATAATCAGAAACAACAATGTTGGAAGAACAAAATTAACCCAAATTGTTGAATTGATGCCAGAAAGTAAGTTAAGAAATAATTTGAAATCTCTTGCAAATTCAGATGTATTTTGGGACGAGATTGAATCAATAGAGCTTATCGAAAATTTTGAGGATTTTGTATATGATATTTCCGTTCCTGAATGTGAGAGTTTTGTATGTGAAAATATAATTGCCCATAATACTCTTGAATTGCCGACAAACTCGCTAAGAAAATTGGGATATAACATTCAATCAATGAAAGTTGCTGCTGCTTTGTCAAAAGGCACAAGCGAGGTGCCTGCAGACGAGGGAATAAGGACAACATTAAGGATGGGGGATTCTGCCCTGATAATTGGGGAAATAAGGAGCAAGGAGGCGCTTGCATTGTATGAAGCCATGAGGGTTGGAGCTTTGGCAAATGTGGTTGCAGGCACAATCCACGGAGATTCTCCTTACGGGGTGTTTGACAGGGTTGTAAATGACTTGGGAGTGCCAAGGACAAGCTTCAAGGCAACAGACGTTGTTGTCGTTGCAAATCCTGTAAGAAGCGCCGATGGATTGCACAGGTGGAGAAGAGTGACCCAAATAACAGAGGTCAGGAAGCATTGGGAGCAGGACCCTCTTGTGGAGAAAGGTTTTGTTGATTTGATGAAGTATGATTCAAAAAAAGATGAGCTTGAGACAAGCGAGGATTTAATTAATGGAGATTCTGAAATCCTTAAGGCAATTGCAGGAAATGTGAAAGAATGGGCAGGCAACTGGGATGCTGTATGGGACAACATACTGCTGCGTGCAAAAACAAAGGAAGCATTGGTTGATTTTGCGAACAAGACAAACAACATGGGATTGTTGGAGGCAGATTTTGTAATACAAAGCAATGACCAGTTCCACAAGATATCAGAGCGGATAAGGGAAGAAATCGGGACTTTGGATTCAAAGAGGATATTTTTCGACTGGAACGAATGGCTGAAAAGGCATGTGAAGAA
>JACPMW010000007.1 GCA_016185805.1 Candidatus Woesearchaeota archaeon | reverse complement strand
GTTGATGCAGTTAACTGCATAAATGCAAGGCAAAAATCAAAGGAGCTTGGCCTTGTGGGAGAAATAAACAAAGTGGACAGGCATAAGCTTCTGAAATACCTTGGCTCAGAGCATGTTCCAGTGGTATCTCCAATAGGAATTGGAAAAAATCAAAAATATAATATCAACGCAGACACCGCCGCTTCAAGGGTTGCTGTTGCGCTTAAGGCAGAAAAGCTCACTATTTTGACGAATGTGGATGGAGTTATGATAAATGGAAATTTGCAGACACACATAGATTTCAGGGCTGCAAAAAAGGAGATAAAAAATGGAATCATAAACAAGGGCATGATCCCAAAAGTAGAGGCATGCATTTACGCTGTCAAGAACAAGTGCCCGAAAGCCCACTTGATAAATGGGCTGGTGCCCCATGCCTTGCTGCTTGAGATATTCACCGACAAGGGAATCGGGACAGAGATAGTGTACAAAAATGGAAACGAATAAAATCATCGGATTGGAAAAGAGGCATGTAATGCAGACCTACACAAGGCCGAAATTTGTGCTCGGCCATGGAAATGGCTGCTATTTGTTTGACAAGAAAGGCAAAAAATACATTGATTTAGTTGGAGGTCTTGCAACATGCCTTTTGGGGCATGGCAACAAAAAATTTGCAGAGGCTTTGAAGAAGCAGATAGAAAAGTTAACTAACTCCACAAACCTATACTATACCGAGGAGCAGGTAAAACTGGCTGAAAAACTTGCCAAATTATCCGGGCTAAGCAAATGCTTTTTCTCAAATTCCGGCGCTGAAAGCGTTGAAGCTGCTATTAAATTGGCAAGAAAGCACACTAAAAAAATCCACATAATATCAACAAAAGAGGCTTTTCATGGAAGGACTTTTGGAAGCCTTGCTGCAACCGGAAAAGAAAAGATAAGAAAGCCGTTCAAGCCTTTGCTTTCAGGCTTTTCGCATGTCAAGTATGGGAATGCAAGTGCAATTGAATATGCAATAACCAAGAAAACTGCAGCTGTACAATATTTTGATGATTTTAGACGAGATACAAACAGGATGCGGAAGAACTGGAAAATTTTTTGCATACGAGCACGATAAAGTAAAGCCCGATATAGTTACATTGGCAAAAGGCCTTGCAAATGGCATTCCAATAGGAGCTACTATATCAAGAGAGGATATTGCAAATAGTTTTGAGAAAGGCGACCATGGCTCAACTTTTGGAGGCAACCCTGTAGCATGCTCTGCTGCAAATTTCACGATTGATTGTGTGCTGAAAAACAAACTGATGAAAAATGCTGAAAAACAGGGAAATTATATTATGAAAAAATTAAGTTCAATCAAATCAAAGCACATCAAGGAGATTAGGGGCAAAGGGCTGATGATAGGCATGGAAATGAAAGACAAAGCAGCCGATATCCAGAAAAATTGCCTTGAAAAAAGCCTGCTGATTAATTTAACAGCTGAAAAAGTGCTGAGATTCTTGCCGCCGCTTACTATAAGCAGGAAAATAATAGACGATGCTTTCAAAATCCTTAATAAAGTGATTGAAAATGAAGATTAAGGCAGGAATAATAGGGGCTTCTGGATATACTGGATACGAATTGATTAAAATCCTTAGCAGGCACAAGAATGTTGAGCTTGCTTTCTTGAATAGCAAAAGCCATAATGGGCAAAGCGTAAAGTCAAAGTACAATGATTTTTGGGATAACAAATTAAAGTTTACAGGGTACAGCCTTGATGAAATAAACAAGATGAATGTTGATGTAATTTTCACAGCCTTGCCAAGCAAGGAATCCATAGAAATTGTCCAAAAATTAAAGGCGAGAGTTATAGATTTAAGCGCTGATTTCAGGTTTTCAAATCCAAAAATTTATGAGAAAGTGTATGGAATAAAGAATGACTCAAAAATAAAGGCTGTCTATGGATTGCCTGAGCTTTTCAGGAAAGAAATTAAGAAAGCAAAAGTTGTTGCCAATCCCGGATGCTATGCGACAGCCTGCTTAATTGCAGCGCTTCCCATACAAAAGCTTGCTAGCAGCATAATCTTTGACTGCAAATCAGGCTACAGCGGAGCAGGTGCCAAGGCAGCTTATGTAAACCAGCCTGAAAACTATTCTGACAATATCATAGCTTATAATATAACGAAGCATCGCCATAAATATGAGATTGAGCAGTTCATCAAGACTAGAATTTCATTCACGCCGCATGTGATACCTACATTCAGGGGCTTGATGTGCACAATGCACGTAATTTTGAAGAAAAAAGGCAATGCTGAAAAGATAAAGAAAATGTATAAGGACTTTTACAAGAATGAGCCTTTTGTCAAAATAACTGATAAAATCCCAGAGCTGCATGATGTGCAAAACAACAATTATTGCTGTGTTGGAGGCTTTGAAATTGATGAAAACAACCAGCTTGTTGTGGTCTCTGTCATTGACAATCTTTTGAAAGGCGCATCTGGGCAAGCAGTCCAGAACATGAACATTATGTTTGGGATTGAGGAGGGGGAAGGGCTGAAATAAAATTTCTCTTTAACATATTGGTACCTAACAATGCAATTAAAAACTACGTTTAATAGATTGTTAATTTACAATCGAAAGAAAGGCTAAAATAGTAATATGGGAAAATATTAAACTCTGTCTTTTACTGTAGCATATCTAACCTCAACTTTAGAATCAGGTAATTCAAAAAGATAAGTTTGACCTCCTACGTTTCTTGGCCCTACGTCTCTTAGGTTTCGCGCTATACCCAGTGCTCTTTTGAATACTGGAATCCTTGCAATAGCGTAATCTCCGCTTCCACCAGGTCCATTGCCATGGAAAACATAATTATGGGAATCTAGTATATCTAACAATGTTGTTCCTGCTTCTTGACTTATACCCCCCACGTGCACTGTTCGCTGGCCACACCCATCAGTATTATCTTTTATATCTGATGCTAAAAGAAGTGCTCGCTGCTGTTCAGTGAGAGCTGGATAATCATGTTGTTCTCCATACCTTTCCCTTAATTGTACAATTTGACCTTCCATATGAAACAATATATCATAGGCTATATTTAAATCTTTCGATATTTTACTACTATATAGTAACTATATACTATTTTCCCCTTTATGCCTGCTTTAGAGGATTGTGCTAAGCACTTGAGACGGCCTTTCTTTCGACTTTTCGGTCCAAATCTGCCAGAACTTTTGTAAACTGACAAAAATATATCCTATCATTATAACTAAGTTTTTGCTTTTTTCACAATCTTTAAATACCTAAAAATCATCCCTGAATTCATGGTCAAGCAGATTTTCGTCAATTTGCCAGTGAAAGATTTGAACAAAACAATAGAATTCTTCACAAGGCTTGGCTTCAGGTTCAATCCTCAGTTCACTGATGAAAATGCAACGTGCATGATTATTAGCAAGGATATTTTCGCCATGCTTTTAGTTGAAAAGTTCTTCAAAACATTCACGCCAAAGGAGATTGCTGATGCGAAAAACAGCACGGAAGTTTTGTTGGCTTTGTCTGTTGGAAGCAGGAAAGAGGTGGACGAGATGGTAAACAAAGCTTTGAAAGCTGGCGGCAAAGAGCCTAGGGCATCACAAGACCATGGCTGGATGTATGGGCGCAGCTTCGAAGACATTAACGGCCACATATGGGAAGTATTCCACATGGATGAAAGCAAGATGCCTGAAGAGATGAAAAATAAAAAATAAGATTCGAAACCTTTATTAACAACTTCAATCCATCTCCTTTTTTTAATGGGTGGCATTAAAGAAGCAATACTTATTCTAGAAAACGGCGATGAGTTCAAAGGCTTTTCTTTCGGCGCAGAGCATTCTACAAGCGGAGAGGTTGTTTTCAACACAGGAATGGTCGGCTATCCTGAATCATTGACCGATCCAAGCTATAAAGGACAAATTCTGGTTTTGACTTATCCTTTGATAGGAAACTATGGAGTTCCCGGAAAAGAGATTGAGTCAGGCTTGCTAAAAAACTTTGAATCTGAAAAAATACAAGTCCAGGCTATTGTTGTTTCTGACTATTCTTTCGAGCATTCGCATTGGAATGCAAAAAAAAACCTTGCTGAATGGCTGAAAGAAGAAAGCATTCCAGCCATTTATGGGATTGACACAAGAAAGCTGACAAAAACATTAAGGGAAAAGGGCGCAATGCTTGGAAAAATTATTTTTGAAAATGATGATGTTAAGTTTTATGACCCGAATGCTGTAAATATAGTTAAAGAAGTCACGATAAACGAGCCAATAGTGTACAATGAAAAGAATGGCCAAAAAAGAATTGTTGTAGTTGACTGTGGAGTTAAAAATAATATAATTCGCGAACTGGTAAAGAGGAACCTGACAGTAATCAGGGTGCCATACAACTACGATTTTCTCACCCAATTTTTTGATGGATTAGTGATATCTAACGGCCCAGGTGATCCAAAAATGTGCAAGGATGCAATATACAATGTTGGGAGGGCTTTGAAGCATGGAATTCCGACATTCGGTATTTGCTTGGGAAACCAGATACTTGCTCTTGCAGCAGGAGGCGACACTTACAAGCTCAAATACGGGCACCGCTCCCAAAACCAGCCATGTGTCTTGAAAAATACAAAAAGATGCTTCATAACAACGCAGAATCACGGGTTTGCTGTTGACATGAAATCATTAAGCGGAGATTGGGAGGAATTTTTCATAAATGCAAACGACGGAACAAACGAAGGGATAAGGCACAAGACAAAGCCGTTCATGTCGGTTCAGTTCCATCCTGAAAGCACACCAGGCCCAGTTGATACTGAATTTTTGTTTGACGAATTTGTGAAGATAATAAGATGAATAAACCAAAAAAAGTCCTCGTTTTAGGAAGCGGCTCTTTAAAAATAGGCCAAGCAGGCGAATTCGATTATAGCGGCAGCCAATGCTTAAAGGCATTGAGAGAAGAAGAAATTGAAACAGTGCTGATAAATCCCAACATCGCGACAATCCAAACAAGCGAGGGAATGGCTGACAAGATTTATTTTCTTCCTGTCACACCATACTTTGTTGAAAAAGTGATTGCAAAAGAAAAAACTGATGGAATTGTGCTTTCTTTTGGCGGACAAACAGCTCTGAACTGCGGTGTTGAGCTTCATGACAATGGAATTTTTGAAAAACATAATGTGAAAGTGCTTGGCACCCAGATTGATGCAATCAAAAACACAGAGGACAGGCATCTTTTTGTGAAAAAGCTGAATGAAGTCAATTTGAAGACTCCGGAAAGCAAGGCTGCAGCAAATATTGAAGAGGCTTTGGAAATTGCAAAAGAAATTGGCTATCCTGTCATGCTGCGGGTTGCATACGCTCTTGGAGGCGCTGGCTCCGGAGTTTCAGCAAATGAAGAGGAATTAATGCAAAACGCGAGAAGAGCCTTTGCTTATTCTCAACAGGTTCTTGTTGAAAAATATCTTGGAGGATGGAAGGAAATTGAATATGAGGTTGTAAGAGATGCCTATGACAACTGCATAACAGTCTGCAATATGGAAAACTTTGATCCGATGGGAATCCATACAGGGGAAAGCATTGTTGTTGCCCCATCGCAAACTCTGACAAACAACGAATACCATAAGCTTAGGAACATTTCAATAAAAATGATAAGGCATCTTGGCATTGTGGGGGAATGCAACATCCAGTATGCGCTTGACCCATATTCTGAAGACTACAGGATAATAGAAGTCAATGCAAGATTGTCAAGAAGCTCTGCTTTGGCGTCAAAAGCGACAGGCTATCCGCTGGCTTTTGTAGCTGCAAAATTGGCTTTAGGCTACTCATTGATAGAGCTTGACAATAAAATAACCAAAGTCACAAAAAGCTGCTTCGAGCCTGCGCTGGATTATATTGTAGTCAAGATACCTAGATGGGACTTGCAGAAATTTAGGCATGTCAGCTTCGAAATTGGAAGCGAGATGAAAAGCGTCGGGGAAGTGATGGCAATCGGCAGGAAGTTTGAAGAAACTTTGCAAAAGGCAATCAGGATGCTTGGAATGAATCTTCATGGGCTTGTTGGAAACAATTTAAAATTTTATGACTTGGAAAAAGAATTGAGAAAACCAACTGACAAAAGGCTATTGGTTATTGTTGAGGCAATTAAGCAAAATGTCCCTATTGACAAAATACATGAGCTGACAAAAATAGACAAATGGTTTTTGCACAAAATAAAAAATGTTGTTGAAACAGAGAAAGAATTGACTAAGTATGGTATTGGCAATATTCCATCAGGCCTATTGAAACTGGCAAAGCAGCAAGGCTTCTCAGATTTCCAGATTGCAAAATTATTGTTTAAGGAAGGTAAAATTAATATGGAGGAAAAGATGTTGCAGGTTAGAAGCTTAAGGGAAAAGCACAGCATAATTCCAGTTGTTAAGCAAATCGATACCCTTGCAGCAGAATACCCCGCAGTAACAAACTACTTATATCTGACTTACAATGGAGAGGAAGATGATGTTAAGTTTAATCAAAAAAATAATGTGATTGTCCTTGGCTCTGGAGCTTACAGGATTGGCTCTTCTGTTGAGTTTGACTGGTGCTGCGTGAATTCAGTGTTCGCGCTGAAAAAATTAGGCTATTCCACAATCATGATAAACTATAATCCTGAAACTGTCAGCACAGATTATGATGTCTGCGACAGGCTTTATTTTGATGAATTGAGCTTTGAGAGGGTGCTTGACATATATGAAAAAGAGAACCCTCTTGGAGTCATATTGTCAATGGGCGGCCAGATTCCAAACAACCTTGCGATGAGATTGCACAGGCAAAATGTGAAGATTCTTGGAACATCACCTTTAAGTATAGACAGCGCAGAGGACAGGCACAAATTTTCAGGCATGCTTGACTCATTGAGCATAGACCAGCCCGAGTGGATTGAAGCCAAGTCAATTGAGGAAGCTGACAGGTTTGCAGAGAAGGTCGGCTATCCTGTCTTGATAAGGCCATCTTATGTATTGAGTGGCGCAGCGATGAGCGTTGCATCTGATAAAAAAGAGCTTGACTTGTATCTTCAGCTGCGGAAGTTTCAAAAGAGCATCCTGTTGTCATAAGCAAGTTCATCACTGATGCAAAAGAGATTGAGATTGATGCTGTTGCCCAAAATGGAGAAGTCATAATCTATGCTATTTCAGAGCATATCGAAAATGCAGGAGTGCATTCAGGAGACGCAACAATTGTGCTTCCTCCTCAATTCACTTACCTTGAGACAATCAGGAAGATAAAGGACACCACAAAAAGCATTGCAATGGCATTAAAGATAACTGGCCCATTTAACATACAGTTCATTGCGAAGGACAACCAAATAAAAGTCATTGAATGCAATCTTAGGGCCTCAAGAAGCTTCCCTTTTGTTTCAAAAGTAACAAAGTACAATTTCATTGAATTTGCAGCAAAAGCAATGCTTGGCATGGACATACATGGAAAGTATAACACAATTGACCTTGATTATGTTGGCGTTAAAGCTCCGCAATTTTCCTTTTCAAGGCTGCATGGAGCAGATCCTGTTCTAAGCGTTGAGATGGCATCAACAGGGGAGGTTGCCTGCTTGGGAAATGATATAAATGAGGCATTCCTTAAGTCTTTGCTTTCCGTTAATTTTGCCATTCCTAACTCAAACATTTTGCTGTCAACAGGTCCTGTAAAGAGCAAGGCTTACTTGCTTGAAAGCATAAGGAAGCTTGAAGAAATGGGTTTCATGCTTTACGCAACAGAGGGGACTGCAAAATTCCTTTCCGATAATGGAATAAAAACAACAGCATTGCACTGGCCTCTTGACAAGATGGAA
>JACPMW010000042.1 GCA_016185805.1 Candidatus Woesearchaeota archaeon | reverse complement strand
TGTTTGATGGCTCAATCCCGTTCCTGAAAGGTTTTGTTGCAAAGAAAGACGACAAGAGGATAACAGAAGAAATAAGAAAGAAAGGATTGCTTGCTGCTGAAACAAAAGTGGAGCATGACTATGCAAATTGCTGGCGCTGCAAAAACCCCGTCATTTACAGGACTACGACCCAATGGTTCTTCAAAATTGAGGATCTTAAGGGCAGGATGAGGGAGCTGAATAAGGGCATAGAATGGGTGCCTGATTTTGCAGGCTCAAAAAATTTTGACAACTGGCTTGCCAATTTGAGGGACAACGGAATTACAAGGCAGCGCTACTGGGGAACCCCATTGCCAGTTTGGAAATGCAAAAGATGCAATGACTTTGTTGTTATTGGCTCAATCGAAGAGCTGAAGAATCTTGCAGGCAGCATTCCGGAGGATTTGCACAAGCCGTGGATTGACGAGGTCAAAATAAAATGCAATTGCGGCTCTGAAAAGGAAAGGATTCCTGATATTCTTGATGTCTGGATAGATGCGGGCTCTGCTTCATGGAACTGCTTGGATTTTCCCAAAAGAAAAGACTTGTTTGAAAAGATGTACCCTGCTGACTTTATTTTGGAAGGCATTGACCAGATAAGAGGCTGGTTTAATCTTTTGTTTGTCGCGTCGATGCTTGCAATGAACAATGAGTCTTTCAAATCAGTCTACATGCACGGCTTCATCAATGACGCGCAGGGAAGGAAGATGTCAAAGTCACTGGGCAATTACATACTGCCGCATGAAGTCATAATGGAATACGGCGCAGACACGCTGAGATATTACATGATAGGGGGAACCGCTCCCGGGATTGACATCAATTACAATTTTGATGACATGAAGGTCAAGCACAAAAATTTGACGGTTTTGTGGAACCTGCACAAATATGCGATAGAAATGGCAAAAAATCTAAAGGCAATTCCAGAGCCTGTCGAAAAGCAAAAGCTCGATGCCGAGGAGAGATACATTTTTTCAAAGCTTAACTCAGCCATAAAAAAAGCGACGGAAGTGTTTGATGGTTACAGGCTTAATGAATCTCCATGGGTTGCTGAAGAATTATTTCTTGAGCTGAGCCGCACATATATACAATTGACAAGGGACAAGTCTTCAATGGGCAGCGATGATGAGAAAAAAATTGTGATGAATACTGTTTGCCATGTGCTTTTGGACTGCATGAAGCTGTTTGCGCCTGTAGCCCCATTTATAACAGAGGAAATGTACCAAAGCTTGAGGCATGAGTTCAGGCTAAAAGAGGAAAGCATTCATTTGCTTGAATGGCCAAGGTATGATAAAGAGCTGATTAATGAAGAGCTTGAGGCAGCCATGTCCATAGCAAGCGAGCTTGTGCAGAGCGCCCTTGCCATAAGGGAAAGGATACAGCTTGGAGTCAGGTGGCCGCTAAAAGAGGTTATAATTGCAACAAAGGACGAGAAAGCCACGAAAGCCGCGACAAATCTGGCAGATGTTATTAAAAAACAGCTGAACGTCAAGGAGGTGAAAGTCCTTGAGTCCCTTCCTAATTTAAAAGTCAGGATAAAAGCTGACTATTCCAGGCTTGGCCCTGATTTTGGGGAAAAGGCGCCCAAGATAATAGCGCAGCTTACAATCGACAGCCCCGAGACTGTGCTGAGGCAGATACAGGAAAAAGGGAAATATTCATGCAGGATAGACAACGAGATTGTAGAGATTAAAAAAGAGCACCTGATTTCCTCAAGAGATGTTCCGGTCCCTTACGAGGAAGGCATTTTCAAGCACGGCTTTATCTATTTAAACAAGGAGATGACTGACGAGCTTGAGGCAGAAGGCTTCGCAAGAGAAGTCATGAGAAGGGTTCAGGCCTTGAGGAAGAAAGCGGGCCTGCAGAAATCGGACAATATTTCCCTCTTCGTCAGGACAGATGAGGAGCTAAGGGAGATGCTTAAAGACTGGAATGTTGTCATAAAGGAAAAAGTTGGTGCTTCACAATTAAGGATTTCAGAGCTCGAGCCGAGCAAGAAGCATGCTTTTGTAAGCAAGGAAAAAGTGAAAGGGAAAGAGTTTGAGATAGGGTTTGATAAGATATGAAAATAACAATCAAAACTTATATAAACCTGATATTTCTTAAAATCTTTTATCGTGACAAAGCAAAAAACCATTTCAAGGGATATCCCATTGGCTGAGATAACATTAAGAAGGTATGAAAGGCCTGCAAATTTAAGCGAAAGGGAGCTTGTAAGAAAGCTCTGCCTTTCTGTAGGATTGCTGCAGCCTGGCGACTCAAGGGACGTGATTGTTGATATCCTGAATGTTTTGATAAAATCAAAAAAAGAGCAGAAGCAGCTTACAAGCGATGAAATTTGCTCGCTTGTCATAGAGGACAGGAAAAGCCTGAAGCTGCCAATGCTTGGAATCGCATCATCAAACATCAGGAGGCAATTGAAAAGGCTGAAGGACCTGCTTCTTATCGAAAAAAGGCTCAACGCCTACAGGATAGTGGAGCATTCCTCCCTTAATGAAATTTTTGAGGAGAAAATTGAGAGAATGCTGTTGCCAAGCATCAGCGCAAGGATCAAGGAATATCTTAAAAAAATTGATGAAATTTAAAATTTCAGTTTTCTCGTCTAAAAAACGAAAACTTTATATATGTGCTGCAATTTTGTATTCGAGAGTTAAGACGCGGGGTGAATATATCGTCTTAGAATAAATAAAAAACAGAGGAGGTTATATAAAATGGCAGAAAAAGTAGCAAAAGTTGGAGTTAAAAAGCAGGCAGGCTACCTATATTTTGTGGATAAGAGGGGAAATGTAGCCAGGGCCAAGATGTCAAGGGGCGGCAGGAAAAAAGGCGGAGGCAAAGTGGAAGTTGTTGCCAAAGTCGGCGTCAAGAAAAAGTCAGGTTACTTGTACTTCATTGACAAGTCAGGAGACGTGTCTGCTGCAAAGATGGCACGCGGCGGAAGGAAAAGAAGAAGGAGATAAACTCTCTTTTTTTATTCCCAAGAAAACTTTTTAATTTTCTGGGCCCCGAAAATCAGGCAGTTGTGAGCGAGTTCACAAGAACGATGCTCACTCGCATCTCACAGATTTTCGTGGGTTTTATTTTCTATTGCCAGCAATTTCTTGAGAGAATAAATTGCAACTTCAATCTGCCTGTTATTTGGTTCCTGTGTTGTTATTTTCTGCATAAGCAGCCCAGGCCATATGAAAATTTTCATAATCGGCTTGCTCTCGTATTTTGCGCTGAATTTCAAAAATTCGTAGGAAATGCCTGCAATCAGCGGAAACAAAGAAAATCTAATCAAGATTAGGATAAGTCTTCTTGGAAAGGCATGTATGCTCAGGAGCTTGGGAAAAATCATTAAAATTACAGGAGTCAGAACTGAAAAAATGAGTATTGCCACAACCAAAACTATTATTATGAATGCCGTGCCGCACCTTGGATGCAAAGTCGTGAATTTTTTGACATTCGCAACGCTCAGTTTTTTGCCCTTTTCATAGCAGTGTATTGCCTTGTGCTCTGCCCCGTGATACTGAAACATTATTTTTACATCTTTCATTAATGAAATAGCAACAATGTATAAAAGAAAAAAGCTTATGCGGATTACGCCGTCTATTAAATTGAACAGCAAGGGCTTTGTCTCTTCATAAAACCCTATAAGGTTGGTAACAATGTATGGCAGTGCGATGAATATGCCAGCGCCAAACAGTATGGCAAAAATAAAGCTGAAAGCCATTTCTTTTTTGCCTATCTTCTCATCTTTTTCAAGTTGCTGGTCGGCAGACCACATAAGGGCTTTTGTCCCGAGAACCATCATTTCAGCAAGGTTAACGAATCCCCTAATAAAAGGCAATTTGTAAATTGCAGATTTTTTCCTGATTTTTCCTTTCTTGGACATTATCTTGGCTTTTTTTCTTACTGCAATCACATATTTGCTTGGCCCCCTTATCAGGACTCCCTCGATGACTGCCTGCCCGCCGACATTAATCTTCTTTGATTCCACTGCAAATTTATTTGCTTTGAGCAGTTTAAATATTTATTCTTTTAATTTATGCAAAACTTTATATCTCCTAATTTATCCCTGTTCGTTATGAAATGCCCTTACTGCAATTACGAGGAAACCCAGGTCATTGACACAAGAGAGACTGAAAATCTTGAAGCGACAAGAAGGAGAAGGGAATGCCTCAAGTGCAACAAGAGATTCACAACCTATGAAAGGGTGGAAGAGGCCGAAATAATCGTTGTCAAGAAAGACGGCAAAAGAGAGAGGTTTGAAAGGCAAAAGCTGACAAATGGAATTCTAAAGGCATGCGAAAAAAGATCCATTCCGCTGGAAAAGATAGAAAAGCTGGTTGACGAGATTGAGTCCGACTTGAGGAAGAGGGATTCTGTAGAGGTTGAAAGCAAGATTGTTGGCGAGCTTGTCATGAGGAAGCTGAAAACCCTTGACAAGATTGCATACATAAGGTTTGCATCGGTCTACAAGGAATTCGAGGATCTGGAAAAATTCGAGGAAGAGCTCGAGAAGCTGATGAAGAAATGATTATTGGGCTTACAGGCAAGAATGCAGCTGGAAAAGGCGAGCTTGCAAACCATCTGAAATCAAAGGGGTTTGTTTATTTCTCTTTGTCGGATGCATTGAGGGAAGAAGCCACAAAAAGAGGGCTTGGTCATTCAAGAGACACAATGATAAGCCTTGGGAATGAGTTAAGGAAAAAATTTGGGAATGGTATACTCGCAGAAAGAATCAATGAAAAGATAAAAAAAGTAAGGGGAAAAAAGGATTTTGTCATAGACAGCATAAGGAACCCCGGGGAGATAGAAGAGCTCAGGAAGAACAAAGGTTTTTTATTAATAGGCATAGTTACTGATGAAAAAATCAGGTTCCAGAGGCTTTTGAAGAGGGGCAGGCTGGGAGATGCAGCGACTTTTGAGGAATTTAGGCAGCATGAAGACAGGGAGAATAATGATGAAGCCTCGGGTCAGCAGCTTGACAGATGCCTTGAATTGGCCGATAAGCACATAAGCAGCAATGGAACAATTGAAGAGGCAAACAAGGAATTTGATGAATGGTTTGAAAAATAAATAAAATGAAACTAGAATCTGTACAGGCTGTTTTTCCGTCAAGAAAGCTTACAAATGCAGACTTAGTTGAGCTTATACACCAACATAGTCAAGGTACGTTTAAAGGAGACCTTAATAAAGCTCTAAGAAGAATAGCCCTTTTACTTAAATACTCTGGGGCAGAAGAGAGGTATTGGTTGGGTGATAACGAGGCACCTGTGCTATTAATGTCTACTGCTGTAAATAAAGCTTTGGAAGAAGCTAATCTAAGTAAGCAGGAGATTGACTTGTTGATATATGCTGGTATTGATAAAGGATTTACAGAACCGTCACAAGCTCATTTTGTTGCAAACGCTTTAGGTATGGATAAGGTTGAGTGCTTTGATATCTTAGAAGGATGTATGAGTTGGTCTCGTGCAGTAAAAGTCACTTATGCTATATTCGCTGAAGGTGCATACAAACACATAATGATTGTTAATGGTGAATTCGCACAAACTCGAAAAGATGGTCCAGGCTATCCAGCTAATTTTATGCTTAGGAATTTGGATCAAATCGCTTGGACTTTTCCTACTTATACTGTAGGGGAAGCTGCAACAGCTACTATTCTTTCTCGAGACCCTAACAGAAAATGGGAATTTTGCATCTCTTCGAGTAACGATTTAGTAGACTTATGTACAATCCCTTTAGAAGGTTATGAAGGTTACTGCTCTCTTTCTGATCGAATTGGACGTAATGGGACTGGTCGATTTACCTCATTTGGTAAAGAGCTACACGAAAAAGGCAAACCGGAAGCAATAAAAGTTTTTAGAGAATTAGGTGAAAAAGTACCACCTAAAAATATAAAAGCCATATTTCCTCATACTTCATCAAAGACGGAATGGGACGATGCTGCAAAGAAGCTTGGAGTAAAGCACTTATTATACCATATTTATCCAAGTTACGGCAACATAGCTACTGCTTCTGTACCTGCTGGGATAGTATTAGCTGCTTCAGGGGGTTGTATTAAAAGAGGGGATAGAGTAGCAGGCTGGGTTGGAAGTTCAGGTACGTCTTTTGCTGCATATTCATTTGTATATTAATATTTATAAATTACAATTAAAAAGATTTATTAAATATTACAAATTTTAAAAACTATATAATCAATATATAAAATTTTCAAACAAAATGGCAAGAGTAAGCTGGGAAAATTATTTCATGAACATTGCGAAGGAAGTTGCCACTAGGAGCACCTGCGACAGGAAGCATGTGGGCTCTGTCATTGTTAGGGACAAGACGATATTGTCAACGGGCTACAATGGAAGCATAAGGGGCATGCCCCACTGCGATGAGGTTGGGCATCTGATGGAAAACGGGCATTGTGTTGCGACAATACATGCAGAGACAAACGCCATATTGCAGGCTGCCAAGAACGGCGTAATGATTGATAATGCTGAAGTCTACATAACAGCAAGCCCCTGCTGGCCGTGCTTCAAGATGCTCGCAAATGCCGGAATTAAGAAAATATATTATGGGGAGTTTTACAGGGACGAGAGGATTTTTGACGTCGCTAAAAGAATCGGGATTGAATTGATGCACATCCCAGTCAAGCAGGAGGAGCTTTAAAACCAAGGCTTTTCAAAAGCAAGCTCAAAACGCTCATTCTGAAGACGAGTTATGTCAAGCATACTCTTCCTAAAGCCTTTCGTTGAAGAGATATCAAAAATCAGCAGGAAATTCCCGTTTGTTGAGTTTAAAAAGAACATTGGGCGCTTTCCTGATCCATTAAAATTGGAGAATTTTGCCGTGCCTCTAAATTCTATGTTCTTGGCCTTTACTTCAAAAACAACTTTTAGCTTTATATCTTGAGGCAATCTATCGATAAATTCCTTTCCTTCTATATCTGTAGGAACTAAAACACATTTAAATACGTAATTTCCATAAGCCAGTTCCAAAATCCAAATAGAAAGATAGCTGGTAATTTTTTCCGTTGGAACCAAGGATATTTGTCCTGATATTTTGAACATAGAAATGTTTGATTTTTCCGATGTTATTTAATTTATTTTTTAGTTTGTTGAATTGATTTTCATCTATCCGTCTTGTTTTTATTTGGTATATGTTGTCTCCGCACAATTTTACGATTTTAGATGCTTTTTTGCCATTCAAATATTCAAAATTGTTTTTAATGCAGCAGACACAATTGTTATTTCTATTAACTTTAATTTTAGACAATTCGTTTTTCCAGACATCAAAAAACAGCAAATTTTTCTCAAAATCCTTCCTTAATAGTATTTTAACAGCTTCATTTGCCTGTATTGTTGAAATCATGCTGGTTGTTGTGTTCAAAACCCCTGCTGTCTCGCAGGTATCAAGCTGCGCAGCCTCTTTCAGAAAGCATCTCAGGCACGCTGTCTTATTTGGAACGATGTCAAAAACATACCCCTTGCTTCCGACTGCAGATGAATAAATGAATGGAATTCTGTATTTTATGCAAAAATCATTTATCAGGAATCTTGTTTCGAGGTTATCTGTGCAGTCAAGGATTAAATCTATTTTTTTGCCAAAAATCTTGCCAATATTCCCAAAATTTAAGTCATCAATTAAAAAATCTGTTTTAATTTCAGAATTGATTTTAGCTAAATGCTCTTTTGCAGCCAGTGCTTTTGGCTTTCCAACATCATTTTCATCAAAAAGCCTCTGTCTCTGCAAATTTGAAAGCTCAACAACATCCCTGTCAATCAAAATCAGGCTTCCAACACCTGCTCTCGCCAATAGCTCGGCAGAATTGCTGCCCAAAGCCCCTATTCCAACTATCGCAGCAGTGCTTTTGCCTAGCTTTTCCTGCCCTTTTTTTCCTATTTCCTTGAATATTTGCTGGCGTATGTAGCGCATGAAATGGAAATAAGGCTTTTATTTTAAAAGATTTAGATGATAAATACATATTAAGCATATTATTATATATTATAAGCACCTAAAGTATATATTTTAATTTGCCTGCATAAGCTTATGCCAATTCTTGATAAAATTGTGGCAGATTTGGAAAAGGCCGAAAATCTTGCGGATTTCACCGGGGAGCTAGTAGCGGTCATACCCACTCCATATCAGGATGGATTTCAAAGATTTGATGTCATAGTAAGAAATCCTGAAGGGCATATCAGAACCATACCATTTTTCGGCTATTCATTGTTGGATTTTCGACTGGATGAATTGACTGGTAAGTGTGTAAGAGTAAATCTCATATCCAAGAAGAATAGAGAATCGACCAGAATAGTGCCTCATCTCGAGCACGTAAGTGAATGCAGGCAATTGGACTTGAGACAACGTGTAGAATATGACCCTTCCACTGGTTACAAGGCAACTGGCACATTCAGAAGGGACAATGGCCACTTTTCTTTTTCAGCTTCATACTCTTTTTCTTTTAAGCCTTTATCTGCCAATGGCTTGGCTTATGAGCGGGCAGCTTAAACATTAAATGGTTATTTCATTAAATTAAAAGGGATAATACGATAATACCGCAATATTTAAATATTAGTTAACAATTGTTAAGTCTATGCAAGAGACTATGCCGCAGGAGATAGAGGTAAGGTATATACTTCCTGCCATTAGAAGGGAACTGGCCAGGATTTTTATAAAGGAGCATAAGCTAAGCCAAAAAGAAGCTGCAAAGATACTTGGCTTGACAGAGGCTGCAATATCCCAATACCAGCATTCCAAAAGAGCCAAAGAGGTTGTTTTCAGCGACGCGATTGTAGCTGAAATAAGAAAGTCTGCTGACAAGATTCTGGCTGGCAAGGATAGCAAGCAAAAGCTGATGGCTGAAATGTACAGGATAAGCAACCTTACAACAGTAAGGCAGATTTTATGTGACATTCACAGGGCACAATCAAAAGATTTGGAGCATTGCAATGTATGCTTTGATGAGGGATTGATAACAATAAAAACAGGTTAATCAAATGGCACCAGCACAGGCAGAGCAGGTTTTTGACAAGGACTACAGCAGGTACGGATTCCACGACAAGGAGGAATTCGTGTTCAAGGCAAAGAGAGGCCTTTCAAAAGAGATTGTCGAGCAGATTTCAAAGATAAAGAAAGAGCCGGAATGGATGCTGAAGTTCAGGCTGAAATCGCTTGAGGAATTCTACAAAAGGCCCATGCCGCAATGGGGAGCTAATTTAAACACCATAGACTTTGACAACATATTCTATTACTTGAGGCCCACAGACAGGCAGGGTGATTCCTGGGAAGACGTTCCAGAATACATAAAGAACACATTCAACAAGCTTGGAATTCCTGAAGCAGAGCAGAAATTCCTTGGGGGAGTTGGAGCCCAGTATGAAAGCGAAGTTGTCTATCATAAGATAAGGGATGATTTGGCAAAGCAAGGGGTTGTTTTCCTCGACATGGACGGCGGATTAAGGGAATATCCCGACATCGTGAAGAAATATTTTGGAACCGTAATTCCATATAACGACAACAAGCTTGCTGCATTGAACAGCGCAGTATGGTCAGGAGGCTCATTTGTGTATATTCCTGCAGGTGTAAAGGTTGATTTGCCTCTTCAAGCATATTTTAGAATTAATGCCCAGAACATGGGCCAGTTTGAAAGGACTTTGATTGTGGCAGAGCCTGGAAGCTCAGTGCATTATATTGAGGGTTGTACCGCCCCTGTCTATTCATCTGATTCATTGCACTCTGCAGTTGTAGAATTGATTGCGCTTGAAGGCTCAAGAATACAATACACTACAATACAGAACTGGAGCAATAACGTCTACAATCTTGTCACAAAAAGGGCATTTGCGCACAAAAATGCGACTGTGTTCTGGGTTGACGGGAATTTAGGAAGCAAGATAACAATGAAGTATCCAAGCATTTATTTGATGGGCGAAAATGCAAAAGCTGAGATTTTGAGCGTTGCTTTTGCAGGCAAGGGCCAGCACCAGGATGCAGGGGGAAAAATACTGCATTTTGCGCCAAATACGACTTCAAGGATAACCTCAAAATCAGTCAGCAAGGATGGCGGCAGGACAACTTATCGAGGTTTGCTGCATGTCGCTGAAGGCTGCAAAAACGTTAAATCACATGTTTCATGCGACGCTTTGATTTTGGATGAAAAATCCGCATCTGACACTGTTCCTTACATGGAAATCAATGAAAAAGATGTCACAGTTGAGCATGAAGCGACAGTCGGAAAGATAGGGGAAGAGCAGTTGTTTTATTTGATGTCGAGAGGCTTGTCTCAAGACCAGGCAATGACGATGATTGTATCTGGATTCATGGAGCCTTTCACAAAGGAGTTGCCGCTTGAATACGCAATCGAATTAAATAGATTGATTGCAATGAACATGGAAGGCTCTGTAGGTTAAAATTGGTGTTCTATATGCAAAATCAAAATCTCATTACTAAAAACGCTATGCAGGAATTAACACAAGCTAAAAGCAGCTTTGCAGCTAAGAAAAAGGCAGATGCTTTGGGTATTTTCAATTCAATCCCTATGCCAAAGGAGAAAGAAGAGGACTGGCGCTACACAAAAATTGACGCTCTGAAAATTGAAAGTTTTGACTTGAATCCCACAACAAAAATATTTGCATCTGCTTTGAGCGAGGATTTAATTGAAAAAGGGATTATCTTGACAGACATCAACAGCGCATTGGAGAAATATCCGATTGCGCAGCAGTATTTTTTCAAGAATACTGAAATAGGAAAGGACAAGTTTGTTGCCTTGAGCGCAGCCCATTTCAGCAATGGAATTTTTCTTTACGTTCCGAAAAATGTTGAGCTGGAAGAGCCAATAAGAGTTAATTTTGAAGGAAACGGAATATTGCACAATCTTGTTATTGTCGAGCCGAACAGCAAGCTTGATTTCATTGAAGAGTATTCAGGCAACGATGAAAGCGAGCAATTGAATGCATGTGTCACAGAGGTTTTTGCCAGCCAGAATTCAAAAATAAATTTCCACCACATAAACAGCTGGACAAAAAATGCCTCTAATTTCACCAATATAATAGGTGCTGTTGAAAGAGACGCATCAATAAATTTTATTTCAGGATGCTTTGGGGGCAAAATAAACAGGCTGAGGATAGACACCTTGTTCAATGGCACAGGCTCTCAATGCAACAACATAAACACCACAAATGAGGTTTTGGTTGACGGCATTTTAAAAGACGAGTCAAGCTCTGTTTACAGGGGGCTTATAAAAATAGAAAAACAGGCGCAAAAAACATGGTCATATCTTCAAAACCACATACTAAAGCTTGGAGAAAAGACTTTGGCAAACAGCATACCAAGCCTGAAGATTGATGCAAATGATGTAAAGGCTTCCCATGGAGCAACTGTCGGCCAAATCAATGACGAGCATATGTTTTATTTGATGGCTAGAGGATTGTCAAGGGAAGAAGCAGAAAAGCTGATTGTTGAAGGCTTTTTCGAGCCAGTCATACAAAAAATCCCGTCTGAAGAATTGAGGGAGAAGATAAGGAAAATGGTGAGGGGGTAGTATATCAAAATGCTAGAAGAAATAACAAAACCCACCGGAAGATTAAGGGACTTGTATGACAGAGTTGCTCTATACGGCAGCACTGATCCAAGATCAGAAATTGAAAGATTGGCAAGAAGTGCATTAACCGATGGTTTAATTGATAAAAAAAGATATGTGATATTGGAACACAGAACCCCTTTTCAAGGTGTTGAGCGTGAAACTCTGGAAGCAGTAGGTAGAAGAGTACATGTCAATAGAAGAAGAGCACAAGAGTTAGAGTCCGAAACTTCCGGAAAGCTAAATGGTTATGTGTCTATAGGGCAGGCTTATGGAGAGTTTAAAAAAATGCGCGTTGTTGATTTGCCATGGAAACCCAATGCAACGCATGCGCGCGCACGTATCGCTCTGACATCGGTAAAGCCAGGAGCGACTGTTGAAGATGTTGCTGATTTTTTTCATAATTTGGAAAGGCAAGGCAAGCCAATAAGGATAAGAGGTTATGGGGCAAGTGCACACCAAGCAGCTTATGAAGTTTTTGCCAAAGTTGGTAAAAATTTACCGCAAATAGGAGTACAAGTTAGTTAGATGCTCAAAACAAAAACAATCATGGACGTTGAAACAATAAGAAAAGATTTTCCTATTCTGCAGAGGAAAGTGCATGGAAAGCCATTGGTTTATTTTGACAATGCAGCCACATCCCAAAAGCCGAAGGAAGTGATTGATGCATTAGATTTCTATTACAACAACTACAATGCAAATGTCCACAGGAGCATCCATCAATTGGGAGAGGAAGCGACTGCAGCATATGAAAAGGCAAGGGAAAAGATTGCAGAGTTCATCAATGCGCAATATGAAGAAGTGATTTTCACCAAAAACTCTACAGAAGGATTGAATCTTCTTGCTTATTCCTTAACATCAGGATTAAAACAAGGCGATGAAATAGTAATTTCGCAATTGGAGCACCACAGCAATTTTGTCCCATGGCAGCAGATGGCAAAGCATCTTGGATTGAAATTAAAATTCATTGAAATAAATGAAAACGCAGAGCTTGATGAGGAGTCAATCAAGAAAAACATCACTAAAAAAACAAAAATTGTCTCAATAGGCCATATCTCAAACGCTATTGGCACAATAAATCCTGTTGAAGATATCGCTAGAATTACCCATGAAAATGGCGCTTTGATGATTGTTGATGGCTCGCAGGCAGCCCCTCACATACCATTGGACATGAAAAAAATTGACTCGGATTTTTATGTTTTCACAGGCCACAAGATGCTAGGCCCAACCGGAGTTGGAGTTGTCTATGGGAAGAAAGAACTGCTGGAAGCAAGCAGGCCGTTCCTCTACGGAGGAGAAATGATTAATGAAGTAAAGTTTGACGATACAACTTTCAACAAGCTTCCATGGAAATTTGAAGCCGGCACTCCAAACATCGCTGAAGGGATTGGCTTGGGAGTTGCTGTTGATTATTTAACCAAAGTTGGAATGCAGAATATCCTCAACAGGGACAGGGAATTGCTGGACTATGCAATGGAAAAAATCAAGGAAATCGATGGCATAACGGTTTATGGGCCAAAAGAAAGGGCTTCAATCTTATCTTTCAATGTCAAAGGGGTTCATGCGCATGACGTTTCACAGATACTTGACAGCGAGGGGGTTGCAATCAGAGCAGGCCACCACTGCTGCATGCCTTTGATGTCTGTCTTGGGGATATCGGCAACCGCAAGGGCAAGCTTTTATCTGTATAATACAGAGCAGGAAGTTGACACCTTTATCAATGCAATTCACAAAGTGAAAAAGATTTTTGGGGTTTAATTTCATGAGTCAAGTATTAGAGCTTTCAGAAAAAAGTCTAACATTAGACGACGTTTTGCTACATGGAACTGCGACTATTGATGTTATTGCAATACTAAAGGCTGGTAGGCATCACGCAAGAACGGTTTTATCAGCAATAGGCAGCAGAGGGGAATTTTTTGGTATTGATCCTCATGAACTTGACCATTATGGTGAACCTTTTTTCAGAAGGAAGATAAGCGATATTGTTTTCCCGCTGGCACCCCAAGGATTTACATATGTGGATGACCCAGAAACATATCAGCCTCCTGAATGGGATTACACATACTTTGGATTTTCAGAAGAGCAGGCTCAAAAATTAAAAGCAGAAGAACCAAAACCTCTAAAATTTCCAGAGAGAATGTTGCCAAATCGGCAAAATTCAGCAATTATTTGTGATGATGTTATTGAAGGTGTAAAACATACGTTCGATAAAGTTAAAGCTTTTATGGCAAAACATTTAAGTTATGATTTTAGATCAGACAACCCTTTACATTTTGGAGCTGTTGAAAATGTTGGGGATTTTGACACAGTTTCATATACTGGCAGAATTGGCAATGACAAAGTTTTTTGGTGAGATAATATGGACATGATTGAATTGATGTATCAGGAGAACATTTTGGACCATTACAAAAATCCACATAATTTTGGAAAGATGGAGAATGCCACAGTCCACCACCATGAGAAGAATCCGCTTTGCGGGGATGAGCTGGACATGTTTCTGATGATAGACGAAAACAAGAAGATTGTTGATGTCAAGGTGCATCCAACGGGCTGCGCAATCTCGGTTGCAAGCGCTTCAATGCTGAGCGACGAGATAAAGGGAAAAAGCATTGATGAAGTCAAAAACATGACAAAGGAGCAGATTTTGGAGATGCTCGGCATCCCGATAAGCCCTGTAAGATTAAAGTGCGCATTGCTTTCACTAGATACACTTAAAAACAGCACACTTATATTTGAGAAATATATGAGGAAATAAAAGTGACAGACGAATTGATAATAAAGGATTTGTATGTAAGCACGCATTGATGGGGCCAAATGGAAGCGGAAAATCAACTTTGGCTTATACATTGATGGGCCATCCTCGCTATACAGTTGACAAAGGAGAAGCAATATACAAAGGCCAGAATATCCTTGAATTGCCTCCGGATGAAAGGGCCAAGCTTGGATTGTTTTTGTCATTCCAGTATCCTCAGGAGATTCCGGGAGTTTCAGTTTCAAACTTTTTGAGGACTGCATTGAACTCTGTCAAGCCAAATAAGGTCAGCGTGCCTGATTTTGTGAAATTATTGAAAGAAAAGATGAAACTGCTAAAAATAGATGATACGTTCAGCAGGAGATATTTAAATGAAGGATTTTCAGGCGGAGAAAAAAAGCGGGCAGAGATACTTCAATTGGCAGTCCTGCAGCCAGACATGGCCATTCTGGACGAGACAGATTCAGGCCTTGACATAGACTCATTGAAAGTTGTTGCAGAAGGTGTCAACACTTTGATTGGGCCGAATGTCGGCATTTTAGTCATAACACATTACCAGAGACTGCTTAATTATATAAAGCCCGATAAAGTGCATGTCATGATGAATGGAAAGATTGTAAAAAGCGGGGGCAAGGAGCTTGCAGAAGAGCTTGAGGCCCATGGATATAAGGAATATGAAGAGTTTGAAGGAGAGGTTAAGGCTTAAAAGATTGAGGTGAATCGAAAATGGAACAGCAGACAAATGAGATTATTGTAAGTTTGACAGACAAGGCAGCTGAAAAAGTGAAGAAATTGCTTGAGAAGGAGAGCAAGCCGGATTACGGCTTAAGGGTCGGCATAACTGCAGGCGGCTGCTCAAGCTACATGTATGAAATCGCTCTGGAAAAAGAGCCAAAAGCAGAAGACACAATCATTGAAGACAAGGGAGTCAGGATATTTATCAATCCGCAAAGCATTGAGTTCATGAAAGGCTCAACAGTTGACTACCTTGACACATTGACGAATGCAGGCTTCAAGGTAAACAACCCGAATGTAAAGACAAGCTGCGGCTGCGGGCATAGCGTTGGATAAATTATTTGATAATATTTATTAATCAACAGCTGTTTCTATAGGGGATGGAAAAAATAAAGGTCAGCGTCTTCATAGACAGGGAAAACAGGAATGCAAGCTTGGAATTGGAAAATAATTCAGTAGTTCTGGATTTGCTGGATAAGCTTGAAATAAACCCTGTCACAGTCATTGTTTCAAGAAACAACGAGCTTATTCTGGAAGATGAAAGGTTGAATGACAATGATGATTTAAGGATTTTGAGCGTTATAAGTGGTGGGTGAAATGAACTGCTGCAATTCAAAGCCGATAATCGGTCTGTATTCCGGAGAAAAGCTGTGCAAGATCCATTTCAATGATTATTTCGAAAGCAAGGTATCCAAGACAATAAGGCAGTTTGAATTATTGGGTAAAGAGGAGAATCTCGGAGTCGCATTATCGGGTGGAAAGGATTCATTGACTGTTTTGCACATTTTAAGCAAATTGTCAAAAACAAATCCAAAAATAAAATTAAATGCAATTGCAATTGATGAAGGAATCCATGGCTATCGCGACAAAACTTTGGAAAAAGCAAGGGATTTCTGCAATAAAAATAACGTAGAGTTGCACATTTTCTCTTATAAAGAAGAATTTGGGTTGACACTTGATGAAATGCTGAAGATACTGGATGTCAAGCCTTGCTCAATATGTGGAGTCTTCAGGCGATATTTGCTGAACAAGAAAGCCAAGGAATTAAAATTAACGAAATTAGCCACAGGCCATAATCTTGATGACGAATGCCAATCTATAATAATGAACCAGATGAAAAACAACATACAGGCTTCTGCAAGGCTTGGCCCGAAAGTCGGATTGGTGCAGGATCCAAAATTCGTGCAGAGAATCAAGCCTTTGTACTTATGCACTGAAAAGGAAGTCACCACTTACGCCTTCATAAACGGATTGCTTGACAGCTTTAATGAATGCCCTAATGTGCCTCAGTCATTCAGGGCACAGGTAAGAGACATGCTGAACAGCATGGAGCAGAAATTCCCCGGCACAAAATATTCGACAGTGAACTCTTTCCTGCAGACATTGCCGCTATTAAAACAGCAATTCAGGTCTGATGCCGTAAAAATCTGCGCAAAATGCAGCGAGCCAAGCGCGAATGACATATGTAATGCGTGCGTTTATTTGGAAAAATTAAAGAATAGCATTATTGTAAAATAAATCAAAAACTATTTATATGCCCAAATCTTTCTAAAAAACACACTTGGAGGTGTTTTACATGCATACTTTGCCGAAATTGCCATACGACTACAATGCTCTAGAGCCGCATATCGATGAATTGACTATGACAATTCACCATACAAAGCATCATCAGGCTTATATTGACAAGCTGAATGGCGCAGTGAAAGGCACAAAGTATGAGACGATGGATGTTGACGAAATTCTAAAAAATATAAATGAAGTGCCTGAAAATATAAGGACTGTTGTAAGAAACCATGGAGGAGGTCATAGCAATCATTCATTTTTCTGGCAAGTAATGGCGCCTAATGCAGGCGGCGAGCCAAATGGAAATGTTGGAGATGCCATAAAGCACACATTCGGGGGCTTTGACAAGTTCAAAGAAGAATTCACTAATGCTGGCTTGAATAGGTTCGGCTCAGGATGGGCGTGGCTTGTTGTTGACGGAAAAAAGCTTGCTGTCATGAGCACTCCAAACCAAGATAGCCCATTGATGGAAGGAAAAATTCCAATTTTGGGAGTTGATGTGTGGGAACATGGCTATTATTTGCTCTATCAAAACAGACGAGCCGACTATTTGAAGGCTTGGTGGAACGTTGTAAATTGGGATAAAGTAAATGTGCTATTTGAGAAAAAATAACTATTTCTTCTTTTTTGTTTCTTTTTTATCGCTAATCTTAACAACAAAATAGTATATTACCGCTCCCAATAGGTGAAGGAATACCAATACAAGGACCCACACAACCTTGTCAATATCCCTCTTGAACTCCCTTTTCAGGCAGTCAACAATCATCCAGAGCCAGAAAATGAAGAGAAATGCCACTGCAGCCAGCACAGCCAGGCCAAACCCGGCAAAAAGCCCAAAGCCATGCATCCCCATGACGTCAAATGCGTCATAATTTTTTCTGAAATAGCCGAATGCGCTTGCAATGCTGGAGGCAATAATGAAAAATATTGCAATAATGGTTATTTTTTGGAATTTTTTCATTTTATTTGTTTGGTTAGTTTCCATATTTAAATATTACTCTTCCCCGCCTTCCGAATCTGTTTTTCCTTTTTTCTTCGTCTCTTTAAGCTTTTTTGTCAAGCCAATCTTTTTCTTGCATTTCTGGCATTCAAAAACATAAGATTGAACTCCTTCAAAGGATTTCCTTTTGTATTCTGTTGTTGTTCCCCCTTCATTTTCGCAATGAGGGCACTTGTATTCGACATTAATTAAAAGGCTGTTTTCAACTTGCTCATTGCTTTCAGCATAACCGCAAGAATAGCAAACATAATGGTCAGCTTTTTTGTCAAGCTTTCCGTTCTTCTTTTGAGGCTTTCCCATTATGCCTTTGCATTTAGGGCATTCTTTCCTGAAAACCCATGCCATTGCGCGTCCAGAATCGATGATTCTATTGGTAAAGTAAATACATTCTTCCATGCTGCTTGGTTTTTTCAGCGCCATTTTATCCAATGCTCCTTACTATTTTCCAGACCGAGACAGCATCTTCATAGCTTAAATTGCCTATTTCGCCTTCGGTCAGGTTTGTTCGTTTCCTGAACTCTTCCCTATAAAGATTTAATGTCTCATTTTGAGGGCAGAAATTGTTTATAATGCTGGTGTCTCTTCTTGCATCTGTGGATATTTCATAGAATGTTGCATTTAAGAACAGGGCATTTTTGGCAGTCAGCCCTGCAGACTTGGACTCTTCAGGGTATTTTCCAACAAATTCCCTAAGCAGGCTTACGGCCTCAAAAGCCTTCAAAGCTGACTTGTTCCTCAAGCCAGCTGACTCTATTATTAATGGCCTTATCTTGCACCCAAACCCGTATTTTGTAGTGCCTGAATTGCCGTATTTTTGGGATTGAATGAATAATTTCTCGGCTTCAAGATTCAGGAGCCTGTAATCAATCACATAATTAAAAGCCTCTTGGCCAGATTCAAGCTGCAGCACTTTCAATCCATTGTAATCATCAGTCATCAGATTGATTTTCTCAATGGTTTTTGGGTAAGTCTCTACTGTAGTGTTGTACTTCAAGTTAAGGGAATTAATCTGCTTCAATCCATAATTGAAATCTTTTGCCTGTGTGCATCCAAGGATAAAAGCCAATGCAATAAGCAAAAAAAGTTTTTTCATGGTAATCTCGCTTTGTTTAATGAAAGGTATTTAAATTTTGCTGAATCTCTTTTTTTATGGAATATTACAATATCATCTCAAAAAGCTATAATGAGCTGCATAAGGAAGAGCAGCTTAATAAGCTTTCCATAATCAAGGCAAATGTTAAAATAGGCAAAGGCGCCAAGATTTTGGATGTTGGCTGCGGCACAGGCATTTCTTCGGATTTTGAGTGCTTCGTGGTGGGGATCGATCCAAGCATTGGGCTGTTAAGGCAAAATAGGAACATTAAACTTCAGGGTGTTGCCGAAAATCTTCCGTTCAAGAGCGGTTCTTTTGACTATGTTATCTCCTTGACATCAATGCACAATTTCAGCGATATCCAAAAGTCAATAAGCGAAATGAAAAGGGTCGGAAGGCAAAATTTTGTCTTTAGTGTTTTAAAAAAGTCAAAAAAATTTGAAGCCATCAAAAGCCTGATTGAGGAAAATTTTATTGTTGAAAGCGTTGTCGAAGAGGAAAGGGATATGATGTTATTCTGCAAAAAACATAAGCTTTATATATAGAATAACTACTACACAATAAGTACAAAAATGAAATTCATAGCCATATCACTAATTCTTGCGCTTTTGCTAGCCCCTGCTATAATGGCCGCAGGCCTGCAGATAACTGAAATAGACGTGAATGTGGACTATGACGACGCTTACACCTACAGGGTTGAGGACAGGGACAGGATAGACTCTGCTTCAGTTCCTGTCAGCAATGGCACAAGGATTGATGTTGATGTTCTGCCGGGCTCAAATGTGACATTTACATTGAGAATAGAAAACACATTTCAGGGTGAAAATCCCGACTTAAGGGGTGTGTTTGCTACAATATCCATCGAGGATATTGATGATGGCGCTGACTTGGAAGAGGAAAGCATAGACTTTGACTTGGAGCCGGGCAACGATAACAGGGTAGAAATTAAATTTTCAATCCCTCTTGATGTTGACGCAGGCACTTACAACATTGTGATCGAGGCAGAAGGCGAGGACAGGAATGAAACATCTTACAGGACAGAGCTGACCCAAAAGCTTGAAGTCAAGAAGCAAAGCCATGATATAAGGATCACAAGCGTGCTGCTCAATCCCAGCTCGGTAGACTGCGACAGAAAGGCAAGACTGGCAGCAGAAATAACCAATGCAGGCTCCAACCCAGAAAGCCAGGTTGCTTTGGAGTTCAAATCCGGCAATTTGGGGATAAATTCCTTTGACAGGGACATATTTTTGGAATCCTCTGACGAGGCAAGCGAAGATGAAAAAAAACATGCAAAAACACTGAACATAGAAATCCCTCAGTTTTTCCAGGCAGGAACATTCCCAATTTTTATAAACTTGTACTGGAAAAATTTCGTGCTGTTTGACCAAAAGACTGTGGATTTGGTTGTGAGGGAATGCCAATCTTCATCAAAAGCAACAGCAAAAGAAGAGCCAAAAGAAAGCGGGAAGGATACTGTTACAGTTATACAGCCAAAGGAGGAGGCAAAGAATGGAGAGATTGTAACGACAACTGAATCTTCTGCATTAAGCTCTCCCGTATTTGCAATTATCCTTGGGGCATTCCTGATTTTGATTTTGGCAGGGATTGCTGCTTTCGGATATTGGAAAAAGAGCAAGATACAATAAAATTAAGTTTGTTTATTAATTTTTAATATTATGTGGTCTTTATCTGGAACCGATAGATAAATATTTTCACCAGCTTTTAAATCTAAACTCTCAACAATATTCTTATTAAAATACATTCCAAGCCTGTCTTGAGATAATTTTATTATTTTTTGCTTTATTTTTAATGGTGTTTCTTTAGCCTTTAATTCTTTCACTACTTTAGCTGCTGATTTTTCTTCAAACTCAAAATAGCCGCACTTCGCACATTGGTGGCTAATTGCCTTTTGCTCTGCTCCTTCTATATCAACACCAACTTCTCTAAGATTTGAATTACACTTGGGACATCTCATTTTAATTCACCTTTTCCTTTTTGCATTAATTACATGCAAAACCTTATTTTCCAATCTCATTAAAATGTAATATTTATCCGTCTTTTTAATGCTAGTAAAATAGACCAACAACACTCACCATCTTTTTGACTATAAATTAGAAGTCTTTTATACTATATAAATGTTTCGATTAAAGAATTATCATTCTTACAATCTTTCGTTTTATTTTTTCTGGTTATTGCCATTTCTATGCTGGCTATTTATGGCTTATAAAGATAACAAATTTTATATACTAATTTTATGACCATTTTAATAGTTGGGATGGTTTTAAAAAGGAAGGTGGTTAGTGTCATATTATTCATATTCTTTTTAGCTCTAGCCTCGACTGTCTATTCTGCAGTCCTGATAAATGAAATCCTTGCAAATGGGCTTAGTGATCCTGAATATGAGTGGGTTGAGCTGCTCAATAATGGAACTTCCTCTGTAAACCTAACAAACTGGAATATTTCAGAATCTTTTAGTGGCAATTTTACCTTAAGCACAACCATAGCTCCAAATGAATTTATCATTCTGGCAGTTGACTTCAGCACATTCAATGCAACTTACCCAAAAATTAACCAAAGCGGCATCAGGATAATAGATATAACTATAACAAATTTCAACTTAGCAGATACAAGCGGTGAAGTAAGGCTTTACAATTCTTCCGGAACTTTGGTTGATTCAGTTGCCTATGTTCAGGCGTCTGGAAAAACATTTGAGAATGTTTCAATTGGAAGGTATCCGGATGGAAGCTCCAGCATTTTCAATATTTCCACTTTGACGCCAGGAGCAAAAAATGACAATCAAAACCCTATATTGAACAAATGGCTCAGCCCGTCAAGAAACAATACCAATGTAAGCGGCCTGACTACAATTATTGTCAATATAACGGATGACACAACACAAGTTAATTCAACATTTATACTTATAAATTCCACAAACTATTCGATGGCAAAAAATGGCGACTTGTGGGCTTTCTTGTGGAATACAAGTCTGAATATCCAAAAATTATACAATATAACTGTCTACTTCAATGACAGCTACGGAAAATCCAGTTCGGACAGATTGCTCAACATTTTAGTGAACAACAGCCCGCGAATAGAAGCATTCTCGCCAGCAAGCTTGGCCCAAACTTTGGCAGAGGGCTCAATTTTAAACTTGAATGTCAATGCATCAGACCCTGATGATTCAATCAGCTTTTCATGGTACATTGACAATGTTTTGAACAGCACAAATCCTTCAAATTTTTCCTATACGCCGGGCTTCAGCGATAATGGAACCCGTGCAATAAATGCGACAATACGGGATGCCTCATCAAACCAAATCTCAATAAAATGGATAATTACAGTGACGAATGTCAATCTGGCGCCAAATTTAGGCTCAATTACAAATAAAGCCTTCTCAAAAAATATCAACTCAAGCTTTAACATAACTGCAAGCGATTCAGACAATGATGTTTTGGCATTTTCCAGCAACCATTCCGGAATTGTCATTTCAAAAGTCAACAATTCCATGGCAACTGCGTCTTGGAAGCCCTCTAACTTTGATTTAGGCGCCAATGTCATAAATTTCACGGCAAGCGACGGCTCTTTGGCAGACTCAGAAATTGTAGCAATAACAGTCAATGTCACAAACAATTTTGCTCCAGACATAGCAACATCCGCAAAAACAATAGCAATAGCCAATGAGCAATACAGTTATGATGTTGATGCAGCTGATGCGGACAACGACACTTTGCTCTTTTCCTTGGAGACAAATGCAAGCGGCATGTCTATAAACAGCGCAACTGGATTGATTACATTTAGTCCTACATCAACTGGTTTCTTCAGCGTCAATATAAGTGCCAGCGACCTGACAGAGATAACAAATCAGTCTTATCTCCTGACTGCTGCCTTTGGCACCAGGCTGAAAATTGAGGATGTAGACGTGAAGATTGACGGCAAAAGAAGAAATAATGTAGGAAATAACACCAGAATTGGAAAGGAGGCAAAGCCTGGCTCTTCTGTGGAATTCAAAATAAATGTTAGGAATGGCTTTGCAAAAAGCGAGGGCATTGATATGGAAGAAATCGTGGTAAGGGCTACAATCGAGGAGATTGACGCTGATGATGATATGGAAGAGGAGTCAAACGAATTTGACTTAAGGCCTGAAAGCGACAAAAGCGTGACTCTGAAATTTGATGTTCCGATAAATGCCGATGATGGCGCATTCGATGTTCTGATAGAGGCAGAAGGCGAAGATGAAAATGGCGATGGGCATGGGCAATTCTACAAGATGGAGCTGGGGGTGGAAAAGGAAAAGCATGATTTGAGGTTCATCAATTTTGAAGTCGTTCCTTTGGCAGGCTGCAAGGTAAATGCTGATTACGAAATCATAAACGCAGGCGCTGAAGATGAGGAAGAAGTTGGATTGGAAATAAAAAGCAAGGATTTGCTGTTTAATGAAATGGTTTCGATTGATTCAGGAACCGAGGATAACACATATTCAAAATCAGTAAATTTGGAAATTGATGAACAAGACGAAAAAGTTACAGCGAATATTTACACTAGTGGCGACCTTCAGGATTCACTAACGAAGGACATTAAAATTGGGAATTGCATACGTGAAAAGGCAGAGCAGGATGTTGTATTGCTGGCAGGCGAACAGCCAGCTTCAAGCATTCCTCAAGCAGTGAAAAAACAAGTTCAGGTTCCTGCAATAAGCATCTCGGTCGGCCAAGACAGCGGCATGCTGCTGCTCGTCTTCAGCACATTTGTATTCACGTCATTTTTCATTTTCGCCGCAATTATTTTATTTATTAAAATGTAGTTACAAAATCAATAAGATTTAAATAGTTGTATAGCATAGCTTGGAGTTTCTTAAAAGAAGGGGTGTATAGGATATGCAGACTAGGGAATATGTTAAAAATGATACGATTGCCTTTCAGGATTGGCTTCTTAGCAGCAGCTTTAACCCTTTTTATAGTATTTGCCAGCTCCGCCAATGCCTTGGTTTACACTAAAAATTCTTTTCCGACATCCAGCGGCCAAGTAATAACCTGCGATGGAAATGACATTAGGATATCATGCCAGGACTCAGGAGATGGAAGAAATCATTTCTGCAGCACTTTTGGGCTTAATGGCTGTAGGGCCGTAGAGGGCAGAAATAATTATGGAAGCCCCGGCTGCCTTATCACATGCCAAAAAGAAGAAAAGTGCAGCGATGGCACTCCCAATGGCCAATGCAGCGTGACAAATCCTTTCTATTGCGAGTCTAACGTTTTGGTGAGAAGAGCCACTCTTTGCGGGTGTGTATCGCCAAAAGTAAGGAGCGGAGATGAGTGTATAGATCTTCCAAAATGCAATGATGGAACTGCTTTTGGACAATGTTCACCTACAAGACCATTATTCTGCAACAACGGTGTTTTGATAAATAGGGCATCCCAATGCGGGTGTCCATCTGGCCAAACGGCAAGTGGTGATAATTGCGTTGCCCAGCAGCAGACTTGTACAGATGGAACTCTTTTCGGGCAGTGCAGCGTGACAAGGCCTTTATTCTGCAATAATGGGGTGTTGACAAATCTTGCATCTACTTGCGGCTGCCCTTCAGGACAAACATCAAGCGGGGACAATTGCGTGCCAATAATTTCAGGCCAGCAGGCTTCCAACAAGCTCTCTATAACTGATATTGATGCTAAAGTAGATGGCAAATCAAGCAGCAATATCGCGAATAATGGGGAAATAAGCAAGGAAGCCAAGCCTGACTCTGATATCGAGCTGGAAATAGAAATCAAGAATATATTTACATCAGCTGAGGATATTGATATAGATGATATAGAGGTAAGGGCCTCAATTGAGGGCATAAGCGATGGCAGCGACCTTGAGGAAGAATCCGAATCTTTTGACTTGAGGGCTGATGCTGACAAGACAGTTCGCTTCAAGTTCAAAGTCCCATTGAATGTGGAAGAAGGAACCTATAACATCTTCATCGAAGCTGAAGGCGAGGATGAGAATGGCACAAGCCATAAAGATGATGCAGACATCGACCTTGATGTGGAAAAGGAGCCGCATGACTTGAGATTTGCAGGCTTTGACTTGTTCCCGAAAATAGTGGGCTGCAGCAGGGATATAAATGCAAATGCCAGGATTATAAACATAGGCGAAAGCGACGAGGAAAATGCATTTGTTGAACTTGAAAGCAGCGGCCTTGGAATTGATATAAAATCTCCTTTTGATGTCAAATCAGATGCAGAGGCCAATGTCGCTACAAAAAATTTTAGGCTCAAAATAAGCGATTCCATTGAGGATGGAACATACCGGCTCAATGCAAATCTCCTCTCTGAAGACGGGAAAATAAGGGATCAAAGGGCAGCTGACATATCTGTTGAGGGTTGCGGCTCTTCCCAAATAGGAAGTAGCGATGTTGTTTTGCAGATGTCAGCTCCACCCCAAGCCAAAGGAAATGCCACAATGCCTTTGCTAAGCATCAGCTTTGAGGGCCTGGACGCCAAGCTTCTTATGCTGTTGCTGGCACTTCTCATCATAGTTTTATTTGTTTTTGTGATAATATTTGCATTGGCTGAAGGAGAAGAAAAAACAGATGAAGAATATTATTGACAAGCTTACTTGCCGTGCTCTATTATCTTTTTCATCCTTTGCACAAAGTCTTCTGCAACCCTGAAGTAATGGTCGAACTCGCTTCCCTTTATTTCCACTATTTCCCGATGCGTCACCATCTTCATCAGCCTGTAGAAGTTTCTCATTATAATGACGTACTTGTGCTCCAGCATCCTTGTTTTTACAAGCTTT
>JACPMW010000039.1 GCA_016185805.1 Candidatus Woesearchaeota archaeon | reverse complement strand
TCAGCAAAGCAACCATATCTTTGGGCCACAATCTTATGCCCAAGCTCGTGCAGGAGAAAGCCGACCCCGACACTCAATGACGCGATGATAAACTTAATGTAAAACTCGCCTGAAAAGATTGATTTTGACAATAGGATGGCGAAAGCCGCTGAGATGATGATCCATGCCTTGGCCAGGTCCTTAAGCTCGGTCGCGGAGGTGCTTATATTTCCAATTTTTAATTGCTGCATTTTAGAACTGCTAGACATCGACAAAAATCTTGTGCTTCTCGGAGCCTTCCAGTTCCTGGAGTATCCTCTTCATTACAATTTTTTCAGGATCTGGCATCAGCTTCACCCTTGACTTTAGGTCTGCAAAGCTTTCAAATGGCTTTTCCTGCCTCGCCTCGATAATCTGCCACATATGCTTTTTTCCCAGCCCAGGCAAAAGCTCCAGCTGGTGCATTCTGGTGCTCAATGGCTGCGCCTTGTTGAAGAACTCGACAAATCTTTTTCCATCCTTGTTTATTATGTCTTTTATTACGAACTCAAGCTCCGATTTCGCGGTTGCAGTGAGTTTTCCAAGCATGATTTTGCCTACAATATGGTGTATCTTGTCCCGTTTCCCTTCTCCTATGTACACTTCCTCAAACGGCTGCAAATGCACCCCTTTCTTGGGTACGAGCTCAAGAAGCACAAAGTGCTCTTTTCCTACGGCTTGCGCTATTGGGGTCTTCATGTACATGGGCCTTTCATCGTGAGGATAGCCATTTGGCAAAAAATCCAGCACGATTGCAGCCTCTTCCTTGCTGTGCTTTTCTTGTATTTCCATTCTTATCAAAATCTGGCATTAAAGTGTTATTGTCGCCGTAAGGTTGCCCAATTCCCTTCTGACCTCATCATCAAGCTTTAGCTTATTCATCGAATGCGCTTTGTCCTCCATTATATCCAGCAGTCTTGAACACTCCCTTGCAAGCTGCGCTATTTTTTTGTTTATTCTTGCTTTTGCCAATTTGTTTTTTTTCAATTTGCTGAAAATTTTTGTTTCGATGGAATGCTGGTGCTCGATATAAGACAAAAGGGCAAGCACCCTTGACACCCATTGCGTGAACATTGGCTCTTTCAGCAAAGCCGCAGGCAAGAGCCTTGGAGGGGGAAGCTTTGCCTCAAGGTGCTCCAAAGCCTCGGACTCTTTCCCAAGCACAGTGCCAAGGTCCCTGATTTCAGCTTTTTCCTTTGCAAGCACCTTCTTTTCCCTGCCTGCATACTCACCCAGCAGATTTTTGTCAAGCACCACAACTTTTCCTATAAGCTTGTAAGCCATGTATTCCAGCGCCTCAAATTCGTTGTTTATCAGGCTCTTCTGGCTGTGAAATCTTCTTTTTGGCAAGGGAATCCTTATTTTCAAAAGGTTCAACTCGCTTAAAAATGTGGTTTCAAGGTAATGATTTATGCTTCTCAGCTTCAGCACTATCTTTCTGATGCTAAGGATTCTGGCTGCAAGCGAACTGAAGTCGGACTTTGAAATTTTTTTTTTGTTTATTGCAAATGTTTTTGCAACAATACCATGGAGTTTTTTGACTAAAGCCCCTTTTTTCCTCCCTATGGACAGGTCACGCCTGAGCAGCATAGTGTCAATATTCTCTATTTTTGAGTAATCCCTGCTGTCAAATTTTCCTGCAAGCGCGTTTATATCTTTTGCGAGCCTGTCATTTAGGTTGAGATGCCCTGAGCTTATGACCACCATTTTGCTTACAGAATTATCCATATTTATAAAGATTACGTATAAAGCAAAGCAGTCACTTCTTTTCAAAGAACTCGTTGATTGCGTCAAGAATCTTTTTCATTGACTCGTTGTTTATTGTTATGGTGTATCCCTGCAGCAGGGTTTTCAGCTCCACTATTGTTGTAGGGGCTATATCAACTATCTTGTGTACATGGGCGTCTTTAAGCCTTGGTATGTTGAGCTTGATTATTTTTTCAAAAAGCTCTTCAGGATTTTTAAGGGATGCAGCCTGCTGAAGATATTCCTCTGTTCTGTTTGCCCTGAAGTTCAGCTCATTGTCCCTCTTCCTTATTTTTTCAAGCTCTTTCTTGAGCTGATATATGTTTATAGGCGTTTCAGCCATGATTTGCACGTCTGCCATTATGCGCTCCTGAGATGGACAGGATGGACAACCAATATCTTCTCTTTATCCATGTCTTTTATCCTTATTTCGTAGCACCTGCCCCGTTTGCCTTTGACGATTCCTGTCTTGCCCATGAATCTGGGATGATACATTCCTTTTTGCACGCCAGGCTCAACAGTCAGGTTAACTTTATCGCCTTCATTGAAGGATTGAAGGTACCTTGTCAGGCTTATTTTGCCCTTTGACCCGGCCTCTTTCCTGAATTTGTACCGTGTCTTTCTCCTCAAGCCCCCTATTCTTTTTGGCATTTTTAATGTCTTTGGAAGAATGGTTATTATAAAAAGGTTTCTAAAACTTTATCATGAAGTTAATGCTATAGCTATACAAAAAGAATTAGATTTCTTGTGATTTTATTTTAAATGCAATATTAAAATTTATTTTCACTACTCTATAGAATAGAAAGATTTATATATCTGCTTCATGTTAGGAAAACTAATTTAAAAAAGTTAGGCATAAAAGGTGATTTTGATGGGATTTTTAAGCAAACTAAAGGAAAAATTGGGAAGCCAGAGTTCTGAAATGTTCGAGGAGCCTGAGCAGGGCTATGTAGAGCTTGGGAGCGAAGCCCATACTGATGCAAAATCAAAGCTTATGGTAAGGCCATTCGTGATTGACGAGTTCGAGCACATAAAGCCCATACTTGACTCCTTGAGGGAAGGCCACACGATTGCGCTTATAAACATAAAGCCGCTGAAGGACAAGGACTTGGTCGAGCTGAAAAGGGCAATCAATAAACTCAAGAAAACCTGCGATGCCATTGAAGGCGATATTGCGGGCTTTGGCGAGAACTGGATAGCTGCCGTGCCGAACTTTGCCTATATATATAGGGGCCCAAAGCCAGCCAAGGGCGAAAAGAAGGAAATGGAAGAAGTGGCAGAGTACGAAGAATAGATTAATTTGATTTTATCTTTTACAATCCGGGTGTTAAAGAGTGAGTGGTGGGCTAAAGGAAATTGTAGATGATTCTTCACACACTAATGTCGCAGGTTTGCGCAGATTAATAAGTGGCAATGGCCAAATTACAAGGGCTGCAAATTCCGCCTTTTTTATTCCCTGGATAGGCATTGCTATTCCTGAAGACATTACATGGCATCAAGTAGTCGCTCATGGAAAATCAGGCATAGAATCATTAAAAAATTTAGGTCATCAATTGTACAATGGTGCAAGTCAGCTTGCTATACAGTTTGACAGATATGTGCTTGGTGTAAATTATCCTGACATGCCAGAGACAAATCTGGGTATTTTAGATTGGATGGGGGATGCTGCCCGTAAAACAAGAAAACCTTTTGAGTATGCTTTGAAATCAATCAGCAATCTGCCCGGCAAGATAAAAAAGGCACGCAATGAAATGGTATCGGCTCTTCGCGAAGCAGGATATTCTTATACAATTGACCTTTCACAAATTGGAGATGGCGCATTGCCGGAAAAAGTGTGGGGTATAATGCATATTTTTGCATTAACAAGACCAACTTTACAAAATGGAGGCAGGATAAGGGATAATTATATTGATGAAATTCACAGGCTCAACAGAATTTTTGAATCAATGGAGAGTCCAAGGCCCGGGATATTAAGCAAAGATCTATTAGTTTACGTTGTAGGGTCTCCTGTAGCACAGCTCGATCCAAAAGCAGCAACTGCAACTATGCTGAATGGCTATAACAATCCAATTTTTAGAGAGGAACTTGGATTTGCAGGCTATAAATTTATGGATAATCCGAAATAATACAGAGAAAATACTTTTCAAAAAAATTCAGAATTCTTGATCAAAAACCACAAACTATAAAAATAAAATATCTTTCTAAAGGATTATGGGGCAAGAAGAGCTGAAAGAGCAGGATTTTGAGCAGCAGGCATGCCCCTTGTGCAATCAAAAAACCCTGATTCTTACAGAAAGGGAAACTGAAGTGCCTTATTTCGGCAAAGTTTATCTTTTCTCAATGACGTGCAATAGTTGTAAATACCATAAAGCTGATGTCGAGGCTTTGGAGCATAAAGAGCCTGCAAGATACGAGTTTGAGATTTCAAGCGAAGAGGACATGAAAGTAAGGGTTGTGAAGTCAAGCGAAGCCACTGTAAAATTGCCGCATCTTGCATCAATAACCCCAGGCCCTGCATCCCAAGGCTATGTGACAAACATCGAAGGGATCTTAAACAGGGTCAAGTACCAGATTGAGGCAGCCAAAGAGATGGAAGAGGATGAAGCAGACAAGAAAAAGGCAAAGAATCTCCTTAAAAAGATATTGAATATAACGTGGGGGAAGGAGAAGCAGAAGCTCATCATTGAGGATCCAAGCGGAAATTCTGCTATAATCAGTGATAAAGCTGTAAAGAATTCTTTGAAGGCAAAAAAGGTTGAATAAAAATTAAAATAAAAATCGGCATCATAGGCGGCTCTGGTCTTGAAGACCCAAAAATATTGAAAGATGCAAAAGAAGTTTCTGTTTCTACAAAATTCGGGAAGCCTTCAAGCCATTTAACAACCGGAAAAATAAGCAATGTTGATGTCGCCATTATTGCAAGGCACGGAAAAAATCATTCAATAATGCCAAGCAGCGTGAATTTCCGCGCAAATATCATGGCATTGAAGGAGCAGGGCTGCACGCATATAATAGCAACAAGCGCATGCGGCTCTTTGAAAGAGGAAATAAAGCCTGGCGATTTGGTTTTCCTGGACCAGTTCATTGACAGGACAACAAAAAGGGCATCAACATTTTACGATGCTGACAAAGTATGCCATATACCGATGGCCGAGCCTTTTTGCCTAAAACTGAGGAAGATATTGGCAGAGACTGCTGCTGAAATGAAGCTTGAACACCACAAGGAAGGAACTGTAATCACAATAGAAGGCCCAAGGTTCTCAACAAAGGCAGAAAGCCATCTTTACAGGCAATGGAATGCAGATGTCATCAACATGTCAACAGTTCCAGAAGTTGTTCTAGCGAGAGAGGCTGGAATCTGCTACGCTGTTGTTGCGATGAGCACCGATTATGACTGCTGGCATTCAACGGAAGAAGGAGTTAATATAGAGATGGTTTTAAAAATAATGAAACAAAATGCGGAGAATGTTAAGAAGTTATTGCTTGCATCAATTCCAAAAATAAAGCATACAGAGTGCCAGTGCAGGGAAGAGATTAAGACTGCGGTTATCGGCGGCTAATTATTCGTTCGGCTCAACAATCACTTTCAATGAATCCTTTGCCTCTGCAATAAGATTAAACCCTTTCTGGATTTCATCAAACTTTAATTTGTGCGTTATCATGTCATTTAGATTAATTTTTTTATTTTTAATTAATTCCAGAGATTCTTTCAAATCGCCAGGAGCTGCTGCATAGGAAGTCATGATTTTAATTTCATTTCTCCAGAAATCGTTAATTGGGATTTCAAAACTTTCGTCAGGCTTTGGAACTGCAAAAAACAATATTGTGCCGCCTTTGTCAACGCATTGAAGCGCATGCTTTGCAGCAGCCAAAGAGCCTGTGCATACAATCACCAAATCTGCCAGCCTGTTTTCATTTATTTCTTTTAATTTATCAATAATATTTTCCCTTGCATCAAAAGCAAAATCTGCTCCAAACTTTTTTGCAGCATTTAGTCTATACTCATTTATGTCGGTTGCAATGATTTTTTTGGTCCCTTTAGCTTTTGCAAGCTTGATATGCATCAGTCCGGAAACGCCGCTTCCGACAACAAGCAAAGCTTGATTTTCTTTCAGATTTGCAAGCCTTTGCGCCCTTACAACTGTGCCAAGAGGCTCTACAAAAGTGCCTTCGTCAAAGGAAACACTATCGGGCAGCTTTAAAGTTCCAAGCTCCACGTTTATTTTAGGTATTCTTATGTATTCTGAAAATCCCCCGGGATGAAAATTAGTATTGTGCAGTGTCTCGCATGCTGTGTGATGCCCATTTTGACAATAATGGCATTTCATGCAGGGAACATGATGAGTTGCTGTTACCCTGTCGCCAATCTTGAAATTCTTGACGTTTTTTCCAGCTTTTTCTACAATGCCCGCAATCTCATGCCCCAAAACAATTGGCGCTTTCTTTATCCTGTACCATTCAAGAACGTCAGTCCCGCAAATGCCGCTTGCAATGATTTTTATAAGGATTTCATCATCACTTATTTCAGGCACTGGCCTTTCCTCTATCCTTACATTCTTGTTGTTGTAATAGACTGCGACGCGCATAAAGGAAAAAGAATAAAGAGGCTTATAAAAAGGTTATTGAATCAATCCACAACACTGGAAACAGCTTTTTGCCCTTTCAGCTTGTTAAACAATTCAAACGCCTCATCAACAGTATAATTTTCATGCACAACTGCCCTTATCGCCTGCATCATTGCAACAGGATTTTCTGATTGAAATATATTGCGACCCATGTCAACGCCAGCAGCGCCTTTGCTTATTGCATTGTGGGCCATCTGCAAGGCATCTTTTTCAGGGATTTTCTTGCCGCCGGCTATTACAATTGGAACAGGGCAGCCTTCAATAACTTTTTCAAAATCTTCCTCACAATAATAAGTCTTGACCATGTGAGCGCCAATCTCAGCTGCAATCCTGCACGCCAATCCCAAATATCTTGCGTCTCTTGCCATCTCCTTGCCAACAGCAGTTATTGCAAGCACCGGCATTCCGTATTCTTCTGCCTCATTGACAAGCCTTCCAAGATTGCTTATCGTCCTGTCCTCGTTTTTTTCCCCGACAAAAATAGACATTCCGACACCGGCAGCATTCAGTCTCAAGGCTTCTTTCATTGAAGTTGTTATATCTTCATTTGACAGCTCGCCCAAAACGCTTGGGCCGCCAGACATTCTTAGAAAAACAGGGATATTGGTAGCTGGAGACACGCAATTTCTTAAAATTCCCCTTGTGGCAAACAGGCAGTCAGAATATGGCAAGAGAGGAGTAATTGTTTCCCTTGGCTTTTTCAATCCTGTTGTAGGACCCTGAAAGTAGCCATGATCAACTGCAAGCATCACAGCCTTGCCGCTCTTAGGATTGAAAATCCTTGCCAATCTGTTTTTCATGCCCCAATCCATTTTACAGCTAAAAAGCAATATTTGTTTATAAAGGTTGTTGGTTTTTGTTTCTAACAAACCTTTCAATCTCTTCCTTTATCGGCTTGATAATCCCTTTCTCTGTTATGATTCCCGTTATATATTTTGCCGGAGTCACGTCAAAAGCTGGGTTTTTGGCAGGGCTTTCTTGAGGCGAAATCCTGAATTTTTTTATATTGCCTTCTTCATCCTTGCCATGCATGAATAACACTTCATCTTCACTTCTTTCCTCAATCGGAATCTCACTGCCAGACCTGCATTTTGAATCAAAAGTTGACAATGGCGCTGCAACATAAAACGGAATATTATTTTCATTTGCCAAAACCGCTTTTTCATAAGTTCCAATCTTGTTTGCAACATCTCCATTCATTGCAATCCTGTCAGCGCCTACAATAACGAAATCAATCTTGCCTTGTTTCATGAAAAATCCTGCTGCATTGTCTGCAATGATTGCATGGCTTATTTTTTCATTTGCCAATTCCCATGCTGTCAAAGAAGAACCTTGATTCCTTGGCCTTGTCTCATCCACATAAACAAAAATATTTTTTTTATTGTAATGCGCTATTCTTATTGGTGACAATGCAGTTCCAAAGTCAACACAAGCCAATGCCCCTGCATTGCAATGAGTCAATATGTTTTGATTATTTTTGATTAATTTATTTCCGTGCTCGCCGATTTGCCTGCACATTTCAATGCTCCAATTGGCATACTCATCAGCAGCCTCAAATGCCCTCATTTTTGAGTTTGTAATGCTGTCAGGCACAAACGTTTTTGATTTCACAAAATTCAGGGCATAATTCAGGTCATTTGCTGTGGGCCTTGTTGAATTCAATGCATTGTATGCTGCATCAACATATTTTTTAAAATCCTCATAATCTTGCCCTTCATACAGCAAGGCAGCCTGCGCCAAGCCATAAGCTCCTGCTGCTCCGATTGCAGGCGCTCCCCTGACAATCATTGATTTTATTGCTTCTGCCGTTTGAAGATGATTTTTAGATTGATATATCTCAAATTTGTGAGGCAAAAGCTGCTGGTTTATCATGTAAATGGAAGAGTCCTGCATCCATATTGTGCGATAGTTTTGATTGTTGACTAACATTATAGATTAAGGAATAAAAGAGCGTTTAAAAAGCTTGTCCAGTAAAAATTATAAATACTGGCTGAAATCCATAAAGCATGGACCTCAAATCAGTAATAAGGACAATACCCAATTGGCCAAAGAAAGGAGTGATGTTCAGGGACATAACGACTTTGCTTAAAGACGAGAAGGCATTCAATTATGTGATTGACACATTCTATGAGCGCTACAAAAGCCAGAAAATAGACGCTGTTGCAGGAATTGAGAGCAGGGGTTTTATCATAGGTGGTGCATTGGCCCACAGGCTCGGCAAAGGATTCATTCCTATAAGAAAAGCCGGCAAGCTTCCCTCAAAGACTGAAAGGGAAGAGTACGAACTTGAATATGGAAGCGCAATTGTAGAGATACACAAGGATGCTGTTGAGAGGGGAAACAACATTCTTCTTGTGGATGATCTTATTGCGACAGCGGGTACTCTGATGGCTTCAATTAACCTAATTGAGAAACTTGGCGGTAAAGTGGTTGAATGCGCTGTTATAATTGAGCTGCCAGATTTATATGGTAGAGAGAAAGTGGAGAAAAAAGGCCATAAACTGTTCTCATTAGTGCAGTTTGAAGGTGAGTAATTGCTTTATCTTACGGATTTTAGCTTCGATATTTCTTAGCCTGTCTATTACAATTAATGGATAATTGTTATAGTCATTTTCAACCTCTAGGATCCTTCCAGTCATTCCCGAAGACTGCAAGCCCTGTTGTTTTTGGCAGGTCAATAATAATGCCCTCGCATTCTGCAACATCATTTGCTTTCGATATTTTCCCGCTGCAGTTGACAAAAATCTCGTCCTTGCAGTTGACAAAATCCCCATTGCTTTCGCAAACTGCTGAAGTGAATATGTTGAATTTTGATATTTTTGGCGCATCATTTGCTATCTCTCCATCATTTATATCCTCACTTATCAGGCTACAAGAAACGATTAATACAGCCAATGCCAAAAGCAAAACCATCCGCTTCATAAGAGATAAAGCTAAATTAGCCCTATTTAAAGCTTTCGGTTTATACTACTATATAGTTACTACAAAAGAAAGATATATAAATCAAACCCAATATCCCTAAAGAAATGAGTGAAAGGATTATTTTTGATTCTAAGTCGCCGCAATTTAGGCCAGAGGAATTAGAAAAAAGGCCTGCTACAATAAAAAGCGCAGGTTTTTGCAGTAATATACCTGGGGCTATAGCAAAAATAGATGTGGACGACAATTCTGGGCGAGATAAACCTATAACTCTTGACAGCTTAATGGGACTAACTGGCGCAAAATTAGCACTTGCTTGCATGACACTCAAGGAAATGGCAGGACAGCCAGTCTCAGCTTATTATAAAGATGAACAGTTAGTTGGAATTTCTTATCCTTGTTAGTTTATTTCTCCCTTATCTCCCCGTACCCAATCAATCTGAACCTGTTGCCTATTCTTCTAGAAATCGTAACTCTCTGCCCGATGTCAGCGCACACGGGCAATTTCAATTTGCATCTTATCTTGTTTTTCTTGAGTTCAATCACAATTCCAACAGTCGCTGCTGAATTTACATTGAGCATCAGGGGCTCGCTCAGCTTTATCGGCTCTACGCCAAGCTCCTCTTTGGTGCCTACAACGCGCTGTAAAAGATGGACGTCAAGCAAAAGCTCGTTCCACACAGGAGGCAATTTGCCCGGCAAGCCGACAATTGAGCCTGTGAGCTGGTCTGATTTGACAATGGAAGGATCAAGCGAGGTAAGCACTCCAACAGAGCCGGAAGGGCCGACGCTTTCGAGCTCGGAAGAGCCTGAATTAAGGCTTAGTATTGTTGCTGCCAAGGGCTTCCACACCTGCTGGTTTTTCTCTATGGTGTTTCTTCCGGGCTTTATCTCGATTGTGTCCCCTATTTTGAGCGTGCCCTGCTTCAAGCTTCCCCCCAAAACTCCGCCGACAAGCTTATCGGGAGTTATCCCGGGCTTGTTTATGTCAAAGCTTCTTGCTACAAGCATTATGGGCTCTTTGCTGGAATCTCTCGCAGGAGTCGGTATATTCTCATCAATTGCCTGCATCAAAAAATCCAGCCCAACCCTATGCTGCGCGGAAATTGGGATGATTGGTGCATTCTCATATTCGGTTCCCTTAAGGAAGCTTTTTATCTGCTCATGATTTTTCAACGCCTGCTCCTCGCTAACCAAATCAATCTTGTTCTGCACCACGATCAGGTTTTTCAGCCCGATGATTTGCAAAGCCACCAAATGCTCCCTTGTTTGCGGCTGCGGGCATTCCTCGTTTGCAGCAACAAGCAGCAAAGCGCCATCCATGATTGTAGCGCCTGCAAGCATTGTAGCCATCAGGCTCTCGTGGCCGGGGGCATCGACAAAACTCACTTTTCTTATTGGCGATGTTTTTGAATTGTCTATGGGGCATGTTTCTTTTATAGTGTAGGCTTTTGCCCCTTCGCATTTCAGGCATTTCCTGAAAGTGGCATCGGCATATCCCAGCCTTATAGTGATGCCCCGCTTCAACTCTTCAGAATGAGTGTCAGTCCATCTGCCGCTTAGCCTCTCAAGCAGGGTTGTTTTTCCATGGTCCACATGGCCGACCATGCCTATATTAAGGACTGGCTGCGGCTTCAATTCGTATTCCAGTTCTTGGTGCAGCTCATCTTTCTTCTTTCTAGCCATGTTTTAATTTGAATATTCAAGTTAATTTTCCGAATTTCAATCCGTCCCTTCGGGACAATATCTTGTGCTCGACAAAATTCTTCTGCCATTGAATTTTGTCTCGCCTATTGATTCAATAAAAACATTCAAAGCGGTTTACTTTCTTCTTGCCCACAGCAAAATCCTAAAAAATGCCTGACATGCGAGTGAGCATCGTTGCGAACTCGCTCACAACTCACGGCATTTTTGGGAACTTGAACTCTGTTCAAGTAGTCGCTCTCGGTGTTTTTTTAAAATTTTATTTTCGTAATTGAGTAAATGTAAAATTTATTGTTGCTTTTCCTCTTGGGCTTCCTTTGGCTCTTCGTGCTTTTTGTGCTCTTTCTTTTCTTCAGCTTTATGCTCCTTTTTATCTTCTTTATGCTCTTTTGCTGCAGCTTTTTCTTCTTTTTTCTCTTCAGCTTTCTTATGCTCTTTAACTTCGGCTTCTTTTGATTCAGGCTTTTGCTCTTTCGGCTTTGCTTCTTTCTCTTCTGCTTTTTCCTCTTTGCCAAAAATCTCTGCAAGCTTTTTTGAGCCTTGCTTTACAACCTTTAGATTGACTTGGGATATCCTTTCGTGTATCTTGTGCCCACACACTGTTTTCCTTATTTTGATGCCTTTGGCAGCGCCCCTGAAGCCTACACCACCATACACAGTGAGGCTCTTCCTTAACCCCAAAATTCCCTTCCTCATAGGAAAGCCGCAATAGTCAGAGCCTCCTGTAATCAAAAACTCGTATCCGCTCATCTCGAAGGAATCGCCTTTTATATTTTCGCCTATGTTCAGCCCAATGAAAAGGCTTGCAGCATTGTCCTTTACTTCCCTCTGAAATGTTTTTCCTGTTGACGGGTCCGAGATGCATAATTTGAAACTTGCCATATCAAAACCGAGAAAGCATGTTTATTTAAATAGTTTTGGGATTAAAATTTTGCAGCCGAGAAGCTTGGGAAGCTGGCCGGGGAGGAGCCGCCTTCAATAAGCGCGAACGAGCCTTTTGTGAAATAAAGCGCACCAATTATAAGAATGAAGGGGATTATATTTGCCCAAACATTGAGATTTAATGCGAACATCGCAAAGGGAAAAAGCAGGGCTGAAAAAAACAGAAGCAATGCTATGAGCATGCTGTTCAATATTTTCCTGCATTTTTTGAGGTTTCTTGAGCTGTCAACATTTGTCAGTATGAAGGACAATGCGCCATGCATTGATTTTAGCCTCTTGAATATGAGGCTCATCAAATAAAATACCAGTATGGCGCTCAAAGTATAGAATAAATACAAAAACACCGCATGATAGTTGGACTTGATGATAATGGACACCCTTCTCAAAATGAAGAAGGTGAGGAGCGTCAATATTGCAAGCATGAAGGCAATTTTTGATTCTGCCCCAATTTTTTTTGTAGAGAAATTTTCTATCTCCATCTGGTCAAAAAGCCTTCTCAGGTAGTCAGAGATCCTCTCAAGCCTCAACTTTGTCCTCATAGGCGCTCTTGAGCTGAAAAGATTGTGAAGGGACTCGCTGTAATTTATGCTTATGGACATCAATATGGCGCTGATAAAGATTATGGCTGCAGTTATCGTGACCAAATCCACGCCAATGTCGAATTTTTGGCTCTCCTTTGCAACAAGCAGGGAAAACTCGCCGATTGAAAACATGGCTATGCTTGCGAAAATAGGCTGCTCATTCTTGAAGTTTGCAAGAAGGGAGGTTGTCAGGCCGATTCCTATGAATCTGGCAATTATGACAACCACCAGTAGGATTACAATCAACGGAAGGTGCTCTTTTACTGACTGAAAATCCACCAAAGTCCCCATTGCCATGAAGAAAATTGATGTGAAGATTATGGCGTATGGGTGCACTGCCCTTCCATATTCCTTTGCATTTGGCAAGGATGCCACAAGGCTTCCCGCCAGAAAAGCGCCCGCACTTGGTGTCAACCCGAGGTAGAATGCAAAATAGCTGAATATCGCTCCAATGCCCAGGGACAGGAATATCAGAACTGACTCGTCGCTGTTATTCCTTAATATGATGCTGACGCAGTACTTCAAAATCTTCATGATTATTAGGTAAGCAAACACCAATATGGCGATTGAGAACAATATGTGCTCAAGCACCGAAAGAAGGCTGCTGCTCGAGTCTGTTATGCCTGAAAAAAAAGTCAGGGCAAAAACAGCAAGTATATCTTCTATTATTAATATCGCAACCAGCAAAGGAACCTCTTTCCTCTTGAACATTTCCTTTTGCTCAAGGACTTTTATGACAACAACCGTGCTGCTGAAGGACAGGATAACCCCGACAAATAAAGCGACCTTTGAGCTGAAGCCCAAAAGCAAAGTTGTCTCGTAGCCAAAAAAAAGCACAATTGCAAATTTCAAAAGACCTATCAAAATGGACCTTGCGCCAAGCTTCATAAGCTTTGAGACGTCAAACTCCAAGCCGATGGCAAAAAGCAAAAGTATGGCGCCCAAGTCGGCCATCATGTTAATCATATTCAAATCCTGGACAAGATTTAAAGAGCTTGGGCCGATTATTGCCCCCACCAACAGCAAGCCAAAAACAGGAGGCTGCTTGAATCTTGCTGCTATAATGCCACCTACGATAGCGCACAAGAAAAGTACTCCTAAACCGATAAGCTCTGCTGCCATTTAATTTCAGGGAATTGCCTATGTCCCAACGTTATTTTACGTTTTAATCTATATTGGTATACAAAAATGTATATTAATAGCTAAAAATAGTAAGAACTAATATATAAAGGTTTTGGTTGTATATAGGTGGAAATAGAATCGGATAATTTATTTGCTATATTGAAAATAAGATTAATATAAAAATTTCCCGAAACATTTTTATTCATATATAAATCCAAAATTCATTGTGGAAGAAGGGCAAAAGCCGATAAAATCCTTTTGGAAGAAATATGAGCTAATAATCATAGCTGTAGTCACATTGGCATTCATTTACTTTGTTATATTCTTCAACCAGAAAATAAACTTCTTTCTCGGAAATGAGCTTATTATTTACCTCTCTCCAAATGAGAAATCTTTTTCCATGCATTATGGCGACATAAGCAAAGCGGAGTTTGACACAAGCATTTACAATTTTGCATACTGCAGGGCCTCGTGCAATTACTCATTCAACGACAGGAGCAGGAATGAGGCTATAGACAAGGGAAGTTTTGAAATTAAAATAGGCGAGCATGTGGTTAAAGGCTACAATATTACGATCAAGCGCCTTGGAAGCGGCCAGGACTTTTACAGCTTTGACATAGCATGCAGAAGCATTCCGTCTGTATTGTGCCTCACGAAAAGCATAGAAAAGTCAAGGTCCTCGCTTGTAACAGTAAATTATGACTTAACTGAAACCGAGAAAAAGCTCAAGGACTCCCTAAAGCAAAATGTAACAAAACTCCTTTTTTTCCTTGCGAATGTAGATGTTCTGCAGCAAAAAGCCAGCCAAAAATACTTCGAGCTTGGCTTCAGGGTTAACCTGAAAAGCTCGTCTGAAGACAGGATTGCCTTTGATGAAGCCTATGATGAATTTGTCATTTCTGTTGAAAATCTGAGAAGCCTGTGGTCAATTGAAAACTACAACAGGCTGAACATGCTTTTCAACCAAAGCTTTTTTGAAAATCTTGAAGCCATGGAAAATTCCATAAAAAGGCTGGACAAGGAAATAGAAAAAATTGCTGAACTCCACAATCAGCTGCTTTCAAGGCTCAAAAGCCTTGATAAAGGCCTTAAGGCATTGGAAAGCTTTGAAATCGCATTTGAAAACGCAACACAAATGGATGAAGCCGTAAGCAGCTTCAATGATGCCTCGTCTGCCTTGACAAACAACACGTTTGACAATTACAGCACAATATCCAATGATATACTGAAGCTAGAGGGCTGGCAAGGCTTGGCAATAAATGATACGAGGCTAATGTCTGCAAGTTTTTTTTTCAATGCAGGATACTTATTGAAGTTTGAAAAGAATTTTATGTGCAGCCTCATGCAAAACTGCAATGAGAATATGTCTGTTTCAGACGCGATAAAAGATACTGAAAAATTCATAAAAAGCTATCCTGATGAATTGCAGCTGAGGGAAGCATGCAACTCGCTGAACGAGCTGAACAATGGGCATATAGCAGCCAAAAATGACACACTAAAGCTGATTGAAAACAAGAGTGTTGTGTTTCCTGCAGGAAATGACTTCCTTGGGCTTGCAGCCAGATTCGAGGACAACGAGGCCAGGAAAATAAACAACTCCTATCACGATTCCCTTGAAAAGTTGAAATTGGAAAATAAAACTGATTTTGAAATAATCAAAATTGCAGAGGGGATTTTGCCAAAGGACAGGGCAGATATTGAGCAGCTGCAGCACAATGAATCAATCAACATGTCATTGTACCTCTTGTCGAAACTGAAGCTTTCAAAAAAGACGCTGGAGCTTCTGGAAAAGTGTGCGGAGCTTGGCAAAAAAAAGAGCAAAATCGGCAAATTCGTTTTTGAGCCTGTAAGCATGGATATAAATTATACAATAATTCCAAGAATTGACACAAACCTTTCCGATAATTTTCCCGTATGCTGCGTCTTTAATGACTGCAAGCCATGCTGCATCGAGGATTCATGCAGGAATGATTCAAAAACATTTCCTGTTATATTTTTGCACGGGCATTCGCTGGCAAAAAGCAATTCCCCTGAATTCTCTTTGGATGCCTTCAACAAGCTGCAGTCAAGGCTGCAGGATGATGGCTATTTGAATGCAGGCATAGTTTCATTATACTCAAAGAATGAGCCAGCTCAAATGGGGATTTGGGGCTTGTCAGGCAAGCCGATAACTGCCAAGGTAAGCTATTATTTTGATGCCTTCAGGAAAGGGGAAAAATACATCTTAATCCCCACAAAAAGCGAAAACATAGATACTTACGCATTACGGCTGAAAGACTTAATCGAAATTGTGAAGGAAAGAACAAACAAGCCGAAAGTGAATATAATTGCTCATTCGATGGGAAGCTTAGTGGCAAGAAGATATGTCCAGATATTTGGAGAGCAGGATATTGACAAGCTTATTATGATAGCCGCCCCCAACAAAGGTGTTGCAGGCGCAATAGGGGATTACTGCGGCTTTGTGGGGGAAAGCAGGGAATGCAATGACATGCAGGAAAACAGCCTTTTCCTTAACAAATTAAACGACCCGGCAAATCAGCCAAAAGAAATAAAGGTTTACACAATAATTGGGCAGGGCTGCCAGATGAAATTTGGCGATGGGGACGGCATTGCAACGGTTGAAAGCGCAAATCTGGAAAATTCAAAATCATACCGTATTAATGGGACTTGCGGAGGGCTCTTTGGGGAGGTTTTGCATACTGCAATATTAGACATAGACAAGTATCCTAAAACTTATGAAACAATAAGGGAAATATTAAAAGAATAAACTATTGCTTGGTTTCCTGGCTCATATATATTGTTCTTGTGGGGAATGGTATTCCAATCTTGTTCTTGTTCAGGACAGAGTATATGGCTGCGAGTGCGGCCTCTTTTGATGCCATCTTTTTTTCTATCGATGCAACCCAAAAGAATGCCTTGAATTTAAGCGCAAAATCCCCAAATTCCTCGAAAACCACTGCTGGCTCCGGGTCTTGAAGAATATCCTTCACATTTTTTATCTCACTCAGCACCATTTTCTTGACCTTTTCAACATCCGAGCCGTATTTCACCCCGAATTCAGCTGTAACTCTTGTCTTGGGCAGCGGCTTGTGGTAGTTGTATATCTTTGAATCCGCGAGCTTGCCATTCGGGATTATTATCAAATCGCCATCGGGGCTTTTTAGCTTTGTGCTCCTCAATCCTATGTCTGCAACAATGCCTCGCGTTCCATCGTCAAGCGTTATGAAATCATCAATTGTGATGCTTCTATCGATGATCAATGAAACGCCTCCGAAAATATTGCCGAGTGTGTTCTGAAGCGCAAATGCAACCGCAAGCCCAGCAATTCCAAGGCTTGCAAGCAATGGGCCTACTTGTATGCCCCAAACCTGAAGTATGAAGATTAAACCGACAAAACTCAGCAATATCCTTGAAAACCTCTGGAAAAGGGCAACAATCTCGTCATCAACTTTTGACTCTGTCCGTGAGGCGAATTTCCTGCCCCAGTTGCTTATGATAATGTCAACAACTACTATAGCTATGTATGTGACAATCACTATTATGAGGCTTGATATTCCATGTTCTATCAAGTCAAGAATGTCGCCGCTTATCCTGTGGGGGATTACTGCAAGCCTGAACCCAATTAAAAGCAGTATCAAGGATAACGGCTTGTTGGTCCTTGCAACTATCAGGTCATCAATTTCTGTTTTTGTCTTTTTTGTGAGCCTCAGGATGACCTTTTGTGAGATTAAAACAACAAACTCGGACATCACAAAGAATGCGACCAATATTATAATAGAATGCAGGTATTTGTTTGTTGTATACCTGTTGAGTATCTCGGCAATCATGGAAAAAGTTACTTAAAAGAACTATTTATACTTTTGCATTGTTTTTTTCTATGACTATGGTGCATGAGCAAGGCAATTTCTTTGATGCCCTTTCCAATGCCCGCTTTGCAATTTCCATGTTCTGCCCGTCAACGCTGACCTGGAAAATCGATTGGCCTTTCGCGACCCTTGCTGCAATGCCAATCGGCTTGCCAAATGAATGCGCCATTCCTGACGAGAACCTATCGGCTCCTGCGCCTGATGCAAGCGCATGCTCCCTTAAGACATGGTAAGGGTAAACCTTGACTTTTAAATGGAAGCCGTTCAAGCCCAGATAAGTCTCAAGCAGCTTATTGCTTGTCTGCCTTGCACTCTCCAAAGCATTGTCCCTTATCTGCAAATCTGATTTCGAGAGAAGGTTTAGGGTGCAGTTGAATATTTTCCTTGCGTCGCCTGTCTCGAACCTTGGAATTTTTACAGTTGGTGTCATCCTGACATAAGACTTTGTCTTGAATTTGGAAGTTCTTGTGTAGGGCCTTTCAAGCCTCCTGTAAGCCACAAATTTTCTTAAGCGTGCCATAAAATTTGGAAGTCTGCGCGGTTTTTAAAGGTTGTGATGTTTTTGCTGAATTTATTTATTAGAAAACTTTATAAACAAGTACATAAAATAAACTGTTTATTTAATGCAGTCAAAAAAGAGGTGTATGGATGTTTAATAAAAGGGCTTCTTTAGAAATTTCGATACAAGCGATTGTCATTGTTGTGCTTGCCATGACTCTTCTCGGATTGGGGTTGGTGTTCATCAGGAACCAGTTCAGCGGCTTGGGAAGCATTCAGGAGGAGGTGCAGGAGCAGGTAAAAGGAAAAATTCTTGATGATTTGCTCTCCGGAGATAAAAGAGTTTCTTTCCCGAGGACAGACATCACCATAGACAAAGGAGGGGCACAGGTTTTGACAGT
>JACPMW010000037.1 GCA_016185805.1 Candidatus Woesearchaeota archaeon | reverse complement strand
CCAATATAAGGCACTTGCCGGTTGTTGACAAGGGCAAGATGGTCGGCTTGCTCACAATAAAGGACATCCTGAAGATCGAGCCGAGCCTTTTCGAGCTTCTTGTCGAGAAATTTGAATTGAGGGAAGAGACAAGAAAGCCAATTGACAGAATAATCTCAAGAGAGGCAATATGCCAGGGCTGCGGCGCATATGCAGAAGACATTAAAAAAGTCAAGGGCTCTTTGCTTTGCGAGAGATGCGCGGCTGAAGCTTGAAAATTATTACTTCTATTAAGTGATAACGAAATAGAAAGATTTAAATAGAGCTAATTATTAATAATAAAAATGAGGTATCAAAGAGCAGTAGCTGGCATTGCTTTATTAAGTCAATTATTAGGTAGTGGAACTCCTGTAATTGCACAGCAAAAGCCTGAATTAGAAAAGATATATCGGATGAATTCTATTGGTCAAAAAGGAGATATTCACTATGATGGAGCTAGATTTGACTTTTTTGAAGATGGGGTATCTTACTCTGTCCCAAAACCTGAAAATTTTGTGTACACAATTACTGGGAAAAAAGTTAAAAAAATCTCTAGCGGAGGAGGTTTTATACCTTATACAGAATTTAGGGAATATACTAGGTTAAAAAAATCTTCTGGGGAGCAAGGAGATAATAGATTAAATACCTTCTTAAAGAGATTTCAAAATCCAGATTTTGTACAAAGTGTTTTAGAATTTGTATTACGGAATGAACTGCCTGATTACATAAATTCAAAGATAAAACCAAAAAATTCTGAACTACAAACTAGACCATACCAATCGCCACAAAAAGTGGGTGAGACTCCACAGGGAACGCCACTCGAAGACATATTGCAAAGTGGATATGTTGAATTGCCTCAAGGCAGATTTCGTTTTAATAAAATAAAAGGCAGCCAATTTTTTTACTGGAGAGAGGGGGAAGAAAATAGGATATATGTCTTAGATTTAAATAAAATAAATACTCCCAAAGAAGCTGCTATTGCCGTAGGGATGATTGATTCTATTAGAGGAAAGTTAAAAGAACCTGATGGTAGCAAAATAACTACGGACAGAGAGAAAACCATTTCACCACCTCTTGATGTAATTTTATCTAAATAAAAATAGATTCTAAAAAACCAAAATCCTTAAATACTAAACACCCTTCCTTTTCGCTACCTATAGGGTGCACTTTTTCTCAAAAAACGCTTTTGTAACCATTTTTGTATACTATAATCAAAATCTTTATATACTATAAGATATGCATAAATTTTTTAATATGGAGTTTAAAAATCGCGATATAATATCAATCAACGATTTCTCAAAGGAAGAGCTTTTGCACGTCCTCAAGCTTGTAAAGCAAATTGAAGCAAAGCCCAAAATCCCGCTTCTCAAGGGCAAACTTCCGCAATGGAGCAGCTTGGAGGGACTGTGATTGGATTTTCAAACGCGAATGTCACTTCAATACAAAAAGGCGAGTCCTTGTGGGACACCATAAAGATGACCGAGCAGTATGCTGATGTCATTGTGATAAGGCACCCCCTTGAGGGAAGCGCCAGGCTTGCTGCAGAAGCTGCCTCAATCCCTGTCATAAATGGGGGTGACGGAAGCAACCAGCACCCGACACAGACAATGCTTGACCTGTATACAATCCAGAAGACAAAAAACAGGCTGGATGGCTTGCATATAGGGTTTGTTGGCGATTTAAAGTATGGGAGGACGGTTCATAGCCTAGTGATTGCATTGTCGCATTTCAATCCAACATTCTATTTTATAGCGCCTGACGACCTGCAGATTCCGGAAAGCTATACAGACGAGCTTTTCCAGAAAAAAATAAAGTACTTCAAGACAGCTGACTTGAACAGGTTCGCGAAAGAGTTGGACGTGCTTTATGTCACAAGGATACAAAAGGAAAGATTTCCAGACCCCCTGGAGTATGAGAAATTCAAGGGCATTTACAGGGTTGACGAGCAATTCCTGCAAAACGTGAAAAAAGACATGAAGATAATGCATCCGTTGCCAAGGGTTGATGAAATAGACAAAAGTGTTGACAACACAAGCCATGCAGCATATTTCGAGCAGGCTGCGAATGGAATTCCGGTAAGAAAAATATTGTTGGCATTGGTCTTGGGCAGGATTAAATGACATGGCAAGAAGAAAAAAGAAAGGCAGAAGGGGTAAAGAGAAGATAAGGGCTAAAAAAGTAATCCAGGCTCCAAAGGAAGAACTAAAGAGGGAGCTGAAGATAAGCGCTATAGACGAGGGCACTGTGATAGACCACATCCCAACAGACGCAACTTTCAAGGTTGTTGACATTCTTGACCTGGAAAACCACAGCGGGATAGTTTCAATCGCCACTAACCTGCAAAGCAAAACAATCGGGAGGAAGGCAATTATAAAGGTTGGCGGAAAAAGCCTAACCCAAAGCGAAGTCAACAAAATAGCCATTGTCGCCCCTGATGCGACCGTCAACATAATCAAAAACTATGATGTCAGGGAAAAAATAAAGGTTAAAACTCCCGATATTATCGACAATGTGGTGAAGTGCTCCAACCCCGTGTGCATAACAAACAACGAGCAGGTTCCAACAAAATTTTATGTCCTCAAAAAGGATCCGCTTAAGATCAAATGCCACTATTGCGAAAGAAGCATGGGAAAAGAGGATATAGAAATAATATAAAACAACCCTTCCGCGAGTTGACGGCGGGAAACTCAGCGAAAACCAAAAGTTTTCGAGGTGCTCGAAAATCTCTGATTTTCGACATTTTGCGAAAAAGTTTCATCAAAAATGTAGGATTCGCTTCGCTCATCCCACGAAAAATAAATAGGCGAGATGTCGCGATGTGAGATGAACGCGAGCATGCGAGCGTTCTCGCATGCAACTCAATCGGAGCGACATCGAGCACAAGATTATGTCGCCCCGAGATGCGAGTGAGCTCGTAGCGAACTCGCTCACAACTCACTGCGACGGATTGGAAATTAAATTTTTAAATTCAATTTTATAAAATGCTCCAAACAAAACTCTGCAAAATAAAGCTCAAAAACCCCACAATTCTTGCTTCTGGAATTCTTGGAGTGACAAAAGAAAGCGTTGACCGGATTGGTAAAAGAGGAGCAGGTGCTGTAACCCTTAAATCGCTTTGCCACGAGGAGAGGGCTGGCAACTCAAATCCAACAATGTTTTCTTATGACGGAATTTTCCTTAATGCGGTTGGCTTGCCCGGACAAGGCATTGACTCTGCAATGAAGGATTTTGCAAGACTGGACAATCTAAGTTTGCCTGTCATCGGAAGCATTTATGGCTACAGGATAGGGCAGTTTGGGGAAGTGGCAAAAAAAATGGCCTCGCTGAAGCCGGCAGTGATTGAAGTCGACATCTCATGCCCGCATATGGACTATGGCAAGCCATACTATGCAGACCCTGAATTGACAGCCAAGGTTACAAAAATTGTAAAGCTGAATTCCGGCAAAATTCCAGTTAGCATAAAATTGAGCCCGAATGTTTATGATATAAAGGAAATAGCGCATGCAGCCGAAAAAGCCGGTGCAGATGCAATAACCGCAATAAACACAACTTCGGGTATGGTGATTGACATTGATGCAGGAAAGCCGATACTTGACAATAAGATAGGCGGTGTTTCAGGCCCTGCACTGAAGCCGATTGCTGTCAGGTGCGTCTATGAGATTTATGAAACCGTAAAAATCCCAATCATCGGAACCGGAGGAATCACATATGGAAAGGATGCAATCGAAATGACAATGGCAGGAGCAACAGGAATAGGGATTGGGACTGCAATCTACTATCGCGGAAATGATGTTTTCAGGAAAGTATGCGGTGAAATTATGCAGTGGATGAAAAAGAATAAAATGAAAAATCTTGATGAAATAAGGGGGATTGCGCATAAAAGATGAGACTTAACTCAATAAATGAATGGAAAAAATACTGCTTCAATAATCATAAAATTTACCTTAAAAATAAATATTTCATGGGCTGGCTCAGGCAGAAGAAAGTTGATATTTTCAACTGCAGCGAGCTGAAAAATGAGGAAATAATGCTAATAAAAAATACAATAAGGAGGGCATTGAGTTTTTTTGGCAAGGGCAAAATAAGATTGAGTAAAACCGCAAATTTGGATTTTGCAATAAAAAATGGGAAAATTGACGGAACACAAATTCTGGATATGGCAAAAAAATCTGGAAACAGGAGAAGCGCAAGCATTTTTCTTATCAATAAACGAGTTAAAACAGGAAAGGATATCCTTGAATTCGGGGATGCGCTGACATATGTTTCCGACGGCGTCACAATCTTTACCTTTGATCCCAAAGTCAAGTATCCAAAAAGATTTTTTAAGGACGAAGTTGCGCATGAGGTTTATCATCTTCTCGGCCTTAACGTGCACCATCCTGATACAAAAGTAATGGGGTATGGAAAGCTTCCAAGGTGCATAATGGAGTACAATGCTCCATCAGAAAAATTATGCCGAAAATGCAAAGATGGATTATCATCATTTTTGGAAGGAATCAAAAATGCAACAAACTGAAACCTGCAGGACAGACATCCCGCAAATGCTGGAAATTGCCGATGTTGTTCAGGAAGGGAAAGGCCAAAAATCCTTCTTCTTCAGACATTCCATAGCCAGCAAGCCCGGGCAGTTCATAATGGCTTGGCTGCCGAGCGTTGATGAAAAGCCAATGGCAATTTCCTATCACAATAAAAAAGAGTTTGCCTTTACATCGCAGTCAATAGGAATTTTTACAAATGCGCTTGACAAATTGAAAAAAGGCAACAAGCTAGGAATAAGGGGCCCGTATGGGAATTCTTTCTCAACAAAACCGAATGCATGTGTTGTTGCAGGCGGAGTTGGCTTGTCTTCAGTCTCAATTTATGGCGCAAGAAGCATGGAGCATTTGATTTACCGTAAAAGATTTAAAAACATGATGATAACAACAGACGACGGCTCTTTCGGAAGAAAAGGATTCACAACCGATGCTTTGGACGAGGTTTTATCAAGGAATAAAAAAATAAAAATTGTTTACACATGCGGCCCTGAAATCATGATGAAGAAGATTTTTGAGATATGCCAAAAGCATAAAGTTGAACTTGAGGCATCTCTTGAAAGGTACATGGCCTGCGGCTTCGGAATCTGCGGAAAGTGCATGATAAACGACAAAATATGCTGCATTGACGGACCCATTTTTAATTCAAAGCAATTAAACCAGATGTCGGATTTCGGTAATTTTGCAAGGCTGAAGAGCGGAAGGAAAGTAACGATAAAGGAATATCATTCAACACACTAAAATGTCATTGCTGATAAAAAACTGCCGGATTCTGGTAAAAGACAAAATATTTGCTAAAAATATTCTTGTAAAAAGCGGCAAAATTTCCAAAATAACGAACAAGGAGCCAAAAGCAGACAAAATTATAGATGCGAAAAACAATTTTGTCCTTCCCGGTTTGATTGATGTTCATGTTCACTTCAGGGAGCCTGGGCTGACGCACAAGGAAGATTTTTTGACAGGAAGCATGGCTGCCGCAAAAGGCGACAGAAAAGAAAGCTTGCTGCAAAAAGCATCGTCAACTACGGATTTAATTTCGGGGCATCTGATAACGTCTCAGATATTAAAAAGGCCAGAGACATTGCTGCTGTAAAATTATACATGGACTGCACAACCGGAGACTTAAAAGTGGACGATACTGAATTAATAAAGGATATTTTGAAGGCCTGCAAAATCACTATAGCGCATGCAGAGGAAGACAATGTAGAAGACTTAATTGGCATTATGGTAAAAAATAAAATAAAGAACCATCTTCATATTGCGCATGTAAGCTCGGAAAAAGAATTGAACCATGCCAAATCAAGAAAGCTGAAAAACGTTACAGTTGAAGTTGCCCCCCACCATTTGTTCATGAATGAAAAAGACTTGCAGGCACTTGGGGCTTTTGCAGAGATGAAACCAAGGCTCAAGACAGAGCAGGACCAGAAAGCATTATGGAACGGAATCAAAAATGGAACTGTTGATGTAATTGCATCTGACCATGCGCCTCATTTGAAAGAAGAGAAAGAACAGGCCAATTACCCTTTTGGAGTTCCTGGT